>CAXUJE010000095.1:14704-15566 GCA_964251035.1 uncultured Acetobacteraceae bacterium
GGCGTTCTCCACCGGCACCACGGTGGTCTCGCCGCCCAGGCAGCCCGCCCACCGACGAAGCCGATGACGTGGCCCGCGCCGCCGGGCCAGGCGATGAACGCCATGTTGGCGCGCCCGGCCGCCATCTGCCGCGCGAGGCCGGTGTCCGCCGGCAGCCCAAGCCGGTCCGGTCCGGCCGCCGGCAGCGCCACCTTCGACAGCAGCCCCATCGGCAGCCCGGCGACCGCCGCCTGCACGGGGTCCGGCAAGGCCGGCGTGAAGCGGATCGCGCCCGACGCCAGCACGCCGGTGGAGACGGTGATGATGCAGGCGGCAGCGCGGACCGTCCCGCGCGCCGTCTCCACCCGCACGCCGGCCATGCCGTCCCAGGCGACAGCGGTCACGGGTGTATGGAGTTCGACATCGGTCGCGAGGCGCCTGGCGACAAAGGCGCCCAGGCCACCGCGCACGGTCAGGTTCGGGCCGTCCAGCCGGTTCAGGCGCCAGTCGCGCAAACTGAGCGCGTCCGCGTCGGCAGCGGCGATGATCGCGCCCTCCCACCCCGCGACCGTCGCCGCCCAGGGGTCGTCCCGCATCGGCGCCATCGCCTCGGCGAGGCTGCGGTCCCGCTGATCCGGCGCGAGCGCCGGGGCGACAACATCGTCGAGGCGGTCCCAGGCGGCGTCATAGGCGGCCTGCTCACCGGCGTCGGCGGGGCGGCCGGCGACGAACAGGCGCTCGGTCCGGGCGTCGTCGGAGTTGGTCAGCGTGTCCTCGCCGGGATGGGCGAACGCCACCAACGGGTTGCGCTGGGCCGCGTGCAGCCAGGACGCGCCGTGGTCGAACGCCGCATGGCCGAGCAGCGCCGGGCACGACGTGTGGG
>CAXUJE010000096.1:0-15525 GCA_964251035.1 uncultured Acetobacteraceae bacterium
TCCCGCGGGTTGAGCGTCCGCCCGTAAATCCGGTTGTCGGTGATCTCCTTCGCGCCGAACTCCGGCATGTTGCCGATGCCGATCACCACCGCGCCCGCGCGGCGCATCCGCTCGACCGGCAGCGCATCGCGCGGGGGCCGGAAGTCCCGGAACAGCGGCGACCCTTGGGTGATCCGCCGCCCGGCGACCCAGATCGAATCCTTCACGACGACGGGCACGCCCGCCAGCGGCAGCGCCTCGCCCGCCGCGACCCGGCGGCGCAAGGCCGCCGCCTCGGCCCGCGGTGCTGCCTCGTCATGGTCCACCAGGGCGTTCACCGCCGGGTTGGCGCGCCGGATTTGATCGAGGAAGGCGTCGATCACCTCGACGGGATCGACTCGCCTTGTCCCCACCGCCGCGGCAATCGTCGGCGCGTCCCACCGCAGCGGGTCAGAACCGGGCATGGCTCCCCGCGTCGAAGAAGCCCTCCCCCGCGACATACCGCCGTCCATCCGAAAGGTCGGGCGGCGGCCCGTCCTCGGCCCGCGAGTCGAACGTCAGCTCAAGCTGCACGCCGCTGGGGTCGTAGGCAAAGAGCTGCCACAGTGGGGTGCCCGGCACGATGAACTCCCGGAACGGAATGCCGTGCGCCTCCAGCCGGGCGACGAAGCCATGGTATCCGCTGGCCGTGAGTGAGACATGGTCGATGGCCGCACTCCCCTGCGGCGCCACGCCGCCCGGACCCAGCGCCGGGCCGCCCGCGTAGATGTGGATGATCGGCCCGGGACCCGGCAGGCCGAGCCACGCGCCGGGATAGCCGAAGTCCGGACGCGGCATGTCCCGCAGCCCGAGCACGTCCACGTAGAACCGCCGGGTCCGCGGGAGGTCCGAGGTCTTGATCGCGACGTGCAGCAGGCCTTGCAGGGCGGGTTCGGCGCTCATCGGGGGATGAACCGGTCGAGGCCGATCCCGTCCCGGCCCACGGGATGCGCCGCCACACGCCGGTTCGCCTCCAGCAGCCAGGGCGTCGCCACCCGCGCCCGCTCGGCCTGGAGCGCGTAGTCGCGCCGGAAGCCCGGCATCACCGCCGCCGCCTCGGCCCGCAGCGCGGCCTCGTCGACCGTGGTGATCCGGCCGGCGTCCAGCACCAGATTGCCGCCCGCCACCACGCTGTGCACGCCGCGCCCGGATTCTGCGAACACCACCTGGCGCGCGGCGCTGTTGAGCGGCACGTAGGCAATGTCGCGCAGGTCCAGCATCACCAGGTCGGCCTGCATGTCCGGCGCGATGGCCCCGACCTCGCCCGCCAGGCCCAAGGCTTGCGCGCCGCCCACCGTCGCCGCGTCGATGGCCATGGCCGCATCGACGCCGGTCGGATTGGGGTCGGCGGCGGCGGCCAGCAGGCAGAGCAGCTTCATGGCCGTGAACATGCTTTGGCAATCCCCGCAACTGCAGTTGTCGCAACCCAAAGCAACATTCACGCCAGCGTCGATCACCCGGCGCATCGGCGCGACCCCGCTTTTGAGCTTCAGGTTGCTCGCCGGGTTGTGCGCGAGGCTGGCGCGCGCCTGGCCCAGCAGCGCCATCTCCTCCCCGTCCAGCCAAACGCCGTGCGCGATTGTCAGGCGCTCGTTGAGAAGTCCGACCTCTTGCAGCCAGCGCAGCATGGACCCGCCCTGCGCCGGGTACAGCGACCGCGCCCTCGCCGCCTGCGCCCGGGTTTCGTACACATGCGTCGTCACCGGCAGCTTGTGGCGCCCCGACAGGGCCGCGATCCCTTCCAGCAAGACGCGGCTGGACCGCTGCGGACCCGAGGGGCTGAGCGCCCAGCGCAGCCAGGGCGGCAGCGGATCGAGCCGCCGGACTTGCGCCTCCACGAAATCGAGCTGCGCCCGGGCGTCGGCGGGGGTGCCGCGGACCAGCGCCTGCACCGCCTCGGGCGCGTCCGCGGGCACGAAGGGCGCGATGTCCAGCGCCGCCACGTCCCGCACCGCCGCCGAGAACACGACCCGCAGCCCGCTTTCCGCGTAGGCGGCCAGGATGGCGTCGAGCGTCGGCTCGTCCATCGGCACCAGCGAGTTCATGTCCTGCACCGTCGTGATGCCGTGGCGCAGGCAGTCCACGGCGCCGATCAGGGTGCGGAGCCGCAGCTCCCGCGCGGGGCGCGGTCCCAGGTACGCCGGCTGCGAATGCAGCGCCCACACGTCGAACGGCATGTCCTCCAGCAGCCCTTTCTGCAGGACGTCGTAGGAATGGTAGTGCGCGTTGACGAAGCCGGGCAGCACCAGGAGGTCCCGGGCCTCGATCACCCGCGCCGCGCCCGCGGCGGCCCGGCGTCGCAGCTCATCTTTTGCGGCTCCCTGCTCGCCCGGCGCATCGACGCTGGCGATCCGGCCGTCGCGGATCAGGATGTCGCGCACCGGCGGGTCATGCGGGTCGGCGCCGGGCAGGTAGGCGCGGGCGCCGGCGATCAGCATGTCCTGCATCTCAGGCCGCGAGCGCCGGCAGCGCGAACAGGCTGCCCCACCCGGCGACCTCCGCCGGGTCGCCGCCGGCGAGGCGGAGGCCCTTCCAGAGCGCGGTAGCGACGGAGTCATAGACCGGGCATCGCAGCGCCGCTTCCAGCCTCGGTGCCAGCGGCGCCGCCCGCAGGTTGGTGCAGACGACGGCGATGGCCTGCGGCGCCGCGTCCGCCACCTCGCGCGCCATCCGCTCCAACTCCGCCTCGGTCACGGCGGCGAAGGAGAAGTTGTCTTGCAGCCGCAGGTGCCGCTCGGCCACGCACTCGATGCCGATGTCCGCGTAATTGGCGACGATGCGCGCCTGCACGTCGTCCCGGTAGGGCGTCAGCAGCCCCAGGCGCCGCACCCCGGTGCGGGCCAACGCCTCGTTCAGCGCGAGCACGCTCGATGTCGCGGGAATGCCGGTCGCGTCCTGGATCTCCCGGCAAAGCTCGGCGTCCCGGTCGAAGCCGAGCCAACTGGCCGAGGTGCCGCTCCAGGCGATGGCGTCCACCCGGGCATCGGCCAGCAGCGCCGCCGCGTGCAGCACGGGCGCCGGGTCGAACTGCGCCAGCGCCGCGTCGCTGAGGGCGATCTCCGTCACCCGGAACCGGCTGAAGTGCAGGGTCACGCCGGGAAGCCCGGCCACCATGGCGGTCGAAAGCGGCTCCAGCACCGTGTTGGAGGAGGGCGTGAGCAGCCCCAGGCGGATCGGGCGTCTCACGGCGCGTCCGTGCCCCCGAACAGCCGCACCAGCGGCGCCGGCAGCCCGGTCATCGCCTTGACGGCGGGCCGCCGGAAGCTGCCGGCGACCGCCTTGCGCGGACGGAGCGCCGCGAGCGTCTCCGCCTGGCGCACCGCGGCGGCCACCCCGTCCACCAGCGGCACATCGACCTGCCCGGCGATCTGGTCCGCAAGGCCCGCCAGCGGGGCGCCGCCCAGGATGCAGACCTCCGCCCCCGCTGCCACCGCCGACGCGCACAACGCCGCGATCCGGGCCGCCTTCTCCTCCGCGACCCCGGCCACATTGGCGAAAGCCTCGTCGAGCCAGTGGATGCAGGAGCAGCGGGCCGAAAGTCCGTAATGGTCCACCGTTTCCTGATACCAGAGGCCGAGCGCCGGGGCGAAGGTGATGATGGCGAAGCGGCGTCCCAACATGCAGGCGGTCAGCATCGCCGCCTCCGCCATGCCGACCACGGGGATGGACAGCAATTCCCGCGCGGCGCCGAGGCCAGGGTCGCCGAACGCCGCCACCACCGCGGCATCCGCGCCCGCGGCATGCTCGGCGAACAGCTCCAGCACGGCGCGGGCTCCGATCACCGCCTCCGCCCGGGTCGCGATGTAGGGCACGCCCGCCGCCGCCGTGACCGCCTGGATGGCCGTCCCAGGGGAAGCATAGGCGCGCGCCACAGTGGCGATACGGTCTGTCACCGCCTGGCTGGTGTTGGGGTTGGCCAGCAGCAGCCTCATTCGCTGGCGCCCTCCGATCCGATCATGCCGCGCAGGCGGGCGGCGACGGCGGTGAATCCGGGCGTGCCGGCCACGCGCGGGCGCGGCAGTCCGACCGTGACTTCCGCCGAGAGCCGCCCCGGGCGCGGCGTGAGCACCAGGATGCGGTCGGCCAGGAACACCGCCTCCTCGATGCTATGGGTGACGAACAGCACCGTGGTGCGCTGCCCGGCCCAGATCGACAGCAGCTCCGCCTGCAAATGGCCGCGGGTCTGCGCATCGAGCGCGCCGAACGGCTCGTCCATCAGCAGCGCCTGCGGCCGGGTGGTGAGTGCCCGGGCGATGCCGACGCGCTGGCGCATGCCGCCCGACAGCTCATGCGGGTAGCGCCCGGCGAAGTCGGACAAATGCGTGAGCGCCAGCATCTCCTCCGCCCGGTCCCGGCGCGCGGCGCGGGCGACGCCACGCGCTTTCAGGTTGAACTCCACGTTGCGGCGTACGGTCATCCAGGGGAACAGGCCGTGGTCCTGGAACACGATGCTGGTCGCGGGCGACGGCCCGGCCAGCTCCCGCCCCGCCACGACGATCTGCCCGGCCGTGGGCCGCTCCAGCCCGGCGACCATCTGCAGCAGCGTGCTCTTGCCGCAGCCGGACAGGCCGAGCAGGCAGACGAACTCGCCCGGAGCACAACGCATGTCGATGCCGCGCAGCGCCTCGACTTCGGCTCCCTTGCCTGCATAGGTCTTGCCCACGCCGACGCACTCGATGAACGCGCTCAACCCGGACTCGCGACCAGGCCTTCCTGCCACCGGCAGGCGCGCGCCCGCAGCCGGCGCACCGATTGGTCGGCCAGCAGCCCGATGGCGCCGATCACGACGATGCCGGCGAAGATCAGATCGGTGCGGAACGTCATCTGCGCGTTCAGGATCATGTAGCCGAGGCCCGACTTCACCGCGATCATCTCCGCCGTCACCACCGTGAGCCAGCCGCCGCCGATGGCCAGACGCAGCCCGGTGAAGATCGACGGCAGCGCCGCCGGCAGGATGATGTCGCGCAGCACCAGCATCTCGCCCGCCCGCGCCGACGCCGCCACCTTGAGCAAAGTGCGCTCGATCCCCCGCACGCCGAAGATGGTGTTCAGCAGCAGCGGCCAGAGGGCGGAGACGAAGATCAGCACGATGGCCGGGGTGTCGCCGATGCCGAAGAACAGCATGGCGAGCGGGATCAGCGAGATCGGCGGCACCGACCGGAACGCCTGGATCGACCAGTCCGTCAGCCGGTCGAGCCGCCGGTGGCGCCCGATCAGCAAGCCCGCCGGCACCGCCACGGCAAAGGCGAGGCCTACCCCGATCAGCACGCGCAACACGCTGGCGCCCGCATTGGCGGCGATCACCGGCCCCCACTGCACGAACGCCCCCGCCACCTTGCCCGGCGATGGCAGCAGCACCGGCGGGTAGAGCTTCGCGCTCACGGCCACCTGCCACAGGCCGACCAGGGCGAGGATGGGCAGCAGCCCGACCAGCCGTCCGGCGTGCCGCGCCACTCAGAGGAAGCTCGTGTTGATGAACTCGGCCCAGTTCGGCGCCCCGTCCAGCATCTTGTCGGCCAGCATCATGTCGGCGAGCGACCGTAGCCCGCTTTGGAAAGCGTCGCCGCTGTCCGCATTGAAAAACAGGTTCTTCGTGCTGGCCTCGGCGATGCTGCGGTCGATGTTGAACTGCTTGACCGTGGTCTCGACGGCGATGGACGGGTCGGTCCGCATCCGCTCCGTGGCCTTCACGTGCGCGCGCACCAGCGTGCGGACCAGGTCCGGCTCCCGGGCGATGAAGCCGGCGCTGGCGACGAAGCCGAGGTTGGTCTTGCCCATCGGCGTGTCGTAGGGCACCCACAGCTTCTGCCCGAACCCGTTCAGCTCGGCGAAGGTCGCGTACGGCTCGAAGCAGCAGATCGCGTCCACGCTGCCGCGCGCCAACGGCACCGGCTGGTCCTGGTTGTCGAGGAACAGCAGCTCGACCTGGTCGGCGACCCCCTCGTGCCGCAGCTTCCAGTTCAGGCTGACGAGCGCGATGGAGCCGTTCTGCACGCCGACCTTCTTGCCGCGGAGCTGCTGGAAGCTGGTGATGCCGGGCCGGGCCAGCATCATCCAGCCGCCGTCGCAGCCATTGGCCAGCACCGACATCGGGAAGCCCTTGGTCGCGACCTGCATGGTGGCCGACAGCCCGCCGTTGCCGACGTCCACGCTGCCGGACGCCACCGCCTGCATGCGTTGCACGAGGCTTGGGAAAGTGATGACCTCGGCGTCGATCCCTTCCGGACGCAGCAGGTCGGGCATCAGGAACATCGCGTTGGTCGTGGTGGTGAACGCCGACCCCAGCTTCACTTTTCGTAATGCCTGGCCGAGCGAGCGGCGCGGAACCAGCGCAGGCGCCGCCAAGGCTGCGGCGGAGGCGAGAAGGGCACGGCGGCGGAGCATGTATAGGTCCTTGGGGTTTTGGGAACCGTCGAGAGCGACGGGCTATTGTCCCGAAGTATGCAAGCCTCCTGCCATCGAGGCCATGACCCGCCTAACGAAACGGCCCGTTCAGCCGGATGATCGCGAGGTTGAGCCAGGACGCGAAGCTGACCCAAAGCAAGTAGGGCACGATCAGCACGCTCGCCCAGGTGGAAATCCCAGCCAGCCCGATGATGAGCGCGAGGCAGGAGAACCACAGGAACGTGACCTCGTAGAACGCCCAGTCCGGACGCTTCAGGCGGAAGAACAGCGGACTCCAGAGGAAATGGAACAACCCATTCACCGCGAACAGCACGACGACCTGCAAGCGCCCGGCGGCGTCGGGCGCGGCCTCCCAGGCGAGCGCGCCGGACCAGGCGGCCATGCCGAGGATCAGCGGCCCGCCCGGGCCGAACGCCCAAGCGGGCGGCTGCCACGGCGGCTTGCGCAAGCCGCGGTACCACGGCCCGATCTCGGTGGCCAAGCCGCCGGCCCCGGCCAGCAGCAGTGCAGCCAGCGCCGCGACGGCAACTGTCCAGATCATGGCCGCCCCTTCCCAAGATCTGAGTGCTCCTGGCCCGAATGCCAGATCAGGTGTTCCAGCACCCGCCGCGTCCGGGCCACCGACGCACGCACGCTTTCAAGCATTTCCGGCATCCGCGCCGTCTCCCCGCCATCGGTGATTTCCAGCGCCGCAAGCTGCGCGTTCTCGACCACATGGGAAAGCAGGGCCTGGAACAACAGGTCGCCCTTCGGGTCGAGCCGAGTGGAGGCCGGGCGCTCCCGCTCGAAGATGCGGTCCTGGAAACGCTGCCGCGCGGCGTCGGCGGCCCGCTGCTCCGTCAGGTCGGTGAACAGCAGCACGAACCCAGTGACCCGGCCCGGCGCGGAGAACACCGGGTCCGCCCGCACCTGGACCGGGCGGGGCGGGGCCGGATGGGCGCCGGCCAACGCCGCATCGCCGCGCCACGCCGCCCGGCGCTCCAGCAGGTCATGCAGGCGGCGCTGCACGGCCGACGGGTCGTCGAACAGGGAGGGCAGGTCGGACAACGCCTCGGGCATCGCCGCCGGGCCGGGCAGCAAGCGCCGGAACCCGTCATTGGCCAGCAGGATGCGGCCGGCCGCGTCCGCCACCACGACCGGCGCCTCCGCCCCCTGCACCTGGCGCTGCACGCGGGTGAGCTGGTCCTGGGCGATCAGCAGCGCCACCGAGCGGAACTGCAGGATCACGTCCTGCACGGTGCTGCCGATCAGCCGGGCCGCGGCCAGCTCGGCCTCCGTCCAGGCAACCGAGGTTTGCCGCACGACCTCGTGCCATTGCGCGAACGACCGGCGCGGCGACAGGTCGAACGGGGTGCCGTCGGTGGGCCCGGTCTTGGTCGGGTCGCCGCCCCAGGTCACGGTCCGCACCTGCTCCGGCCGGAACCACAGCAAGTACTCGCCAGGCGCCGCCGACAGCGGGACCGCGACCAGGCCGCTCGCCACCGGGCTGAGCGCGGCGAACTCCGGCTCGTCAAGGCCGAGCGACATCGTGGACGTGACCGGGCCGGACGCCGTGCGCGCATTGCCTTGCCTGTCCAGCCACGCGCCGATCCGGCGCAGCTCCAGCGTGCCCGGCACCTCGCCGGCCGTCGTCACCTGCCCTTCGAACAGCAGGGCGGCGCCGGCGGCGCCCACCGGCTGCAGCAGGGATTGCGGGTGCCCGAACAGGGCGGTGCGCCAATCGCCGTCCCGCGGGATCGCCTCGATCAGCCGCTGCTCCAGCCGGCGCACCGCGATGTCGGCCTGGCCGCGCACGAAGCTTTCCAGCGCGGCGATGCGGGTGCCGACCGCCTCCGCCAGCAGCTCGCACGCCGCCCGCATGGCGAACGGCACGGCCCGGGGGGCGTAGTGGTGGCAGGACACCAGGCCCCAAAGCCGGCCGCCGACCATCAGCGACACCACCAAGGTGGCGCCCACCCCCATGTTCTTCAGGTACTGCACGTGGATCGGCGAGACGCTGCGCAGCGCGCACAGCGACATGTCGAGCGGCTGCCCGGTGTCCGGCAGCACGGCAGGCAGGAGCGGCACCGGCACGTAGTCGATGTCGACCAGCACGCGGACCCGGTTGCGCTCATAAAGCCGCCGGGCGATCTGCGGGATGTCGGTCGCGGGATAGCGGTTGCCCAGGTAAGGCTCCAGACCCGGCTCCCGCTCCTCCGAGAGCACCTCGCCGTGGCCCACCTCGTCGAAGCGGTAGACCATCACCCGGTCGTAGCCGGTCAGGCCGCGGAAGATACGGGCCGCCTCGTCGCCCAGCGCCCGCAAGGACGGCGCCTGCAGCACCCGCCGCAGCGCGTCCCCGATCTCGCGGGACCGGTCCGGCCGGGGACCCGCCTGTTCCAGCTCCACGACCAGGCCGCCATGCGGGGGACGGTGCAGCATCACGTCGAACGCGGCCCGCGCCGGGCCGATGCGGCAGCGCACGGCGAGCGGCACCGCGCTCAGCAGCGGCACGTCGAGATGCGGGCCGATACGGTAGGCGAGGTCGCCGTCGATGGCGTCGATGGGGCGGCCGACCGGGTCATGCGCGAGGCCCAGGAACGCCGCCGCGTTGGCGCTGGCCTGGATGACGACATGGCCGCGTTCCCGCAGCACCAGCAGGGCGCCGTGCGGCTGGATCGACCCGGCGAGGTGGATCTGCTCCCGCTCGCAGTTCGAAAGGTCGGCCTGGCCGAACGCGGGCACAGCGGGCGTGGACGGCAAAGGCTGGCCTCCCCATGTCAGCCAGCCGGGTCCGCGCCCCCATCCGAGGCCACGGCCGCGGCATAGCGGTTGAGCTTAGTATGCAGGCTTTGGCGGCTGAGGCCCAGGAGTTCGGCCGCCGCCGTGCGGTTGCCGTCCACCCGGCGCAGCGCCGCCCGGATGTAATGGCGCTCCACCGCGTCCGAGGCTTCCCGCACCACCTGGAGCAGCGGCGTGCGGCCGACCTGCTCGGTGACGGCGCCCAGCACGGTGGCCAGATGGCCGTCCGCAACGCCGACGGCCCGGCGGCTCACGTCGCGCAGCATGACGCCATAATAGGCCGGCCCACTGTCCGCATTGCCGGCGGCGGATACCTCGACGGGCGTCGCCGTCCCCAATTCCCCGGTGAGCGTCATCGGCAGCAGCCGCACCGACCGGCTGCGCCGCAGGCTGGCCAGCAGCGCCGCGCCGTCGCAATTGGGTTCCAGCAGCCAGCGCCCCAGGTTCTCGCCCACCACGGCGCCCGGGGCCGCGACCTGGACCAAATCGAGGAACGCGCGGTTGGCGCGCAGCACGATGCCCCGGTCGTTCACCGCGGCGAAGGCGTCCGGCAGCCGGTCGATCAGGGACTCGATCGACAGGGCGGGCGGCGGCACGGGCACGGGCGCCGCCGCGGCGCCGGCCGGGACAACATGCAGGAGGTAGCGCAGGTCCGGCTCAGACCCGGCCAAGGTGGCGCGGACCGTCCAGGCCTCGCGCCGCGGACCCAGGCGCATCAGGATGCCCGGCGCCCGCCCGTGCTCCCGCACCCGCTGCAGCATGGCCAGGAACGACTGGCGCTCCGGCGCGGTCAGGCCCTCCCCCATGTCTTCGCCCGGCACGATGCGCAGCGACTGGATCGCTGCCGGGTTCGCCTCGATGACGCGGAGATCTTCGGCGCCGGCCGTCAGCACCGCTTCGGCCGAGGCCTCAAGCAGCAGCCGATAGCGCGTCTCGACGTCGCGCAGCTTCCAATAGTCCCGCTCGGTCGCCTGCTGCGCCGCGGCCAGACGCGATTCCAGCTCCGCCACGGACGACAGCGCCGCATTGCGGATCACGTCCGCGCCGTCGAGGGTTCGGATCGGGTTAGGCTGAGCGGATTTCTCGCCGGGCATGGAAGATGCGTCCCCAGTTCAACTCTATGTCAGATGGCAGCGGCCCTCCCGCCTTTGAAGCGTCGAGTGCAAATATTTAGACGCAAGCCCATCGCTCGCGGGTCAGGCGAACACGTCCCGCGGGCTGTCGGCGCGCAGGCTTTCCCCGAGGTCCAGCGCGGCACGGCGCACATCGGCCCGCAGGCACTCCACGCTGCGCTTCAGCAGGAAGCTGCCGTCGGCGCGCGCCACCAGGCCCGTGAGGCTCACCCGGCCCTCCGGCAGCAGCCGTGCGTAGCCGCCGATCGGCGTGCGGCACGACCCGTCGAGCGAGGCCAGCAGCGCCCGCTCGCCCGCGGCCATGCAGCGCGCGTCCTTGTCTTCGATGGCGCCCAGCAGGTGCTGCAGCTCGGTGTCGCCGGCCCGGACGGTGATGCCGACGATGCCTTGGCACGCGGACGGCACCATCACCGCCGGGTCGATCACGACGGAGGCCTCGTCCTCCAGCCCCAGCCGCCGCATGCCGGCCAGCGCCAGGAAGGACGCGGCAAAGTCGCCGCGCCGCACCTTGTCGAGCCGCCCGTGCACGTTGCCGCGGATGTTCTGGATCACGAGGTCGGGCCGGGCATGCAGCAACTGCGCGGCCCGGCGCACGCTGCTTGACCCCACGGCGGCCCCGTGCGGCAGGGCGGCGTAGGGATCGTCCGCGGAAATCATGCCAAGGGACGCCTCGCAATCCGGCCCCAGGACCAGCGCGTCGCGCGGGTCCTCGCGCTTGAGCACGCAGGCCAGCACGATGCCCGGCGGCAGCTCGGTTTCCAGGTCCTTGAGGCTGTGCACGGCGAAGTCGATGCGGCGGTCCAGCAGCGCCTCGTGGATCTCCTTGGCGAACAGGCCCTTGCCGCCGATGTCGGCCAGGCGCTCCCCCGTGCTCTGCGTCGCGTCCCCCGTGGTGCGGATCGCGTGCTCCTGGAACACGTCCATGCCGCGCAGCACCGGGCAGAACTGGCTGAGCAGCGCCAGGAACGCCCGGGTCTGCACCAGCGCCAAGGGCGACGCGCGGGTGCCGACGCGCAGCGGCAGGCCGGGGCGGTGCGGGCGCACGGACGGGACCACCCGGGCGCGCCGGGCCTCCGTACGGGCCGCAGCTTCGGCGCGCAGGCAGGCCTCCGGCCGCTCAGCCAGGGAAGCGGTGTGCCCTTCGTCAAGTCGGTCCATCGAGAACTCCATCCTCACTCCCCTACGCGCGTCTTGTGGTTGCAGCGGGCGCTCCCGCGCCGGCATTGGTCAGGCGGGATCGGTCAAGCGGGCGCATTGAGCCGCACCACGGCAAGGTTCAGCACGCCCGCGAACGTTACCCAGGCCAGATACGGCGCCAGCAGCCATCCCGCCGCGTGCGAAACGGAGGCGGCTGTGACAATCAGCACGACGATGGAAAGCCAGAACGCCACGACCTCGAACAGCGCCCAGTCGGGCCGCTGGAAGTGGAAGAACAGCTCGCTCCACCCGACGTTCAGCAGCGCGTTCAGCGCGAACACGGCAACGATGCCCAAGGCCTGCCGGCGGTCGCGCGCGGCGTTCCACGCCTTCACGCCCGCGAGCGCGATCAGCCCGTAGATCAGCGTCCACGCCGGGCCGAACAGCCAGTCCGGCGGCTGCCACGACGGCTTGCGCAGCGCGTAGTACCACGGCCCGAGGTCGGTCGCCGACGCGCCCAGCCCGGCGACCACGACGGCCGCCAGCGCCGCGACGGCGACGGGCTGCCACGTCCGGCCGCGCAGGGGCCGGGTGGTCATGCCCGCGCGATCCCGAGAAGCTGCGCCGTGTCCTTGAGGAAAATCCGCAGGTGCGCCATCGGGTCGCGCCGCACCAGCTTCTTGTTCATGTAGGATTCCCAGGTCAGGCGCTGCACGTCGGGGTCGCGGCACATCTTGACGAACTTCTCGCGGCGGCTGTCGCTCGAGTACCAGAACCACTGCATGATCCCGAGAATCCAGAACACCCGGCCGTGCGCCGCCATGAACCGCTTGCGCGCCAGCCGCAGCGAACGCACGTCGCCGGTCGCGCACAGCGCCTCCACCGCCTCCGCCGCGAGACGCCCGCCGAGCATCGCGTAGTAGATGCCCTCCCCCGACGCCGGCGCCACCACTCCGGCCGCGTCCCCGGCCAGCACCACGTCGCGCCCGTTGTCCCAGCGCCGCATCGGCCGCAGCGGGATCGGCGCGCCCTCCCGCCGGATGGTTTCCAGCGCGTCGAGTCCCACCGCCTTGCGCAGCGCCCCGATGGCCGGGCGCAGGCCGAACCCCTTGCGGGCTGACCCGGTGCCGACGCTCATGGTGTCGCCGTGCGGGAAGATCCACGCATAGAAATCCGGCGACAGCGCGCCTTGGTAGAACACGTCGCAGCGGGAGCGGTCGAAGGCGGCGGGTTCGGGCGCGCGGATGATCTCGTGATAGGCGAACACGTATTTCACGCGCTCCCAGCCCTTCACGCACTGCTTGGCGACATTGGACCGCGCGCCGTCGGCGCCGACCACCGTGCGGGTGCGGACCTCTCCTGCGCCGTCCGGTCCGGTGAAATGCACCACCGCCGTGCCGTCCGCGTCGTGGCTGATCCGGTCGAACGTGCCGGTGCGGCGGACGGCGCCAACGGAGGCGGCACGCTCCCGCAGCCACTCGTCGAACGTCTCGCGATCGACCATGCCGACGTATCCCTCGCCGTCGATGGGCATGTCGGCCTCCTTGGCCGAAGGCGCCACGATGCGGGCGCCGGTGGCGCGGGCGACGATCAGGCTGTCGGGGATGCCGAACTCCCGCACGCAGATCGGCGGGATGGCGCCGCCGCACGGCTTGATGCGCCCGGCGCGGTCCAGCAGCAGCACGGAGCGCCCGCCACGCGCCAGGTCCGCCGCCGCGGTGGCGCCCGCCGGGCCGCCGCCCACCACGACTGCGTCGAAGATTTCGGATTGGGTCATCATCGCCTCCCTCAACCTGCCTGTACGGCGCGTCCGACCGCTGGGCGCAGGGCCGGCCCATCGTTTCGTTCGGCGTCGCGCGTTTGGAACACGCCCATGGCCAGCCATGCCGCGGCCAGGAACAGCGCGGCTTCCATGCCGAGCACGGCGGCGTAGGCCGTGGCGGGGGAGCCGAACACGAAGCGCGCGAGGTCGCTCGCCCCCGTGCCGGCCAGCCCGCCGGCGCCAAAGGCCAGCGCCTGCGCCGCGCCCCACAGCCCCACGCGCGTGCCCTCCCGCGCGGCCCGGCCGTTGCTCGCCAGGCCCATCATGGAGCCGATGGCCGACACCGCGAACGCGCCGTTGGCGACGCCCAGCAGCACCACGCCCTCCCGCAGCGGCCAATGGAGCCCGAGCGGGCCGGACGCCGCCAGCAGCAGGATCGCCGCCGCCGAGCCGACGCAGCCGCCGATCGTGCTCGCCCGCATCGCCCGGACGCGGAAGCCGCCGGCCAGCGCGCTGCCCACGGCCACAAGCGCCATGCCGCCCAGCACGCCCGCGTGCTGCAAGCCCGTCAGCCCCGCGGACTGGCCCGGCGTCAGCGCGAACACCGCGCCGGCGAACGGCTCCAGGACCAATTCCTGCGCGCTGTAGGCGAGCATGCTGACGAAGACGAAGATGGCGAAGCGCCGCGCCTGCGGCTCCGCCCAGACTTCTCTCAACGCCGCCAGGAACCCGCCGGCCTGCGGGACTGCCGCCGGCTCAGGCAGCCCCGCCGCGTCCTCCATGCCCCGCACCGCGAGCGCCGCCACCCCAAAGGCGAGCAGCGCCGCGGCCGTGGTCACGGCCAGCAGGCGCCCCGGCGAGAACGGGTCCAGCAGCTTGCCCGCAACCGTCGCCGTCACCGCGATGCCGGCGATCATCATGAGCCAGACCACCGTGGCCGCAGCCGCCCGGCGCCGCGGATCGACCCGCTTGGCCAACAGCGTCAGCAGAGCCGTCCCGGCGGAGCCGACCCCCACGCCCACCATCGCGAATGCCGCGCACGCCGCCGCGATGCCCGCAGCCAGGTGCGCCGCCATCAGCGCCGTAGCGCCCGCAGCCCCGATGCCGCCGAGCGCCAGCGCCGCCATGCCGCCCACGATCCACGGTGTCCGCCGCCCGCCCATGTCCGACCCGTAGCCCAGCCGCGGACGCAGCACCTGCAGCCCATAGTGAAAGGCGACCAGCGCCCCTGGGATCAGCGCGGGGAGGGCCAGCTCGACCACCATCACCCGGTTCAGCGTGGAGGTCGCCAGCACGACGACCGACCCCAGCCCGGCCTGCACCAGGCCCAGCCGCAGGATGCCGGGCCAGCCGAGCGGCCCCGCCTTCGCAATAGTCTTCACGCCACTTCCCCGGCGCGTAGGGCAAAGGCGGCGACCAGCATGCCGAGCACGTACAGCGTCGTCCCGGTGCCGTTGTACCAGGGCGCCCGGCCCCGCGGGTCCTGCATGAACCGGTCCATCAGCCCGGCCTGCGCCAGCAGCAGCACGGCCACCGCCGCGGCGTGCCCGACATGCCCCCAGCCGAGCAGCAGGCCGACCACCACCATCTGCGGCAGCGCCATCACCAGGCAGGCCAGCCGCGCCGCGCGCTCCGTGCCCAGCAGAACCGGCAGCGAGTTCACGCCCGTCTGCCGGTCGCCCTCGACCGATTTGAAGTCGTTCAGCGTCATGATGCCGTGCGCGCCGGCGCTGTAGGCCGCGGCCACCGCGAGGATGCGCCAGTCCGGCCGGGCGCCCGCCATGATGGCGGCGGCGGTGAACCACGGCAGCCCTTCGTAGCACGCGGCGCAGGCCAGGTTGCCCCACCAGCCGTTGCGCTTCAGCCGCACCGGCGGCGCGCTATAGGCCCAGGC
Source organism: uncultured Acetobacteraceae bacterium (assembly GCA_964251035.1). Lineage (GTDB taxonomy): Bacteria > Pseudomonadota > Alphaproteobacteria > Acetobacterales > Acetobacteraceae > CAHJXG01. The sequence continues at coordinate 15,131 of CAXUJE010000096.1, forward strand.
CAGCGCGAGGCCGAACACCGCCGCGCCGAACGCCCAGCGGCCCAAGGCGGCCGCCACCAGCAGCGACAGCGCGGTGCAGGCGACCGCGATCAGGAGGCCGCTGCGTCCCGGCAGCCGCCCGGACGGGATGGGCCGGCCCGGCTCGTTGATCGCGTCCACGTGCCGGTCGAACCAGTCGTTCACCGCCTGGCTGGTGCCGCACACCAGCGGCCCGGCCAGCGCGACGCCTGCCAGCACCAGCGCCCAGCGCCCACCGATGGGCCGGCCGGAGGACACGACGCCGCAGCCGAACGCCCACATCGGCGCGAACCAGGTGATCGGCTTCAGCAGCTCCAGCACCGCCGCCGGGCTGGGCCGGGCGGAAACGCGCATCGCTTGCCGCATCCATGACGAGT
>CAXUJE010000097.1:0-15489 GCA_964251035.1 uncultured Acetobacteraceae bacterium
GGGGTGGTTTCGCCACGCAGGATACCCGCCAAACTAACCCGCAATCCGCTCTAGGACGCCCGGGACGGATGCCGAAGGGGTTGAGATCGTCAGGAGGTGCCATTGCTTGCCAATCAGCCGGGCCGGAGCGCTCCCGCATCGCCGCGGCAGTCAAAGGGCAGCATTCACGACGAGATTCGCATCGCCCGCAAGTGTCGTTATGCAGGCACGGAGGGCCAATCCAGGCCGAACGACGTTGATGCTGCTCCTCTACACCCAACCGCGCTCACGGAACGGTTCAAGCCCGACGCCCGGCGGCGCATACCACCCGCCGGCCCCGTAACGGGCGCCAAGCCTCTGGGCGGCCTCCTTGTTGCCGAACGGAATGCGCAGCGCCGTGCTGCCCGTTTCAGGGCGGACGGCAGCACCGACCCCGCGAAGAGGCAAATCCTGAACTGCTGGCGGCGTTCTCCTGCGCGCGGCAGGCGCCGTCCTTCGAGTGCTTTCCGCCAGCTTCCCGCCTTTCCGTTTTCGTGGCGGAGGGGAAGATGCCTGGCCGTCGGCAACGCCTGTGCTCGCCTTCCCAGCATCCGGTTGCTGCGGTGTTGGTTCATTAGCTGTGGGCCACGCTGCCACCGGCAGGGCCGCATCCCCTCCTGCCTTTCCTTTGCCGGGCACATGCTGGTCCAGGAAGGCGCGGCACACGGCGCCGGACTTGGCGTAGCCGGCGGGCGGCGCGATGCCTTTCTGCTGGCTCAGGTTGACCACGTAGCGTTTCATCGCCGGGGTCGGCGGCAGCGCCCCTCCCCCGCCCGCCTTGCCCTTCGCCGTTTTGCCAGGAAAAGGTGCATCGCCCATGAGCGGCAGCGCCTGCGCGCTTGCCCCGTCCGTGAGCTGGTTGATGATGCGCAGCGCCTGCGCGCATACGGCCTCCACGGCGCCGGTCATCTCCTGGCTACCGACCAGCACCTCGTCCAGCAGCAGCTCAAGCTGCGCCGTGACGCCGGGATCCACCAGTGCCGGGTCCGCCCGTTCGAGCACGCCGAACAAGGCCAGCCCGCGCTCGGTCGGCACGAGGTGCTTGCCGTCCGTGGCCAGAAACTCCTGTGCCTTCAGGCCGCGGATCACCTCGGCCCGGGTCGCCGGGGTGCCGATGCCCTTGGCCTCGCGCAGGCGGTTCCGCAACGGCCCGTCCGCGACGAACCGCCATGCGTTCTGCATCGCCGCGACCAGGGCGCCCTCGTTGTAGCGGGGCGGCGGACGGGTTTCCTTGGCCTCGACCGCCGCGTCCGCCAGGCGCGCGGTCTCGCCATGGCGCAACACGGGCAAGGGCTGCGCGTCCTCGCCCCGCTCCTCGGCCGGGAGCCAGTCCGGGAACGCCGCGCGCCACCCGGCCTCGATGGGCTGCCGCCCCGTGGCGAGGAACGCGTGGCCGTGCACGTCCAGCGTCACCGTTGTTTGCCGGTAGCGGTAGTCGGGCATCAGCGCGGCCAGGTAGGAGCGGGCCACCACGTCGAACAAGCGGCGTTCGTCGCCCGATAGGCGGGGCCAGATCGCCTTGAGGTCGCCCACCGTGTTCGCGTTCGGGATCACGGCATGGTGGCTCACGCCAGCCAGGCCCTTGTCGTGGAACGTCCCGCTCGCTCCCTGGCGAATGACCAGCGGCTCGGGCATGGGGATCTGGCCAAAGGTCCGGCCGGCCCGCAGGGCGGCGACGATCCCGGGGGCGTCCGGGATCAGGCTCTCGGGCAGGTAGCGCGTCTCGGCGCGGGGGTAGGTGATCACCTTCTTGCCCTGGCCGTCATACAGCGCCTGCGCCACGTCCAGCGTCTTGGACGCCGACCAGCCGAAGCGCGAGCCGCACAGCCGCTGCAGGCTGGGCAGGTCGTGCAGCCGCGGCGGCCCCTGGCGCTTGTCCTCCACCTCCACCGCGAGCGGCCCGGCGAAGCCCTCCGCCAGCGCGGCCACCGCATCGGCGTCCTCGCGCTTGAGCAGGCGTGGCTCCGGCGCGTGCCGCATCCGCAGCCGGCCCGCCTCAACCACAGCCGTCGCGACCACCTCGAAGTAGGCCTGCGGGACGAAGTGCCTGATCTCCAGCTCGCGCTTGCACACGATGGCCAGCGTCGGCGTCTTCACCCGCCCGACCCCGATCACCGTGCCTGCGCCTCGGGCCAGGGTGACGGTGGCCGTCCGGGTGAGCGACAGGTTGTAGATCTGGTCGGCCTGGCGCCGGGCGACCGCGGCCGCATACAGACGGGCATACGCCTCGTTCGGCTTCGCCCGCGCAAAGGCGTCGCGGATGGTTTGCGGGTCCTGGGCGGTGAACATGACCCGCAGCACCTCGCCTTGGTAGCCGAAGTGCTCCAGGATCTCCTGGCCGATCAGCTGGCCTTCGCGGTCGCAGTCGGTCGCAAGCCACACCCGCCGGGCCGTGCGCAGCGCGTCGCGGATGGCCCGGAGCTTGGCAGGCTTGTTGCCGCCTGATGCAGGCCGAGTGCCATACAGCCCGTCCGGCCGCAGCAGGGTGGCCGTCCAACGCTTCCAGGCCGGCACGACGTCCTCGGGCTCCAGCAGGTCGAGGAGGTGGCCCTCGGCCGGCAGGACCGGGCCGTAGCGGCCGCCCACCGCCGCCCGCACGTCCTGCGCCTGGCTGGTTTTTTCCGTGATCACGAACTGGTCGGCGGTGGGCATCGTCGCGGCTGCGCTCGCAGGGGGCCAGGGCTTGTTCTCTACACGTTCCCTGCCGCATCTACCAGCGCTGTCCGCTGTTCGGCCGGTCTTCCGTCGGCAGCTGTGTTCAGCCATTCGCTTAGCTTGGACCATCGCCGCCGCGCCCCGCCGTTCCGGACCGCCATGGCCAGCGCCTTGCGGCTGTCGACGATGACGACCAGCCGCTTGCTGCGGGTCACGCCCGTGTAGAGCAGGTTGCGCGCCAGCATGGCGTAGTGCTGGGTGGCCAGCGGGATCACCACGGCGGGATACTCGGACCCCTGCGCCTTGTGGATCGTGGTGGCAAAGGCCAGCACCAGCTCGTGCCGAGGCTGCCTCGGTTCATCGGGCACAACACCTGCACGTCGCGCACCGGATGAAGGCCGAAGCGCGTCGGTGCCCAGTCGCGCACCACGGCCAGCAGCTCGATCAGGTCGAACACCTGCTCGCCAAAGGCGCGCACCAGGGCGCGGGCATACACGGCGCCGATGCCGTGGATCATGCCCGATCCCAAATACTTCTCGATGGCCTCCACCGTGGTCGGCTGCGTGGTCGTGACCTGCTGGGCCTTGAACTGCAGCTCGTGCTCGCGGTCGATAGTCTTGTGGCGAGGTGTACCGGGAACGGCTGGGAGAGGACCCTAGGATTGGTGCGTGATGACGCACCAGTATAAGGCTCAAGTCCTCTAAGCGACGCCAAACCTTTGTTTGACAAGGCCACCCTTCACTGCCGCTCCCCAATGATACCGCCAGATCGATAGATAGACTGACAGCTAGACGTCGAGCTGTCAGTCTATTGGTCAGCCAGTCTTGTCATGCTGCTGGATGACTCGGCTTAATCAGGTATGTCCGGCAGCATGCGGCGGAGCGCCGCATCGATCAGATCCTGGATCGTGGTCCGTTCCTCGAAAACGAAGCGCCGCAACCACTCCTGACGCTCCTGGGACGCCCGGTAAGTCAGATTGACTCTGGCCTTGCTCAGGCCCTGCTTCTTCAAGCCTGGATGGGCCTGGGAGGCAACTGAGCTGGGCGTATGTGTGGCGGGTGCTTGGTCGCGGCTGCCCTGCGCCCGATCCAGGGCCGATCCCTGTTCGGGCGGCGGGGAGGCCTTCCCTTTCTGCGCCCCAAGCATGCTCGGGCTAAGCCGTGACGGCGGCTGCGGCATTGCGCTTCTCTCGGTTGAGACGATCAAGGATGTATGCCCAAAGCGTGCTGATCTCGGCTGCGGATCGGCTCGAACGGTCAAGCTCTCCCACCGTGCGACCGTCGATCATGCTTGTGCGAAAGTCCGTGCGTTGATGGATGACGACCGGCGCCACCGCTCCATGCTGGGACAAGGCAACAGCGGCATCTGCCGTGATCCTGGCCCGCTGAGCGGCGCCGTTCACCACGAACACAGTTGCCTTGCTCGATCGTTCGGCGAGCTGGACGGTGCTGCCGACGGCTCGGAGGTCGTGAGGGCTAGGCTGGGTCGGGATCACCACAAGGTCGACAAAAGCGATGACGCTTGCAATCAGTTCGGTCGCCTGGGGCGGCGTGTCGATGATGACCAGCTTGATCCCGTTCAGCCGGCATTGGTCCAGGGCGGCCATCAGGCCGCCGAACTCAGTAGGATCGATGAACACGGGCGTCTCAGCCTGGCGCTCGTTCCACCAGGCGGTGAGGCTGCCCTGCGGATCGGTGTCGATGACCGCAACCGGGCCGCTCTCCGTTCGAGTCGCCTCGACGGCCAAGTGCCCGGTCAGTGTTGTTTTCCCAGCACCACCTTTTCGGCTGGCCAGTACGATCGTGCGCATCGCGGCGTTCTGCCTCTTCAACGTCTCTGTTCGTCTGCTTTGAAGATGTCTAGCATGCTGTCTTTATGGAAGTCTAAACAGAAGGTCAGATTGTTCACCTGACTGACTGACGTCTAGCAGTCAATCCAGTTCTTGCCAAGTGCGCCCCAATGCAAGACCCGTGGCGGCGGCTGCAACAAGGTCGCCAGCCACAAAGGCCGTGTCCCGGTGCCGCGACGCCGCGTCTGCACCTCGGAAAGCGGAACGCACGGACGGCGAGGACGGTGCCAGCTCTGGCGAAGCGGCCTGAGTGTCCCTTAGCCGGACTTGCAACACGGCATTATGCTTCTCTGCCAGCTCGGGATTAGGGAAATGCGCCATGCCGAAGGATGCGTTTCACCAGGCCGTCGTGGGCGGTCTCAGGTTCGACAGCGTGCTGTCGGCGGATGGCCCCTACATCATCGCCCACAACGTCTCCTGGAACCGGCCCGTCGGCGGCGTCGCGCTGGTGGTGTCGGGACTGTGTAGGTTCTTGCCATCGCAGTTCGGTCGAGGACCGAAACCCTGGGGCTGGTACATCGTCAAATACAGGTCCGAGGTCAGGGTGCTCTTCGATGGCTTCAACGCAGAGCACCTGGACCGCGTGCGCGCCGTGTTCGGGCTGCTTCCGGTCGACGAGCAGCACCTGCACGGCGGCCCGGCTCGGGCGTTCTTCGGGTCGCGCGCCTGGGCCGGCCTGGTGCACTGGGTCGGCGCGCATCCGCGGACCGCCAAGCGCATGTCCCGATACGATGCCTAACTGCCAGGCCGGTACGACCGCGCCCGGATGGTGCGAGGCGAAGCCGCAGCGTGATCAGCAGCATCCATTCGACCAAGTCAAGTGTTGCATTTGGTGCGCGAAACGGACGCCTTTGGCGAAGTCGCCCGGCTTCCCGGAGCGCCTACCCAGGAGCCGGGGTGACCCCTTTTCTCGTGACGAAACGGGGTTGCAGGAGATCGCTGACGCCGGGAACGGACGGGTCCTCCCGACTTCGCCAACGGTGTCCGGTTGTTTGACGAAGCGGTACAACGCTCGGTCTCCCGATGCTGCAAGGCAAGACGGATGCCGCGAGCGGGCCTTTTCAGCCGTCATCCGGCGTATTCCACCCGCCTGTGCGCTCCGTTGTCGGCGCATAGCCCCGGAACGCCCACCGCATCGCTAGGGCGCCGGGACGGCGCCAGCCAGCCGTCACCCGCACGCGCCACAGCCGCTCGGCTCCGGCAAAGCCGCTTGCAGCCCCACCGTTCCAATCCAGCTCGGCCCGTCCCTGCAAGTGCAGCAGACCGCCAGTCGCGAAATCCACGAACAGCAGGCCCGCCCGCGGGTCCAGCAACAGGTTGCCCAAGGTGTTGAAGTAGCGGTTGCCCCGGAAGTCCGGGATGGTCAGCACGTCCCCGTCCACCCGGACAAAGCCGGGCCGGCCGCCGCGGTGCGACATGTCCAGCCCGCCCGCGGCCCCGCCGTCCGTGCCGCTGCCCGACGCCACGAAGAACGTGTCCGCGCCCGCGATCAGCGCGCGTGCCTGTGAGTCCAGTCCGTCAAGGCGCTCGGCGGCTCCGGCCCGGTTCGGTGCCGCCCCTCCTTCGACCTCGCGCGCCTGGATGTATTGCGGGCAGTTGCCGAAGCTCTGCCGCACGCCGACAGTGAACCCGTGCCCATCCACCGCGAGCACGGTGCCGTTGGCGCGGTTGCGCCGGCGCGTGCCCAGGTCGATGCCAAGCAGGCCGGCCGGGGCGCCCGCGCGCAGCCCGGCCCCTGCCGGGTCGTCCCAGCTTGGCAGGGCGGCGATGTGCAGCGTGCGTCCGTCCGGGCTGGACACGAAGCCGGGTGGTCCGGCCAGCGCCGTCGCCACCGGCCAGCCCGCCTTATCCGTCACGGCGGCGAACAGGACGGGGAGCTGGGCGAAGAACAATCGGTGCTGGTCGGGCATCCAGTCCCGGATGGGCGCACCATGGACCTGCACGCCGGCCCGCATCTGGGCCTCATGCTCGCCGTGATGGAACGGATCGCCGTCCACGCGCCACGTCCTACGCCACGGCCGGCACGGGCGAGCGCGGCATCGGCTCGAAGCGGGGCAGCGCCTCGACGCGCCCGAGCCACGCCCGCACGGCCGGGTAGGGATCGAGTGCGATCCCGCCTTCCGGCGCGTGGGCGACGTAGCTGTAGCAGGCAAGGTCGGCAACGGTGGGGTGCCCGGCTGCGAGGAACGCCCGCGGCGCGGCGAGGTGGCCGTCCATGAAGGCGAGCAGCCGCCCGGCGATGGCCTTTGCGCGCACCGGGTCGGCGTCTGGGCGCATGTTCCACAGCGTGATCGCCCGCGCCGCCGCCGGGCCAAAGGACAATTCGCCCGCGGCGATGGACAGCCAGCGCTGCACCGCGGCGGCCGCCTCCGGCGCGTCCGGGAGCCAATGCCGGTCTGGATCGTAGCGCTGAGCCAGATACACCAGGATGGCGTTGCTGTCGGCGAGCACAAGGCCGTCGTCCTCCAGCAACGGGATTTGTCCAAGCGGGTTCAGCGCCAGGAAAGCCGGCGTGCCCCGCACTGCCGCGGGCGCGTCGCGGTAGGCGTAGGGCAGGCCGAGCATCCGCAACAGCAGCTCGACCCGGTGTGCGTGGCCCGACAGCTTGGTGCCGTGCAAGGTGATGGCGGGATCAGGCATGGTGAAACGTCCGTTGCTGCGTCCCGACAATGGGCCTTGCGCCAGGCGCGGCAAAGCGGCGTAGGATGCAAGTGATCCTTTCATGGAATGAAACGCCGGATGGACCGCCTGGACGAGCTGACGGTGCTGGTGGCCGTGCTGGAAGCCGGCAGCCTTGCCGCGGCCAGCCGGCGCCTGCGCCGCTCGCCCCCGTCCATCACGCGGGCGCTTGCGGCCCTGGAGGACCGGGTGGGCGCGCGGCTGGTGGAGCGCACCACTCGCCGCCTGACCGCCACGGAAGCGGGCCGGACCCTGGCCGGGCAGGCGCGCGCGGTCCTGGCCGGCTACGCCGAGGCGGTGCGCGACGCCAACGAGGCGCCGTTGCGCGGCACCGTGCGGGTCACCGCGCCGGTGGTGTTCGGGCGTCGGCATGTGACGCCGCTGGTCACCGCCTTCCTCGACGCGCACCCGGCCGTGGCGGTGGACTTGGTGCTGTCCGACCGCAACCTGGACCTGATCGAGGAGAGGCTGGACGCCGCCGTGCGGATCGGGACGCTTGCCGACTCCAGCCTCGTCGCGCGCCGGGTGGGCGAGGTGCGGCGCGTGCTGGTGGCGAGTCCGGATTATCTCGCCGCGCGTGGCACGCCGCGCACGCCGGGCGACCTCGCCCGCCACGACGCGATCTTCTCTTCCGGCCGGCCCGTGCCGGTCGAGTGGCGGTTTCGGGAAGGTGCGCGGGCGGATCGTTCGCCTCGCACCGCGGCTGCTGGTCAACGAGGTGGAAGCGGCACTGGTCGGCGCGCGCATGGGACGGGGCATCGCGATGGCGCTGTCCTACCAAGTCGCGGACGACCTTGCTGCCGGGGTCCTCGTACGGCTGCTGCCTGACCACGAGCCGCCGCCCTTGCCGGTGCAACTCGTGACACCTGGCGGCCGGCACATGGCGCCGCGGGTACGCGTGTTCCTGGACCACGCCGCCCGGCACCTCGGCACGCTGGAGGTCATTCGCCCGTCCTGACGATCGGACTGTCGATGTTCCTGTCCGTTTAACGAACCGACACCGTTGACGAATTCGTCCCGCCCGCCGCAACGCCCGTTCAAGAGCCGCGGCGGTCCATTCTCAACTTCGACAGAGCGGGGCCGCCAAGCTGGGCAGCGCCGTGAACAAACGGCCAGCCCCGACTCTGCCAACGGTGTCGGGTCGTATGAGACGAAGTGGGACAGGCCAGTCATGCCGACTTGACGAGCAGCGGCTCCTAGTGGACCGTGTAGCTGTGCCGGGGTGCCCGCGATCTGCGGGCTGAGATCATACCCGTCGAACCTGCCTGGGTCATGCCAGCGAAGGGAGCCGCCGATGTTGTTCGTCATCCAGTTCAAAGACGTTTACGCAGAGCAGCCAGGGCGCCTGCCTGAACGCGCGCAGCACATGGCGGATCACCTGGCGTTTTTGGCCGACCATGGCGATCAGGTCGTAGCAGCCGGGGCGCTCCGGTCATCCAGCGATGGCGTGCCGACGGGAGGCATCTGGATCATCAATGCCGAGAGCAAGGCGGCTGTGGAGGCCCTTTACCAAGGTGATCCCTTCTGGAAGGCCAGGCTTCGCAAGTCGGTCCGAGTGAGCCATTGGGCGAAGGCCCACTGGTCCGCGGCGTTCACCGACTGCGTGACTGCGCTTGGTTGATCCCGATGGTTTTCACGTCCTCGCCTCCCAAACTCTTCACATTGATCCTGTTGTGCGGCCTCTCGGTACTGCCATTGAACGTAGTTCTGCCCTCGCTGCCGAATATCGCCAAGGATCTCCACGCCGACTACGCGCTCGTGAGCCTGTCGCTGGCAGGATACGCAGCCGTTGCTGCCACGCTGCAACTGATCATGGGTCCGCCATCGGATCGGTTCGGACGGCGGCCGATTGTGCTGACCTGCCTGGCCGTCTTCGCAATCGGGTCGCTTGGCTGTGCGCTGGCAACCAATGTCTGGACCCTTCTGGCCTTCCGCTTGCTCCAGGCGGCGATCACATCCGGCTATCCGGTGTCGATGGCAACCATTCGAGATATGACCGGCAAGGAGCAGACAGCGGGCCGGATCGGCTATGCCGCGATGGTGGCGGCTTTCGCTCCCCTGCTTGGCCCATCACTGGGCGGCATACTCGATGAGACTTGCGGCTGGCGTGCGATCTTCTGGGGCCTTGGTCTTGCTGGCGTGGCGCTGTTCGTCTCGTGTTGGTTCACTTTTGGCGAAACCAACAATCACCCCTCAGCCACCATCATGAAACAGGTTGGCGCTTATCCGGCGCTTTTCCGCGCGCCGTTTTTGGGCCTATGGACTGTGCTTGGCGTTCTCGACGGGCACGTTCTACGCCTTCCTGGCAGGAGCGCCACTGGCTGCAAAAACGCTGTTCGGCGTTCCGCCGGCAACGCTTGGTTTCTACATGGGCATCACCACCGTCGGCTTCATGCTTGGTAGTTTCCTGTCTGGTCGGTATGCCAGCCGATACCCACTGACCACAACCATGATGGCGGGACGCATTGTCGCCTGCGCCGGTCCTGTGATTGCCTTGACGCTGCTCCTCTCCGGAGGCAAGCATGTGATGGCGCTGTTCGGCCCGTGCATCCTGATCGGCATTGGCAATGGGCTGACGATCCCGAGCGCCAATGCCGGAGCGCTCTCGGTTCGGCCGGACCTGGCGGGAAGTGCCTCCGGCTTGGCTGGCGCGATGACCACCGCGGGTGGCGCAACTCTTTCCTCGATGACCGGAGCGGTGCTGACGGAGGGCAATGCAGCTTATGCACCGCTTTGCATGATGCTGTTTTCCTCTCTGATTGCGCTATTGGCCGCATTCTATGCACGCCTGTTCGACATGAACGAGGACCAATCGTTGCACTTGAGCCGTTGAAGTTTGGCCGGACGAAGTGAGCTGGGTTTGGCTCAGGTTCGGCGCGCGGTCGCCAACAAGCCAGCAGCGGCTACGGCGTTCGTCAAACGAAGCGTGACGGACAGCGGGCCGCTCGTTGCCTATGTTGGATACGGCGGCCAAAACGCATCTCCTGCGGTGCTGCAAAATATATGAACTCTGTCTCAGCGGTTCGTTGTCGGACATCAGGCGCTCCGGTGTGGTGGGGTCGGAGTTCAAGATTCGGACAGGGTTGAACGGGAGGGCAGAGTGATCACGCCGGACTACGTGCGGTGCATGACCGCTTACAATGCAGAGATGAACCGACGCCTTTATGCGGCTGCCGGCCGCTTATCGGACGAGGAACGCCGACGCGACCGCGGCGCCTTCTTCGGCTCGATCCACCGCACGTTCAACCACCTGCTTTGGGGCGACCAGATGTGGCTGTCGCGCTTCGGCGCCGGGCCGAAGCCGCCGGTTCCCGGGGCAGAGAGCACGACGATGGTGGCCGATTTTGGTGATCTGACGCAGCGCCGGGTTGAGATGGATTCGAGGCTCGAAAGCTGGGCAAATGGCGTGTCGGAAGCGTGGCTCCAGGACGACCTCACCTGGCTCAGCGGCGTTTCGAACCGGGAGATGACCAAGCCCCGCACGCTGCTGGTCGTGCATCTGTTCAATCACCAGACGCACCATCGCGGCCAGGCGCATGCGATGCTAACGGCCGCCGGTCAGGTGACGGGTGACACTGATCTACCCTGGATCGTCTAGGGTCTGTTGAAAGGCAGTAGATTGAACTGAACGGCTGCGGCGGTAGAGCGCGGAGTAGGCCCAGTGACCGCGAGCTTCACCAAACGGAGACGTTCGACGAAGTGGCAACCGCCTGCCAATCAAGGTATCCCATCAGCCTCTGGTCTTTTGCACCGCGACTGGATGGAGGGCTGTCCAGGCACGACCGTCTATGGCAATTAGGCCAAGACCGATCAGTGTCATGCCGATAAATTGGAAGGCAGACAGTTGCTCGCCGAGAACAAGGGCTCCCAAGAGGATCGCGCTGACCGGGATCAGCAACGTCACGAGGGAGGTGTTCGTCGTCCCCGCACTCGCGAGCAGCCGGAAGAAGATGGCGTAGGCCAGGGCGGTCGAGAGCAGCACGAGGCCGATCATCGCCGCCCACACCACTGCGGAAGGTGGCGGCAACAGCCAGGGCCGATCAAAGACAAGCGCCACCGGAGCCACTATGACGGCGGTTGTCGCAAGCTGGCCGAAGGCGCCCACGGTTGGCGCGATCCCCAGGCGCTTAAACCTGCGGCCGAACACGTTGGCGAAGCCGTAGGACAGCGCCGCCCCAAGGCATCCAAAGATGTCCGGAAGGGTCCGGAGTGAGCCGTCCAGAGTGTCAATGCCGACTAGGGCAGCAACCCCGGCGACGCCCAATGCCACGCCGACGACCTTGTTGGCCGACATGCGGTCGTCAGTCGTGAAGCAGTGGGCGACCAGGATGGAGAACACCGGCGTCGTGGCGATCAGGACGGACGCCAGCCCGCTCGCGATGGTCTGCTGGCTCCAGGCGATGAGCGCGGCCGGGATCAGGTTGTTGAGCGCGCCCATGCCGGCGAAGGCGGCCCAGGTCGCCGCGGTTCGCGGCACGGGCGTCCCTTGCGCCTTAAGGTAGGCTCCAAGCACCCCGGCGGCGAGGGTGAACCGGACCAGGACCAGCGTGAACGGCGGCATTTCCTGGACGATGACCTTGGAGAAGAAAAACGAGCCGCCCCACAGGACCGAGAGCAGCACCAGCAACCCCCATTCTCCAACGGTCATTCTCGATTGGTCCTGCATAGGCCGCGCCTCCCGCTTCCGCTCCGGTATGGAACGGAAGGGCGGCGGCCCGCTCGCCAGGATCGGACCTCATCCTCGTTCGGGCACGCGCGGCGTGTATGCTGGCACCATGCACGACGCAGACAGCAGAACCTGGGAGGAAGCGTGGCGCTCACGCAACCCGGCCTTCGATGGCCGGTTCTTCATCGGCGTCCGCACGACCGGCGTTTACTGCCGCTGCGTCTGCCCGGTCAGGCTCCCGCTTCGGGGCAACATCGAGTTCCTGCCGAGTGCGGCGGCGGCAGAGGTGGCGGGGTTCCGCCCGTGCCTGCGCTGCCGGCCGGAGGCGGCGCCGTTCAGCCCGGCGTGGAACGGAACCCGGACAACCGTGGAGCGTGCGGCCCGCCTCATCATCAAGGAAGGCGCCTTGGATGACGGCACGACCGTGGAGGCGTTTGCGGCCCGGCTCGGCATGACGGCCCGGCACCTGAACCGGCTGTTCGCCCGTCACTGGGGAGCATCCCCGTCCATCGTCGCCCGGACGGCCCGTGTTCAACGCGCCAAGCGGCTGCTGAGCGAAACTGACCTGCCAATGGTCGAGGTTGCAGTGCAGGCTGGCTTTGGAAGTTTGCGGCGTTTCAATGCCGTGTTCTCGGAGGTTTACAAGCGCCCTCCGAGCGCCATCAGGCGCAGGTGCCTTCCGGGCTACCTATGACCGCCCTGCCCTGTCCGGCAAACGAACTCTGATGGACGCGGCGCCGAGTTAGCTGATTGCCGGGGTAGGTTTCATTGCTCCAACCTCACGCCCTGCAACATTTCGTACGACAGGGTGCAAGTAGGCGTCCAGGGCCAGTTGCTGCGCCTTATCGAAGCAGCCGAGCAGGGACAACAGGGACGCCGCGGCCAGCTCCGCCGCGCGTATCGCCCCGTCCTCGATCTTGAGGGCGATGCCGTAGCCATGGCGGGGGAGCGCCGCCGCGTACACGCCCTCCACACCCACCTTGAGGCGCACGGCGCCGCCTGCGGCCGCCATGCAGTCCGTGACGAAGCTCCCCGTGCCTTCGACGAAGAACGGTTCCGTTGCCATGGCGTCAAGGATGGCAGTAGCCGCCTTGGCCCGCCCAGGCCCAAGGCCCGCCGTGTCCACCATGCGCGCCATGCCCCGCGCGACCGCCCGCAGCGGCATGGCATAAGTTGGGATGCCGCAGCCGTCGCACCCGCAGGGCGCGGCAACCAGGTCGGCGCCCGTCATCTCCGCAAGTGCGGCGGTTACACGCCGCTGGACCGGATGCTCCGCCCGGACGTAGTCGCTGGTGTCCTCGCCGAGGTGGACCGCGGTGCAAAGGAAGCCGGCGTGCTTGCCGGAGCAGTTGTTGTGCAGCGGCGAGGGTGCCTTACCCTGCCGGACGAGTGCCGCCGCGGCGTCGGCGCCAATCGGCGGATGCGCGCCGCATTCCAGAGCCTCGACGCCGAGGCCAGCGGCGGCCAGCCAGAACCGCACAGCGTTCACGTGGGCCGGCTCTCCCCTGTGCGACGCGCAGGCCAGCGCAATCTCCCACAGTGATAAGGACAGCGCGTCTGCCGCGCCACTCTCGACGAGTGGCAGCGCCTGGAGCGGCTTCACCGCCGACCGCGGAAACACCGGCGCCTCGATGCGACCAGCCGAAGCGACGACGCGGAAGGGGTCGGTCGCCTCGCACCGGTCGCAGAGCGCCTGCAACGCCGGATGCTCGGATCGGGACACGAACCCGGCCTGCTTCTCCCGCAGGTAGGTGACGGCAATAGCGGCTGTCACGTCCGCTCGGGTGAGGCTCGCACCGTGCAGCCAAGGCGAAGGCCGCAGGGCCTCCAACCAGTCGAGGGCCGACCTGACCTGCCGCTCCGTGCGGGCCACCACGCCTGGGTCCTGCTTGCCGACTTGGCGGCGGCCGAACTCGTAGCCCAGCTCATACAGCTTCTCGCATAGGCCAACCGCGACCGCCTCCACGCGCAGCACACGATGCCGTTCAGGTTCAGCGAGCGGCAGCAGGCGACGCCCTGGCTCAACCAAGCCGTCCAGGTAATCGAGGATGGCCCGGCTGTCGAACAGGTTCTCGCCGTCATCGAGGGTGAGCACCGGCAGCTTACCGAGCGGGTTCAGCGCGAGCACGGCGTCGAAGTCCTTGAACACCGAGAAGGGCCGCCGCCGGAACGGAAAGCTGTACAGGTTGAGGGTCACGGCGACACGCCGGACGAAGGGCGAGTCGTACTGGCCGACAAGGATCATAGCCGTGCGGTCCCGCTGGGACCGGTTTCAAGCGGCATGGGCCATGTCCCGAAGACGCAGCCCCAGCACGTCCGCGAACACCTGCTCGCCCGCGGGCGTCACCCGCACCGCACGACTGCCTTCCAGGCGCTTGACCCATCCGGCCTCCAGGCTCCGCGACGTGAGTTGCGCGCCGACTGCGCCGGCCAGGTGCGGACGCCGCTCGCTCCAATCCAGGCACCAGCGGCAAGCCGGGCGCCCGCTGCGCCCTGGCTCTGGGACGACGACGCCAAGGCACGCAAGACGGCCTTCCCCTTCCTGCGTAACCCGGAAGCTCTGGTGTTCCTCGACGATGACACCCTCCCCCACCAGGGCGTCTGTAATCGCGACGCCAAGCCTGCCAGCGAAATGGTCGTAGCAGGTGCGGCCATCACGGAGGGAGGCATCCCTCGGGCCAGGTGTCCGCTGTTTCCGCGCCGGCGATGCCACCAGCACGCACAGGGCCTCAAGCGCGTGCGCCACGTTGGGGGACGCAAGGCGATGGTAGCGGTGCCGTCCTTGTGGGATCACGGACACCACGCCACCCTCAATGAGCTTGGCGAGGTGGCTGCTCGCAGTTTGGGGCGTTATGCCTGCCGCAGCGGCTAGTTCTCCTGCGGTGCACGCACGCCCGTCCAACAGGATGGACACCATGGTCGCGCGGGCAACGTCGCTTAACAGGGATGCCGCAGCCGCCACTTCGACGGGCGACACGTCAGCGAACGACTCCGGGCGTGTCATGCGTCGGCCAAGGCCGCAACGCAGTCGATTTCCACGTCAAAGGGGCCAGGGAAGGGCGGCACGGGGATGAAAATGCGCGCTGGCGGGTCGGTCGGGAAATACCTGTTGTACATCGCGTTGACCGCGCTGAAGTGCTTGGCGGACGTGCAGTAAACCTGGCACTTCACCACCTGCTGTAAGGACGATCCAGCGGCTTCGAGGCAGGCTTTCATTTGGTCCAGAACAAGCTCTGTTTGACGCTCAATCGGCAACGCGCGGACTTCGCCCGTCGCGGGGTCGCACGGCGGAAAGCCGGACACGAAGACAAGCCCTCCGACCCGAACGGCGGCGCTAATGTTCACGCCCCGCTGCTCCGCATACGTGGACAGGGGTTCGACCTGGATAACCTCTCGGTGCATTGGAAGCTCCTTTGTCCACGCGGGCAGCGCGGCTCCTTCTGCCTCTTATGGACCAACAAGTGTGCGCGATGCTTCGGTTGGTGTCGAAGCGACCGGCTTGTCCGCGGACAGGGCGTCATGCGCGAACCGTGTCATTCTGTCCGCCAGTCGTCTGACAGAGTGAAGCAGGGTGCTGTCGCGGAGGTGGTGGAAATAGGTTGGTGGCGTAATCTCCGGCTTG
>CAXUJE010000098.1:0-7393 GCA_964251035.1 uncultured Acetobacteraceae bacterium
GAACCTGTGACCCTTCGCGTGTGAAGCGAATGCTCTCCCGCTGAGCTACGCGCCCAAACCCTTGCCCCGAGCCTATGTCGAGCCAGGGGCTGGCTGTGTAGGGGCCGGGTCCCGACGCTGTCAAGTTGCGGCAGCGGCGATTTGGCCCGACAGTGGCGGAATGAGGTATCCCGCCGTTGCCCTGCTCCTGTTGGGCCTGTCCCCGGCGGCCCGCGCCCAGCCGGTCAGCGCGCATTACGCCGCCTACTCCACCGGGCTGAACGTGCTGAACCTGAATGCGGAGTTCGCCATCGGTCCGCGCGACTACCGGGTGCACCTGGCCTACCACACCGCTGGCACGGTCGGCCTGCTGGTTTCGGCGGAGCAGGACACCGTGGTTGAGGGCACTTTCAACGGCGACCGCCCCGCGCCCCGTCACTTCTACAGCGTCGGCCATCTCCGCGGGCACCCCCGCGTCACCCAGATCGACTATCCCAAGGGCCAGCCGGACATCCGCACCCTGACCCCGCCCAACGAGGACGAGCGCGAGCCGGTGCCGCCCGCGGACCAGGTGGGCACCATCGACAGCGTGAGCGCCATGGCGCAACTGGTGCGCCAGGTGAACGCGACGGGCCGGTGCGACGGGCATTCCCGCACCTACGACGGGCGCCGCCTCGCCGAGCTGACCGCACACACCGCCGGGCGCGAGGTGCTGGAGCAGACCAGCCGCTCCAGCTTCGCAGGCCCGGCGCTGCGCTGCGACTTCGAAGGGCGGCAGCTTGGCGGCTTCCTACTGGACGCGAACCGGGCGAAGGCGCAGCGCCCGCGCCGCGGCACCGCCTGGTTTGCCGCGGCATCGCCGGGCGGCCCGATGATCCCGGTACGCATCCAGTTCGAAACGGACCTCATCGGCAACCTGACGATGTATCTAGCCCCGCCCGAGTAGCCCCCGCGCCAGTCCGGCGACTTCAGGGAATGCCTGCGCGGTCGCCGCCACCTCCGCCGGCGCCGCGCCGTAGCCCCAGGCCGCGAAGATGCAGGGCACGCCGGCCCCGGCGGCGGCCTGGACGTCGTTGTGATGGTCGCCGACCATCACCGCCGCGTCCGCGCGTCCCCCCGCGTCGGCCAACGTCGAAAGCAGGTGCTTGGGGTCGGGCTTGCGGGTGCGGTAGCTGTCGCCGCCGCCCACGGCTGCGAACAGCTCCAGCACACCCAGTGCCGCCAGCAGCTCGCGGGACGCGGCGACGGGCTTGTTGGTGCAGACCGCCAGGCGCCACCCATCGGCCGCCATGGCGCGCAAGGTCGGCTCCACTCCGGGGAACAGGCGCGACCCGTCGGCGACATTCGCGGTGTAGTCGGCCAGCAGCGCTTCCAGATCAGGTGGAGTCGCTTCCCGGCCCCGTGCCGCCATCGCCCGACGCACCAGCACGGCCGCGCCGTCACCGATCATGGGGATGACCTCCGCCGTTGAGAGCGCCGGCAGCCCGTGCGACGCCATCAGGCGGTTGAGGCTGGCCAGCAGGTCGGGGACAGTGTCCACCAGCGTCCCGTCGAGGTCGAGCAGCAGGGTCGGTTCCATGGAGGCGCTCCGAAGGATCAACGTGGCTTGTGACCCGAAGGGTCAACGTGGCCTTTGACATGGCCGCGGGCCGGACGCTACCCATCGTTGCATGACAACAACTGCTGTCCTGCTGGCCGCCGGGCTAGGCACCCGCATGAAGTCCGCGCTGCCGAAGGCGCTGCACCCGATCGCGGGGCGCCCGATGCTGCAGCACCTCATTGCAAGCTGCACGGAGGTGTTCGACCGGGTCGTGGTGGTCGCCGGACCGGGCATGGACGCGCTGGCCCGCGCCGCAGCACCCCATCCTGTCGTCGTGCAGGCGGAACGGCTGGGCACCGCCCACGCGGCGCTGCAGGCGGCGGAGCAGTTCGGCGATGGCGACGTGGCGGTGCTGTATGCCGACAACCCGCTCATCCGGCCTGCGACGCTGCGGCGCCTGTTGGAAGGGCGGCGCGCCAAGGGCGTGGGGCTGGCGCTGCTGGCGATGCGCCCCGCCGACCCCGGCCGCTACGGCCGTGTATTGACCCACGGCGGCGACGTGGAGCGCATCGTGGAGTGGGCCGACGCGACGGAGGCCGAGCGCGAAACCGGGCTGTGCAACGCCGGCGTTCTTTGCGCCCCCGCCGCCGACATGCTCCGCTGGCTGCGGCAGGTGCAGCCGAGCGCCGCGGGCGAGTTCTACCTGACGGACTGCGTGGCGCTGGCCCGCGCGGAGGGGCGCCGGGTCGCCGCCGTGGAAGCGCCGGCCGAGGAGCTGCGCGGCGTCAACTCCCGCGCCGAGCTGGCGGAGGCGGAGGCGACGGTGCAGGGCTGGCTGCGCCGGGCCGCGATGGATGGCGGCGCGACGCTGACCGCGCCGGACACGGTGTTCCTCAGCGCCGACACCGTGCTCGCGCCGGATGTGACGGTGCAGCCGCACGTGGTGTTCGGCCCCGGGGTGAGCGTCGCGTCCGGCGCCGAGATCCGCGCCTTCAGCCACCTGGAGCGGTGCGAGGTCGGGCCGGGCGCGCAGATCGGCCCCTATGCCCGGCTGCGCCCCGGCACCGTGGTGGCGGCGGGCGCGCATGTCGGCAACTTCGTGGAGCTGAAGGCGACGCATCTCGGCGAGGGCGCCAAGGCGAACCACCTGAGCTACCTGGGCGACAGCACGGTCGGACCCGGCACCAACATCGGCGCCGGCACCATCACCTGCAACTACGACGGCTATGCCAAGCACCGCACCACGATCGGCGCCGGGGTGTTCGTCGGCACGTCGGCCGTGCTGGTGGCGCCCGTGACGCTGGGCGACGGCAGCTTCATCGCCGCCGGCAGCGTGGTGACGGCGGACGTGGCGCCGGACGCGATGGCGTTCGGCCGCGCGCAGCAGGTGGAGAAGCCCGGCCGCGCGGCGGCCTTCCGGGCGGCGCGGAGCAAGGTGCGCTAGGCGTCAGCCCCGGCTGACATCGGCACCTGGGACGCCTATCTTCCGTGCAAACGGAGGACTCCCATGCTGAACCCGACCGCGCCGCTCCCGCTCAAGGACCCGAGCCTGTTTCGCCAAGCCTGCTGCATCGACGGCCAATGGGTGCAGGCCGCGAGCGGCAAGACGCTCCCGGTCCGCAATCCCGCGACCGGCACGGTGATCGGCGAGGTGCCGGCGCTCGGCGCCCCCGAAACGCGGCAGGCCATCGAGGCCGCCGCCCGCGCCTTTCCGGCCTGGCGTGCCATGCTGGCCAAGGAGCGCTCGGCGGTGCTACGCCGGCTGTTCACGCTCATGGGGGAGAACACGGACGACCTGGCCGTCATCATGACCGCCGAGCAGGGCAAGCCGCTGGCCGAGAGCCGGGGGGAGATCGCCTACGCCGCGTCGTTCATCGAGTGGTTCGCCGAGGAAGGCAAGCGGGTCTATGGCGACACCATCCCGCAGCCGCAGGCTGGCCGCCGCATCATCGTCACCAAGGAGCCGATCGGCGTGTTCGCCGCAATCACGCCGTGGAACTTCCCGGCCGCGATGATCACCCGCAAGGCCGGGCCGGGCTGGGCCGCCGGCTGCACCGGGGTGATCCGCCCGGCGAGCCAGACGCCGTTCTCCGCCCTCGCTTTGGCCGTCCTGGCCGAGCGTGCCGGAATGCCCAAGGGCGTCTGCAACGTCATCACCGGGCCGAGCGGCGAGACCGGCGGCGAGCTGACCAGCAACCCCTTGGTGCGCAAGCTGACCTTCACCGGCAGCACGGAGGTCGGCGCCAAGCTGCTGGCGCAGATCGCGCCCACGGTGAAGAAGGCGAGCATGGAGCTGGGCGGCAACGCGCCGTTCATCGTGTTCGACGACGCGGACCTGGACGCCGCCGTGGTGGGCGCCATCGCCAGCAAGTTCCGCAACGCCGGCCAGACCTGCGTCTGCGCCAACCGCCTGCTGGTGCAGGACGGGGTGTACGAGGCGTTCACCGAGAAGCTGAAAGCCGCCGTCGCCGCGCTCAAGGTGGGCAACGGCATGGAGGAGGGCGTCACCCAAGGCCCGATGATCAACGCCGAAGCCGTCGAGAAGGTCGAGGCGCACATCAAGGACGCGGTCGGCCGCGGCGCCCGTGTGGCGATGGGCGGCGCGCGGCACGAGTTGGGCGGCTTCTTCTTTCAGCCGACAATTCTGACCGAGGTTCCGCGCGGCGCCGACATCTTCCGCGAGGAAACCTTCGGCCCGGCGGCGGCGCTGTTCCGCTTCTCGACGGAGGCGGAAGCTATCGAGATGGCCAACGACACCGAGTTCGGCCTCGCCGCCTACTTCTATGCCCGCGACGTGGGCCGCATCTTCCGCGTGGCGGAGGCGTTGGAATACGGCATCATCGGCTGCAACGAAGGCATCATCTCGACGGAAGTGGCGCCGTTCGGCGGCATGAAGTCGAGCGGCTTGGGGCGGGAAGGCAGCAAGTACGGGATCGAGGATTACCTGGAGATCAAGTACCTGGCCCTCGGCGGGATCGGGACCTAAACCCATGGCCACCTATGATTACGACCTGTTCGTCATCGGCGGCGGGTCGGGCGGCGTGCGCTGCGCCCGCATCGCTGCCGGGCACGGGGCGCGCGTCGGCATCGCGGAGGAGGCGCGCTGGGGCGGCACCTGCGTGAACGTCGGCTGCGTGCCGAAGAAGATCATGGTGCAGGCGTCCGAGTATGGGCGGCTGGCGGAGGACTCGCGCGGTTTCGGCTGGGACGCCTCGCCCGGCGTGCACGACTGGGCCGCGCTGATCTCACACAAGGACCGCGAGATCCTGCGGCTGAACGGCATCTACACCCGGATGCTGGACGGCAGCGGCGTGACCCGGCACGAGGCTCGGGCCGTGTTCGCCGGGCCGCACGCGCTCCATGTCGGCGGGCAAACGGTGACGGCGGAGCGGATCGTCATCGCCACCGGCGGGATGCCGGCGATCCAGCCGCCCATCGAGGGCATGCACCTCGGCATCGTGTCCGACCAGGCGTTCGAGCTGCCCGCCTTGCCGCGCCGGGTGGTGATGGTCGGCGGCGGCTACATCGGCATGGAGTTCGCCGGCATCTTCCACGGCCTGGGTGCCGAGGTCGATGTGGTGTTCCGCGCACCCTTGCCGTTGCGCGGCTTCGACCACGACCTGCGGGCGGCCCTGGCCCAAGGCGTCACCCAGCAAGGTGTCCGCCTGCACCCGACGCAGACGGTGCACCGGGTCGAGCCGGCCGGCGACGCCCGGCGCGTCACGCTGACCAACGGCCACGTGATCGAGGCCGACCTGGTGTTCTTTGCCGTGGGCCGGATTCCGAAGACGGCGGGCCTCGGCCTGGGAAACGCGGGCGTCGCGACGGATAGCCGGGGCGCCGTGGTCGTCGATGCCCATAATGCCACCAGCCAGCCGCATATCTTCGCGCTGGGGGACGTGAGCAACAAGCTGAACCTCACGCCCGTCGCCATCGCGGAGGGGCACCATTTGGCGGACCGCCTGTTCGGGCCGGGCCGTCCGCGGAGCTGGGCGCTCGATCCCGTGGCGACGGCCGTGTTCAGCAACCCGCCGCTCGCCACCGTGGGCATGACGGAGGAGCAGGCGGTGCGGCACGGCGCGATGGACATCTACGTCGCGCACTTCACCCCGATGCGCCACGTGATGTCCGGACGGCCGCGCAAGACGCTGATGAAGATGATCGTGGACCAGGCGAGCCAGCGGGTGATGGGCGTGCACATGCTGGGCGACGACGTGGCGGAGATGATGCAGGGCATCGGCGTGGCGCTGGTCGCCGGCGCGACGAAGCAGGATTTCGACCGCACGGTCGGCATCCATCCCACCAGCGCCGAGGAGTTCGTGACCATGCGGACCGTGACCCGCGTGGCGCCCGCGGCCCAGGCGAAGGCTGCGGAGTAGCGCCGGCTTGCAATGGCAGCCGGGTGGCGTTTGCCGAAGAAAACGGCGATAAGCTGGCCTATGCGGAGGAGGCCAATGGCATGACGGAGACGGTGGAGTGGACGCCGGCAAGCTGGCGGGTGCGGCGCGTGCTCCAGGGGCCGGCTTATCCGGACGAGGACGCGTTGGCTGCCGTCGAGGCACGGCTGGCAAAGTACCCGCCCTTGGTGTTCGCAGGCGAGGCACGGCGGTTGCGCGACAACCTGGCGATGGTGGCGAACGGCCAGGCTTTCGTGCTGCAGGGCGGCGACTGCGCCGAGAGCTTCGGCGACTTCACCGCCAACGTCATCCGCGACACCTTCCGCGTGCTGCTGCAGATGGCCGTGGTGCTGACCTTCGGCGCCAGCCTGCCGGTGGTGAAGATGGGGCGCATGGCCGGGCAGTTCGCCAAGCCACGCTCGTCGGACAACGAGACGGTCGACGGCATGACCCTGCCGAGCTACCGCGGCGACATCATCAACGGGCCGGAGTTCACCGCCGCCGCCCGCATTCCAGACCCGGCGCGCATGGAAACCGGCTACTTCCAATCTGCCGGCACGCTGAACCTGCTGCGTGCCTTTGCGGGCGGCGGCTATGCCGACCTGCACGAGGTGCATCGCTGGAACCTGGATTTTGCGGCCCGCTCGCCGCTCGCCGCGCGCTACCAGGACATCGCGTCCCGCATTGACGAGACGCTGGCCTTCATGTCGGCCTGCGGCGTCGGCAGCCTGAACACCCCGCAGATGCGGGAAACGGAGTTCTACACCAGCCATGAGGCGCTGCTGCTGCCCTATGAGCAGGCGCTGACCCGGATCGACAGCACGTCCGGCGCCCCTTATGCGTGCTCCGCCCATTTCCTGTGGATCGGCGACCGCACCCGGCAGATCGACGGCGCCCATGTCGAGTTCCTGCGCGGGGTGCACAACCCGGTCGGCCTCAAGGTCGGCCCGACGACGACGCCGGACGAGCTGCTGCGTCTCATCGACGTGCTGAACCCGGAGAACGCAGCCGGGCGCCTCACGCTCATCAGCCGCATGGGCGCCGGGCGCGTGCACACGGCGCTGCCGCCTTTGCTGCGCGCGGTCAGCCGCGCCGGGCGCCGCGTCGTGTGGCTGTGCGACCCGATGCACGGCAACACCATCAGCACGGCGGCCAAGGTGAAGACGCGCAACTTCGACAGCATCCTGGCCGAGGTCCGCGGCTTCTTCGACGCGCACGCGGCGGAGGGAAGCTGGGCCGGCGGCGTCCACGTGGAGATGACGGGGCAGGAGGTCACGGAATGCGTCGGCGGCGCGCACCGCCTGACGGAGGCCGACCTCGGCAACCGTTACGAGACGTTCTGCGATCCGCGGCTCAACGCCGAGCAGTCATTGGAGCTCGCCTTCCTGGTCGCGGCCCCGCTGAAAAACCCCCCGCTGCTAGGCCCCCCCCCCGCGGGCGCCCCGCCAAGACCCCCCGGGGCCCCAACGCGAAGCCC
>CAXUJE010000098.1:7403-15454 GCA_964251035.1 uncultured Acetobacteraceae bacterium
CCTTCTTTGGCCCGCCGCTTCCGGGGCGGGGGCGCGGCTAAAAGCCCGCGGCTGGGGCGGCCGCGCCCAGGCGGTCGCCGCGCAATGACCGCGCTGGACCCATCGGCGATGCCGGTGATCACCGACATCGGCGCCCGCACGGACGCCTACTTCAACCGCACGCGGGAGGTGATCGGCCGGTTCGGCGACAAGCGCGTGACGTACGCCTTCTTCCTGCGCCGCCCGGTGATCTCGGCGCCGCGGCTGATGCTGGACTGGCTGACCGAGGTCGCGGCGCTGCGCGGCACGCGGTTCGAGTTCGACCAGTCGCACCCGGAAGGCACCTGGGTCGGGGCCGGGGAGCCGGTTGTCTATGTCACCGGCAGCTTCCATGAGCTGGCGGACTGCGAGACGATCTGCCTGCAGAAGCTTGGCGCGGCCTGCGTCGCCGCGCACAACGCCTACCAGATGTGCATGGCGCTGCCAGCCGCCCGCTTCATCGCGATGGAGGCCAGGCACTGCGCCGGCGCCGAGATGCAGGACATGATGGGCTACGCCGCAAGCGTCGGCAGCGACGCGGCGAAAAGGGAAGGCGCGCACGGCTTCGTCGGCGCGTCCTCTGACCTGGCCGCGCCGTATTTCGGCGGCACGCGGGGCCTGGGCACCATGCCGCACGCGCTGATCGGCTACGCCGGGTCCACGGTGCGGGCGGCGGAGATGTTCCATGAGACCTGCCCGGACGAGGCGCTGACAGTGCTGACGGACTTCTTCGGGCGGGAGATCACCGACGGGCTGGAGGTGTGCCGCCGTTTCCCCAAACTTGCCGCTGCCGGGCGGCTTTCGGTGCGGCTCGACACCCATGGCGGGCGTTACCTGGAAGGGTTGGACCCCGCCGAGAGCTACGCCGTGCTGGAGCGCCAGGCGCCAGGCGCCATCCGCCGCTACCGCAGCGACCAGGAGTTGCGGCACCTGGTCGGAACCGGCGTCTCGGCGGCGGCGATCTGGCGGATGCGGGAGGCGTTGGACGAGGCCGGCTTCCCACAGGTGCGCATCGTGGTGTCGTCTGGCTTCGGCGTCGTGAAATGCCGGGTGATGGCGGACACGCGCGCCCCCATCGACGTGGTCGGCACCGGCAGCTTCATCCCGGACGATTGGCACGAGACCTACGCCACCGCTGATATCGTGGAGTACGACGGCCAGGCGCGGGTGAAGGTCGGGCGCGAGTTCCTGCTGCGCGCCAACCGGGAACGCCAGGCCGACGCCCGGCGTGTTGACAGCGTGCCTACAAACCCCAGGTCCCCCGCATGACTCTCCGCATCGCGCTTGCCCAGGTCAATCCCCACGAGGGGGACGTGACCGCCAACCTTGCCCGCATCCGCCGCGCCCGGGCCGACGCGGCGGCGCTGGGCGCGGACTTGGTGGCGACGCCGGAGTTCTCCATTGGCGGCTATCCGCCCGAGGACCTGGTGCGCAAGCCGGCCTTCGTCGAGCTCTGCGAGGCAGCCATCGCGGAGCTGGCGCGCGACACCGCGGATGGCGGGCCGGGCTTGATCGTGGGCGGTCCATGGCGGGACGGCGACCGGCTGTACAACGCGGCCTTCGTGCTGGACGGAGGCCGCGTGGTCGCGCGCCGGGCCAAGCACGAGTTGCCGAACTACGGCGTGTTCGACGACAAGCGCGTGTTCGACGCCGGCCCCAGCCCCGGCCCGGTCGCCTTCCGCGGCTACCGCCTGGGCGTCATGGTGTGCGAGGACTTCTGGCTCCCGGCGGTGTCCGAGACCTTAGCCGAGAGCGGCGCCGAGATGCTGCTGTCCATCAACGGCTCGCCGTTCGAGGACGGCAAGCAGGCCCGCCGCGTAGAGCTGGGCGTTGAGCGCGTGGTGGAAACCGGGCTGCCCTTCGTGTTCTTGGGCCAGGTGTGCGGCCAGGACGAGCTGGTGTTCGACGGCGCGAGCTTCGTGCTGAACGCCGACCGGACGCTTGCGGTGCAGATGCCGTACTTTGCCGAGGCGCTGACGCTGACGGAATGGCAGCGCGACGGCGACACGCTGGTCTGCGCGCCGCAGCCTTTGCCGCCCGAGCCGGACCGGCTGGAGCTGATCTACCGCTGCATGATGCTGGGCCTCGGCGACTACGTGCGCAAGAACCGGTTTCCCGGCGTGCTGCTCGGCCTATCCGGCGGCATCGACAGCGCCTTGTCGGCGGCGGTGGCGGTGGATGCGCTGGGTGCGGCGCAGGTCCGCGCCGTCATGCTGCCCAGCCCCTACACCAGCCAGCACAGCCTGGACGACGCGGCTGAGTGCGCGCGGCTGCTCGGCATCCGCTGCGACACCGTGCCGATCAGCCCGGCCATGCACGCCTTCGACGACGCGCTGGCGCCGTTGTTCGAGGGACGCCAGGCGGACATCACGGAGGAGAACATCCAGTCGCGCTCCCGCGGCCTCATCCTCATGGCGCTGTCCAACAAGTTCGGCGACATGCTGCTGACGACCGGCAACAAGTCCGAGATGTCGGTGGGTTACGCGACGCTGTATGGCGACATGTGCGGCGGCTACTCGGTGCTGAAAGACGTCTACAAGACGACCGTCTTCGCGCTGTGCCGCTGGCGCAACGCGCACGTGCCCGAAGGCGCCCGCGGCCCGCACGGCGCGGTGATGCCCGAGCGGGTGATTACCAAGCCGCCTTCGGCCGAACTGAAGCACGACCAGACCGATCAAGACTCCTTGCCGCCCTACGAGGACTTGGACGCGATCTTGGAGGGCCTGGTCGAGGGCGAGCAGTCCGTCGATGCGTTGGTGGCCCACGGCCATGACCGTGCGACGATCCTGCGGGTTTGGCGGATGCTGGACCGCGCCGAGTACAAGCGGCGCCAGGCTCCGCCGGGCGTGAAGATCACCCCACGCGCCTTCGGCCGGGACCGCCGCTACCCCATCACCAACGGCTACACGGGCCTGGTCGCGTGATAAACGCGCCGCCCGAAGGCTGGCGGGTCCGCATCCTGGACCTGTCAGGGGGCGCCGAGGACAACATCGTCGAGGACGTGCCGGGCTTCCTCTCGCTGGAGCACGCCAACCTGTTCGCCCGGCGCTATGTGCGGGACAGCATCGAGCGGTGCCGGGCGCGCGGCATGGAGGCGCAGGCGGTGCTCGACGCCTGGTTCTCCTATGGCGAGGATGCCGAGGTGCTGGGTGTGGGCGAGGGGAGCTGGCGCAGTGCGACCGAGCTGCACGATTTCGCGGCCCGCCGCGCCGCGGCGCCCGACCGCGACTGGCGTTCCATCGACCCGCGCCTGGTCCGGGACGACGATGAGGATGACGACGACCCGGCGCCTGATGGCGGGCATGGAACGGCATGAAGGTCCGCTTCGCTCCAAGCCCCACCGGCCTGCTGCATGTGGGCAACGCGCGGGTCGCCCTGGCCAACTACCTGCTGACCCGCCGCCACGGCGGCCAGTTCCTGCTGCGGCTGGATGACACCGACACCGAGCGCAACCGCCCGGAGTACGCCGACGCCATCACCCATGACCTGCGATGGCTCGGCATCTCCTGGGACGAGATGCTGCGCCAGTCGGACCGGCTGGACACCTACGCTGCAGCGGCCGAACGCCTGAAGGCCTCCGGGCGGCTGTATCCTTGCTTCGAGAGCGAGGAGGAGCTGAACGCCAAGCGCGAGCTGCGCGTCCGCCGCAAGCAGCCGCCGATCTACGACCGCGCCATGCTCAAGCTGACGCCGGAGCAGCGCACTGCTGCGGAGGCGAACGGCAAGCGCCCGCATTGGCGGTTCCTGCTGTCGGGCTACCCTGCGGAGTGGGGCGACATGGTGCTGGGACCGCGCACGGTGAAGCTGTCCGCCATCTCCGACCCCATCCTGATCCGGGCCGACGGCACGCCGCTCTACAGCTTCACCTCGGTCGTGGACGACATCGACACCGGGATCACCCACGTGGTGCGTGGGGAGGACCACGTGACCAACACCGGCATCCAGATCGACATCATGGCCGCCCTCGGCGCGCGTCCGGGCAACGTGCGGTTCGCCCACCTGCCGCTGCTGGTGGACCAGGACGGCGGCAAGCTGTCGAAGCGGGTGGGGGCGCTGTCGCTGCGCAGCCTGCGCGGCGACGGGATCGAGCCGCAGGCGCTGGCCGGCCACCTCGCGCGTCTCGGCACTGCCGATGACCCGGCGCCGCAACCCGCCGACGAGATCGCCGCGACCTACGACCTGTCCCGCGTGTCCCGCTCCGCCGCGCGCTTCGACGGGCGGCAATTGCTGGCGCTGAACCGCCGGGTGCTGCATGAGTTGCCGTTCGACGCGGTACGGGACCGCCTTCCACCCTCCGCGACGACGGCGTTCTGGCTGGCGGTGCGGGGCAACCTCGACCTGCTGAACGAGGCGCGTGGCTGGTGGGAGGTGGTGGCCGGCACGATCATCCCGCCGCTGATCGAGGGCGAGGCCGAGTATCTGCACATCGCCCGTGATACCCTGCCGGCAGAACCTTGGGACAACGACGTATGGACCAAATGGATCGACGCGCTGAAGGCCGCCACGGGCCGCAAGGGCAAGAGCCTGTTCCTGCCGCTGCGCCTGGCGCTGACCGGGGAGGATCACGGGCCGGAGCTGCGGGATTTGCTGCCGCTGATGGGCCGGGACCGGGCGGCGGAGCGGCTGCGGCTGGCGGCGGCGTGAGCGGCATCCCGGACCACGCGGCGCTGCGTGCCCACATGGGCGCGATCAGCCTTCTGGCAGAGCGCAAGGTGCTGCACGCCTTGGACCGCCATTGCCGCGCCTTCATTGCGCTGTCGCCCTTTCTGGTCCTGGCGTCGGCCGATGCGGAGGGCCGGGCGGACGCCAGCCCGCGCGGCGACCCGCCGGGTTTCGTGCAGGTGCTGGACGACTGCACGCTGCTGCTGCCCGACCGGCCCGGCAACAACCGGGTCGATAGCTTTGCCAACATCCTGGAAACGCCGGGCGTCGGCCTGATCTTCTTCGTGCCGGGCATCGACGAGACGCTACGGGTGAACGGCACGGCGCGGCTGCTGACGGACGCCGAAGCCCTTGCGGGTTCCAGCGTCGCCGGCAAGGCGCCGCGCACCGGTTTGGTGATCGAGGTGGAAGAAGTGTTCTTCCACTGCGCCAAAGCCCTGCGCCGCGCCCGTCTTTGGGACGCTACGGCCCAGGTCGAACGTTCGGCCTTCCCGAGCCTTGGCCGCATCATCGCCGAGCAGACGCAGGTATTCAGCGTCGAGGAGGCAGAGCGCCGGACCGAGGACGCCTACCGCACCAGGATGTACTGAAGCCTGCCATGCCGAGCCTCGTGCTGCACAATACCCTGACCCGGCGGCGCGAGGCCTTCGTGCCGCTCGACCCCCAGCACGTGCGCCTCTATGTCTGCGGCCCTACCGTCTATGACCTGGCGCACATCGGCAACGCCCGAGGCATGACCGTGTTCGACGTGCTGGCCCGGCTGCTGCGCCATCTGTTCCCGCGCGTCACCTACGTGCGCAACATCACCGACGTGGACGACAAGATCAACGCCCGCGCCGCCGCGAGCGGGGAAGGGATCGATGCCGTCGCCGCCCGCACCGCCGCGCAGTTCCACGCCGACATGGCGGCGCTTGGCAATCTGGCCCCCGACATCGAGCCGCGCGCCACCGAGCACATCGCGGGCATGGTCACGCTGATCGAGCGGCTGGTCGCGGGCGACCATGCCTACGCCGCTGATGGCCATGTGCTGTTCGCCGTGGCGAGTTTCAGCCAGTACGGCTCGCTGTCCGGCCGCAGCACGGACGAGCTGATGGCCGGCGCGCGGGTGGAGGTGGCGCCTTACAAGCGCGACCCTGGTGACTTCGTGCTGTGGAAGCCGTCGCCCCCGGATTTGCCGGGCTGGGACAGCCCTTGGGGCCGCGGCCGCCCGGGCTGGCACATCGAATGCAGCGCGATGGCTTGGCAATACTTGGGCGAAACCTTCGACATTCACGGCGGCGGCGGCGATTTGCTGTTCCCACACCATGAGAACGAACGTGCGCAGAGCCTGTGCGCCTTGCCGGGCAGCGGCTTCGCCCGGGTCTGGCTGCACAACGGCATGCTGAACCTGAACGGGGAGAAGATGTCGAAGTCGCTCGGCAACTTCTTCACCATCCGGGACGTGCTGGGCCGCGCTCCGGCGGAGGCGGTGCGGCTGATGCTGCTGAAATCGCAGTACCGGGGCACGCTGGAGTTCAGCGGCCCGGGGCTGGCCGAGGCGCGGGGCGAGCTGGACCGGTTCTACCGCGCCCTGGCCCGTGCGCCGACCGGGGAGGGTCCCGTGCCTGACTCAGTGCTGGACGCCTTGTGCGACGACCTGAACACGCCGCTCGCCTTGGCGGCCCTGCACGCGCTGTCTGATGACGCCATGGCCGGCGACCGCGCCGCGGCGGCGGGGCTGCGGGCCGGGGGCGCATTGCTGGGGCTATTGCAGGCCGACCCGGCGGCGTGGTTCCAGGGCGGCGATGACGCAACCGCCATCGAGGCGGCCATCGCCGGCCGCATCGCCGCCCGCCGCGCCCGGGACTTCGCCAGGGCCGATGCGATCCGGGCCGAATGGCTGGCGCGGGGCGTGGCGTTCGAGGACCGTCCGGACGGGACCACCGACTGGCGCCGGGTCGCGACACCGCCGGCATGACCGGGCGGGACGGCGGCGCCGACCTTGCGCCCATTGGCGAGAACAGCCCGGTTGTCATCCTGGTGCGTCCGCAGCTTGCCGACAACATCGGCGCCTGCGCCCGGGCCATGGCCAATGGCGGGCTGTTCCACCTGCGGCTGGTGGCCCCGCGCGACGGCTGGCCGCAGGAGCGCGCCTGGCGCACCGCGTCCGGCGCCGACCGTATCCTGGACCAATCGACGCTGCATGACACGGTGGCGGGCGCCGTGGCCGACCTGCACCGCGTGTTCGCCACCTGCCCGCGCCCGCGCCACGTGATCAAGCCGGTGATGACGGCCCGCGCCGCGGCCGGGGCGCTGCGGGACGCCGGGCAGCGCGGCCTGCGCTGCGGCATCCTGTTCGGGCCGGAGCGCGCTGGCCTCGACAACGACGACATGGCGCAGGCCGACACCCTGGTGCGCTACCCGCTCAACCCGGCGTTCGACAGCCTGAACCTGGCGCAGGCGGTCATGGTCATGGCCTATGAGTGGTGGACGGCCGCAGACACGACGCCGGGCCAGCGCCTGATGACCAACGAGACGGCGGTCGCGCCGAAGGGCCAGATCGAGAGCCTGTTAACGCATCTGATCGACGAATTGGACGCGAGCGGCTTCCTGCGCAACGCGCCGAAGCGGCCCGGCATGGTGCGGAACCTGCATCATCTGTTCCAACGCGGTGAGGTGACGGAGCAAGAGCTGCGCACCCTGCATGGCGTCATCAGCATGCTGGCCCTGGGCCGGCGGCAGCGCGGCCGGTTGGAGCCGGACGGGCCTAATCCAGATTTGTGAGCCGCTTCGCCAAGCGGCGGGACAGCAGCCAGCCGATGATCGCAGAGGATGGGCCGCCAATGATGATGGGGATCAGGCCGAACGGCTGCCCGTTCGCCATCAGGTCCATGCCGATGCCCAGCATCGAGCCGCCGATGATGCCGCCGGTCACGCCGGACGCGATGCCGAGCCAAAGGATGTCGCCGCGTGTGATCATGGGGGCACACATGCGGGCATCGCGCCGGTTTGACAACGGGGCGCGGCGGTCTTACGACCCGCCCACTGCCGGGAACGTGGACGCGCCCCCGGGGCGTGCGCCCGTCGCAATGCTTTGCGGCCTACCGGTGCAACAAGCGGCGCAAAAGCGCCGCATAGAAGATGGAGACCGCGCATGACCAAGCGCGCCGAAAGCAAGTACAAGATCAATCGCCGTCTGGGCGTCAACCTGTGGGGCCGCGCTAAGTCCCCGATCAACAAGCGCGAGTATGGGCCTGGCCAGCACGGCCAACGGCGCAAGCAGAAGCCCACCGACTTCGGCATCCAGCTCATGGCGAAGCAGAAGCTGAAGGGCTATTACGGCAACATCAGCGAGAAGCAGTTCCGCAAGTACTACGACGAGGCCGTGCGCC
>CAXUJE010000099.1:0-15289 GCA_964251035.1 uncultured Acetobacteraceae bacterium
CCAGCGAGCAGGCCAGCAGCTCGCCGAAGTAGCCGGCGTCCGAGGGCGAGGTGGGCGCGACCACCAGCACGTCCCCCGCCCGGCACTGCTCGACGGCCACGTGCAGCATCCAGTTGTCGGCGGGCGGGACCGACACCGTGACGGCGCTGCCGGCGAGCCTCGCCCCCGGCCAGACCGGCCGCATGGAGGAGGCGAGCAGGCCGGTGCGGCCCTGCGCCTCGTGCACCGTCGCCACCCCGTACGGCGCGTAAGCCTCCGCGACCTCGCGCGAAACGCGGGGCGGGTCGGTGAACACCAGGCCGGCGGCGGCCGTGCTTGCCGTCCCGCTCACGATGCGATTCCCCCGTCTGCCAGGTCGTCCTGTCCGGCGACCCGTGTCGTGTCCTCCCCCAAGCCCTCCGGCAGCGGCGGGGTGCCGTGGGTGTGGAAGCTGCCGATGGTTTTCAGCCCCCAGGCCTGGCCCTTGCGGCGCTCGGCCTCCGTCCAGGTGATCGGGCGCCAATCGGGCGCCAGCACCAGCCGGGCGCCGGCGTTGGCCACCTCCACCCGGTTGCCGCCGGGTTCATAGACGTAAAGGAAGAAGGTCTGCTGGACCGCGTGCTTGTGCGGCCCGGTCTCGATGAACACGCCGTGCTCCAGAAAGATGTCGGCCGCGCGCAGGATCTCCTCGCGGCTGTCCAGCGCAAAGGTGACGTGGTGGAAGCGGCCCGGCACGCCGTGGGCTTCGCGCGTGTAGGCGAAGTCGTAGCTCTTGTTGGTGGCCGTCAGCCACATGCCCACCTCCGTGCCGTCGTCCAGCACGATCTGCTCGGTGAGGCGGAAGCCGAGGAAGCGCTCGAAGAACTCGCGGTTGGCCCGGATGTCGGCGGCCAGGCAGTTGAAGTGGTCGAGCCGCCGCACGTTCACCCCGCGCGCCGGGAAGCGCTGCGCCTGGTTCTTGAGCGAAGGGCGCAAGGCGGGCGGCGCCTCGTACCACTCGGTCTCGTAGTACACTTCGAGCAGGTGCCCGTCCGGGTCGCGGAAGCGGAAGGCGGGGCCGTGGCCCAACTCCCCCTCGTGCCAGCCCACGGCGAGGCCGGACGCTTCAAGCGCCGCCACGCGCCGGGCCAGCGCCTGCGGGCTGCGGGCGCGGAAGGCGGCGTGGCCGAGGCCGGAGGTGCGGGACGCCGTGAGCTGCAGGGAATAGCGCTCGTAGTCGTCCCAGCCCCGGAGATACACGGACCCGCCCCGGCGCCCGCTCTCCGTCATGCCCATCACGTCCACGAAGAAGCGCAGGCTTTCCTCGGGCTTGGGCGTCAGCAGCTCCAGGTGGGCAAGGTGGGCCACGTCCATGCAGGGTTCGTCGCGCATGATGTCGTCTCCTGGCTAGGGTCGGGCTTGGTGGGCGCAGCCCCTCCGCGCCCGCGTGAAGCTGGTGCGCGGCGGCCTCCGTCGCCACCGCGCGAGTGCCGCCGCGCTGCATCAGCAAGATGGCGGCGCAGTCGGCAGGGACCGCCAGGGCCACGAAGATCGCGCCGAAGCCCTATCCCAACCCTAACAGCGCGCTGCCGACAGTCGATCCGAGAACACTGCCGAACTGCCTCATGCCCAGCATCCAGCTCACGCCCGTCGCGCGGGCCACCATGAGGTAGTAGCAGCCCAGGGCAAAGGATCGTCGGCTGGTTGCTCAGCTCCGCCTGCGGATAGTTTATGGTCGTAGTTTGGTTCATGGAGTTCTACAATTTTTCAGTTAAGCTGCGCCTACTGGCGCACGGTGCGGCTGAACTCCTGCTCCAAGCCGCGGCTGTAGCGAGCCATGACGAAGCAGAAAGCAAAGTAGATGGCGCCGAGGAACAGGTACATCTCCGTGCTGTATGCCTGCCAGATCGGGTCGGTGATCGCGACCTTGCCCGACAGCAGCAGGTCGAAGATGCCGATGATGAGCACCAGCGACGTGTCCTTGAACGACCCGATGAAGGTGTTGACCAGCGGCGGGATCACCAATCGCAGGGCTTGGGGCAGCACGATCAGCCCGGTCTTCTTCCAATAGGACAAGCCCAGCGCATCCGCGGCCTCGTACTGCCCCTTGGGCAGCGCCTGAAGACCGCCGCGGATGACCTCGGCGAGATACGCCGCGCTGAACAGGATGAACGCCACCTGCGCCCGCAGCAGCTTGTCCGGGTTCATCCCCTCCGGCATAAACAGCGGGAACAACACAGACGCCATGAACAGCACGGTGATGAGCGGCACGCCGCGGATCAGCTCGACATAGACGACGCACAGCACCCGCACCGCCGGCATTTCCTTGGAGCGCCGGCCCAGCGCCACCAGCACCGCCAGCGGGAAGCCGAGCGCGAGGCCGAAGGTGCTGAGGATCAATGTGATCGGCAGCCCGCCCCAGCTGTCCTGCGGCACATAGGTCAGCCCCAGCGCCCCGCCCCACATCAGGAAGCCGATCAGGGCCAGCACGCCCACCCAGATCAGCACCAGCTCCTTGCGCCAGAACCGGCGCATGGCGGAGATCGCGTACAGGCCCAGGAACAGCAGCATGACCACCGCCGGGCGCCACTGCTCATCGTAGGGGTAGCGCCCGAACAGCGTGAAGCGGTACTTGTCGCCGATCATCGCCCAGCAGGCGCCGACTCCCTTGGCCGCACGGCAGGCTTCCGGGTCCGGGGCGCCGCCGGCCGTCTCCGGCACGGTCCAGACCGCGTTGATGACGCCCCACTCAACAAAGGCCACCACCCACTTCACGATCAGGTAGAGCAGCAGGATCGTGACCGCCGAGGACAGCCACGAGCTGAACAGGTTGGCGCGCGCCCAGGCCACCGGCGCAAAGCCGGCGCCCGTCGGCGCCCGGCGCGTGATGGGTGCCGCCGCGACCCCGGCGATGGAGGATACCGGCTCTCCGGCAGCCTCGGACACCCGTGCAGTGGTTTCGGACATGGCTAGCGCTCCACCAAGGCCTTGCGGGCGTTGTAGGTGTTCATGAGCAGGCTGATGGATAAGCTGATGATCAGGTAGACCGCCATGATGACGGCGATCCCCTCCACCGCCTGCCCCGTCTGGTTTAGGGTCGTGTTGGCGATGCTGGTCACGTCCTGGTAGCCGATGGCGACCGCGAGCGAGCTGTTCTTGGTCAGGTTCAGGTACTGGCTGATCATCGGTGGAATGATGATGCGCAGCGCCTGGGGCAGCACGACCTGGCGCAGCACCACGCCGGGCCGCAGGCCGAGCGCACCCGCGGCCTCCCACTGGCCCGTGGGGACCGCCAGGATGCCGGATCGCACGATCTCCGCGATATAGGCGCTGGTGTAGAGCACCAAGCCCACTGTCAAGGCGCCGTACTCCGGGCTGAGCGTGGCGCCGCCTTGGAAGTTGAAGCCCCGCAGCACCGGCATCTCGACATTGAAGGGCGCGCCCGACGCCGCCCATACCGCGACGGGCAGCGCCACCAGCAGCCCTAAGACCACCGGCCAAACTGCCGGTCGCACGCCGGTTGCCTCCTGCTTGCGGGTAGCCGCGGCGGACCAGGCCACGGCGCCCACGAGGCCCAGCGCCAGCGCCGCCAGCGCCCACCAGAATGGCTGCTCCCACTCCACCAATGGCACCTTGATGCCGCGGTTGGACAGGAACAAGCCGGGCACAGGATGAAAGCTTTGACGCGGCGACGGCAGACTTTGCAGCAGGGTGTACCAGAACAGCAGTTGCAGCAGCAGCGGGATGTCGCGCAGCACCTCGACATAGATGGCGGCCAGCCGCGCGATCAGCCAATTCTTGGACAGGCGCGCGACGCCCAGCAGGGTGCCCCAGATCGTCGCCAGTACCACGCCGACGATGGCGACCTTGAGAGTGTTCAGCACGCCGATCACCAGCGCCCGCCCGAAAGTGTCGATGGAGGGGTCGTAGGTGATCGGGTGCTCGCCGATGGGGATGCCGGCGGTGCGGCCTAGGAAGTCGAACCCGGTGGCGATGCGCCGGGCTGCAAGGTTGCGGCCGGTGTTGTGAACCAGGTACCAGCCGACGGCCAGGAGAGTGCCCAGGATCAGCGCCTGCCAGACGAGATTGCGAAACCGCGGGTCCGACCAACTAAGGCTGAATGCCTTGCGCGGCGCCACCCGGGCGGGCACGAGGCGGGAGTCAGTGGCGGCTCCGGGCATTGTTGATCCCTCATTGGCGGGCCACAAGGGCGTGGCTGGCCCTTATGCGCCAGTGGCAGGGAAGCCATGCCGCAGTGGCGCTACTTCTCGATGCGCGGCTCGCCCTGTCATGCCTTGATAACCTCGTCCGTGAACCAGACCGTCAAGCTCCCGCTCTGGCGCAAGCTGGCGTTGTACTCCCGCCAGCTCATAGCCTTGCTTCTGCTCGGGAATGTGGCGGCAGTCCTGGTCGAGCCTGAAAGCCAAGATGGCCATTCAAGGTCAGGTCGGGGCGGAGCCTCCCACACCGGGCCGGTGCCGGACGCCACTGGGTGCATGTATGCAACAGGGTCACCTACTTCACGAGATGCGCAAAGCCCAATCGGCAACTGCATTGCCGCTGCCAATGTCGGGTTGCACCAAGCCGTCAATCATGAAGGTTGGCGATACGTGGATGCCGTTCTGGCGACCGTATTTGCTGTGCCACTTGACTTCCCGATCGAGGTCAGAAATCCCGAACGCCTCGGAAAGCTCGATGCCGCTATAGTCCTCAATGCGTTTGATGATGTCGGACGGCGTGGCAAGCATGTTCGGGCCACGGCAATGGCGCTCAAACTCGAACTCCTCTCGGCGCGCGCCGACGGCCGCCATCACCGCCTTCGCGGCATCCTTGCCGCTCTCAAGGGTCGACGCGGCCAGGATGCAGCGCACTATCACGCCCGAGTACATGTGCCACGGCTGAGACTGAAGCCGGATCTTGATGGTAACGCGCGCCTCACCAACCTGGGCAAGCAACTCGTCAAACTTGTTGAACGCTTTTATCGAGAATGGACAGGTCGGTTCGAGAAAGACCTCGAAACTTCTGGGGCCATGTCCCCAGTGAAGCGGATCGGCACGCCAAGTCGTTTCACTCATCTTTCTTGTCCTTGAAACCGGAGGCGGCGCGAAGCTACGACACCGCGAGTTTTCACACAGTGGCCCGCCCGGGCCTATCCGCGACCAAGCGGCGCAGTCCCAGCAGCTTTGCGGCGTTCTCCTTCATGATCAGAGGACGCACTTCATCCTTGACTTCGATCCTCTCGAAGTCGGCCAGCCAGCGTTCCGGCGTGATCATCGGCCAATCCGAGCCGAAGAGCACCTTCCTTTTGAGGAGCGTGTTGGCATATCGCACAAGGATCGGCGGGAAATACTTCGGCGACCACCCCGAGAGGTCGATGTACACGTTCGGCTTGTGGGTCGCGACGGCCAGCGCCTCGTCCTGCCACGGGAACGACGGGTGCGCGAGGATGATCGGCATGTCGGGGAAGTCCGTCGCGACGTCGTCGATGTGCATCGGGTTCGAGTATTTCAGCCGCATGCCGTTGCCGCCGCGCATCCCTGCTCCGACGCCGGTCTGGCCCGTGTGGAACAGGGCGGGTTTCCCGGTCTCCGCAATTGCCTCGTAGAGGGGATAGGCCGCGCGGTCGTTCGGGTAGAAGCCCTGCATCGTCGGGTGGAACTTGAAGCCTTGGACGCCGAAGTCGCGGACGAGGCGGCGCGCCTCCCGCGCACCGACCTTGCCCTTGGCCGGATCGATCGACGCGAAGGGTATCAGTACGTCGTCGTTCTTGCTCGCAAGCTCCGCGACCTCCTCGTTGGAATAGCGGCGGTAGCCCGTCTCGCGCTCAGCATCGACCGGGAAGATGACGGCGGCGACGTTCTGCTTGCGGTAGTGCTCGGCCGTCTGGGGGACGGTGGGAGGCTCGCTCCAGGGTGCACGGAAGTACCGGGCCATGCTGCGCTGCAGGTCGTCGTACCCGTCATCCGCGTGGCAGCCGCAAGGCTCCTCCGCATGGGTGTGAATGTCGATTGCCCTTACGGTGTCGATGTCGATCATGGCCGCTCCCCATCTTGATCGCCGGTGCCGGCGGTGGCGGCCACAGGTGGCTCCGGTGGCCGCCGAACGGCGCGGGCCGGGACAGCGCCTGTCACGCCCAGCCCAGCCGCGAGTTCAGCGAAGTAGGCGAGGCTTCCTGGGTTCAGCATCGCGTCGGGGTTCGCAACCGTGCTCGCCGGGCTTCCCAGGAGCAGCTTGCGGACCGGCAGCTCCATCTTCTTGCCGCTCAGGGTGCGCGGAACCTCGTCGATGCGGTAGATGGCGGTAGGCACGTGGCGGGCGGAGCCGCGGCGCCGGATGTGGTCGGTGATGCGCGCCCTGAGCCGGTCATCAAGGTCGATCCCGGGCGCGAGCACGACGAAGAGCGGCAAAAACGACACGTGGCCCAGGAACTCCAGATCGACGACGAGGCTGTCGAGGACCTCGGGGAGTTCCTCGACCACGCGGTAGATCTCGGCCGTGCCGATGCGGACGCCGTGGCGGTTGATCGTCGTGTCCGAGCGTCCATAGATCACGCAGGTGCCCCGGCTGGTGATCCGGATCCAGTCCCCCTGCCGCCACACCCCCGGGAACATCTCGAAGTAGCTCTCCCGGTAACGCCGTCCCCCAGGGTCGTTCCAGAAACGGATCGGCATGGACGGCATGGGCTTCGTGACAACGAGCTCGCCCATCCGGTCGATCACGGGCCGGCCGGCCTCGTCGAACGCATAGGCGGCGACGCCGAGTTCGCGGCACTGGATCTCTCCGGCGTGCACCGGCAGGGTCGGGCTGCAGGCGACGAAGCCGGAGGCGATGTCGGTGCCGCCGCTGACCGAAGCCAGCCAGAGGTTCGGCTTCACGGCGTCGTACACCCAGCGGAACCCCTCATCGGGAAGCGGGGAGCCCGTCGAGTTGATCGACCTCAGGCGGTCGAGCGCGACGAAGTCGCGGGGCTGCAGCCCGGACTTCATACAGTTGAGCAGGAAGGCGGCGCCGCAGCCGAACAGCGTGATCCCGTGCCGATCCATGAAGCGCCACAGGGCCTGGGTGTCGGGCCACGACGGGCTTCCGTCGTAGAGGACGATCGTGGCGCCGGTCAGCAGCCCTCCGACCAAGTGGTTCCAGACGATCCAGCCCGTGCTCCCGAGGAACAGCATCCGGTCGGCCGGCCTAAGGTCGTGCTGCAGCGCCAGCGTCTTGAGTTGCGTCAGCACGATCCCGCCGTGGCCGTGGACCATGGCCTTCGGAAGACCTGTCGTGCCCGACGAGTAGACGATCCACAGCGGATGGCTGAACGGCACCCGCTCGAACGCCAACTCCGCGGTATGGTCGTCGGCGGGCCAGGGGATCGCGCCGGTCCACGGCACCGGCCGCTCGCCGACGAGTGGCCCCGGGACGTGGATGACCGACGCCAAGCTCGGAAGCTTCTCGATCAGCGCGGCCACCACCGCGGCCCGGTCGTGGACCTTGCCGTTGTAGCGGTAGCTGTCCACGGCGAGGAGGAGCTTGGGTTCGATCTGGCCGAAGCGGTCCACGATGACGCTCTCGCCCATGTCCGGGGCGCAACTGGACCAGACAGCGCCGATGCTCGAACAGGCGAGGAACGCGGCGACCGCCTCGAAGCGACTGGGCAGGTACGCCGCAACCCGATCGCCGGGGCCTATCCCGAGGTCACGGAACAGCTTGGCCAACGTTGCCGTGCTCTGCCGCAACTCCGCCCACGCGACCACCCTTTCGCCATCCTCGCCTCGCGCGACCATGGCCGGCCATGCCGCGGTCGCCTGCCCGAACACCTGCTCCGCGTAGTTCAGCCTCGCGTCGGGGAACCACTCGGCGCCGGGCATCTGCGACCTGCCCAGCACGGGCTCGCGGTTCCCTTCCGCCTTCACGTCGAAGAAGTCCCACACCGACGACCAGAACGCGGGGAGGTCATCGACCGACCAGCGCCACATCTCCTCGTAGCTCGCAAAGGCGCGCCCGAGCCTGGCCTCCAGCCACTCGGAGTATTTCCACATCCGGGACGCCCGCATCTCCTCCGGCGCTGGCGACCAGAGTATGTCCGGAACGCCGGTCGCATGATCCTCGTCATCGCTCGTCACGTCGGACTCCTTTTGGGACATGCTCTTGGATCGATGCGGGACCGCGGCTCAGCCGACGGCAGCCGGCCGCCTCGCCACGACGGCGTCCGGCTGGCGCCGCTGCTCCTCAAGGGCGGCTTCGACGGCGTCGCCGAGGCGTTCGGCAATCTGGTCGATCTGCTCGGCCGCGACGATGTACGGCGGCGCGATCAGGACGTGGTCGCCCGCTTGTCCGTCGATGGTCCCTCCGCTGGGATAAACTCCCAGGCCCAAGCGCAACGCATGCCGCTTGATCGCGTCGTGCATCTGCACCGCGGGATCGAAGGGGCGCTTGCTGGCCCGGTCCTCGACGACCTCGATCGCCCAGAACAGCCCGCGCCCCCGGATGTCGCCGATATGCGCGTGGTTGCCGAACCGGTCCTGCAGGGCGCTTTCGAGCCGCCGTCCCATCGAGCGGACGTTGGATAGGAGGTCCTCCTCGGCTATGATCTTTTGGACCTCCAGGGCGGCGGCACAGGCGACGGGATGGGCTTGGTAGGTCTGCCCGTGCGCAAACGCGCCGGAGCCGGCCGCCAAGCCGTCGATTACGCGGCGCGAAACGAGGATGCCGCCAATCGGCTGGTACCCGCCGCCGAGCCCCTTCGCGACCGCCTGGATGTCGGGCGTGACGTTCTCCTGCTCCCAGGCGTGCGTCGTCCCGGTGCGCCCCATGCCGCACATGACCTCGTCGAGGATGAGCAGGGCGCCGTAGCGGTCGCACACGGCACGCACGGCGGCGAAGTAGCCGGGCGTCGCGGTCACGCAGCCGGCCGTCGCGCCGACCACCGGTTCGGCGCAGAACGCGGCGACCGTGTCGGGCCCCAGCCGCTGGAACTCCGCGTCCAGTTCCTGCGCGAGGCGGGTCACGTAAGCAGCGTCGGACTCGTCGGGTCGTTGGTAGCGGTACGGGAAGCACGGCGACACGTGGCTGAACCGCTCGGAAAGCAGGGGCTCGTATGGCGCGCGGCGCGCGCGGTGGCCGCTGGCGGCGAGGGCGCCGAGCGTGTTGCCGTGATAGCTCTGCCGCCTGGCGATGAAGCGGGTGCGCCGAGGCTCGCCGCGCTCGATGTGGAACTGCCTGGCGATCTTGATTGCGGCTTCCATCGCTTCCGAGCCGGATGACACGAAGAACGCCCGGGCCAAGCCCCCGGGCTTGCCGCCGAGGAGATGGTCGGCCAGCGCCTCGGCGGGCTCGGAGGTGAAGAAGCCGGTGTGCGCATACCCGAGCTTGACGGCTTGCGCCCCGATCACGCCGGCGACCCGTGCGTTGCCGTGCCCGAGGCAGGCGACCGCGGCGCCCCCCGAGGCGTCGAGGACTGTCCTGCCGTCCGCCAGCGTCAGCACCAGGCCGTTGCCTTGCAGAACCGTGTCGGGCTTTTCGTCAACGACGCGGTGCAGCACGTGGGACATGGATTGCTCTCCGGTTCACGGGACTCGCTCCAGGTGACGCCGCTGACCGCTGCGCCTGGACGCGCCCGAGCACTTCAAATTAGCTGTTACCCTTGTCGAGGCCGTCCCACCTGGGCCGACCCCGACCCGACCAGGCGTGTCACCGGAGCGGGATCGCATACATCAGGCCGCCGTTGGTCCAAAGCCGGTTGAGACCACGGTCGAGCTTGATGCTAGACTCGGCCCCGATGTGCCGATCGAACGTCTCGCCGTAATTCCCAGCGGCCTTGACCGCGCGCAGGGCCCAATCCGGCGAGAGACCCAAGGACTTGCCGAGGTCGCCCTCAACGCCGAGCAGACGACGGATCTCTGGATCGACACTCGTCTTCGCCATTTCGTCAGCGTTCGCTTGGGTGATGCCCGCTTCCTCCGCGGCAATCAGAGCCATCGCTGTCCATTTGATGATCTTGGCCCACACCTCGTCGCCTTGCCGCACCAGCGGTCCGAGCGGCTCCTTCGAGAGGCGCTCAGGCAAAATTACGAATTCGTCGGGGTTGCCAAATGCTGCCACTCGAAGAGCCGCGAGTTGCGAGGCATCGCTGGTGTAGGCGTCGCAACGCCCCGAACGGAACGTGTCCACGACCTGGTCGGTGCTGTCGATGATAATGGGCGTGAAGCGAAATTTATTCACGCGGGCATAGTCCGTCATATTGAGTTCAGTAGTCGTCCCTGGCTCCATGCAGATTGTAGCGCCGTCGAGTTGCTTGGCGGAGCTCACGTTCATCGATCGGCGCACGATGACTGCCTGCCCATCGTAAAAGTTCACGCCAGAGAATTCGAGACCTATGGCAGTGTCCCGCGACATGGTCAGCGTTGCGTTCCATGTCAGCACGTCGACCTCGCCGCCCTGCAACGCCGGGAAACGTTGCACGGCGGTCACGGGCGCGATCCTGATCTTGGCCGGATCACCAAGCACCACGGCTGCGATTGCGCGACAGAGATCAATGTTCAAGCCCTTGTACTCGCCCCGGCTGTCAGGGAGAGAGAAGCCTGGCGCCCTCGGGTTAACGCCACAGGCAAGTCGATCTCGCGCAACGACAGCCGCCAGCGTGGAGGAAGGTGCAGCTGCCGGTTGTGCCGAGGCTGAGCCGGCAGCCGCGATCAGGCCGGCCACGGCCATGGAAAGAGCGCTGATGCTCGCTGGTCTGGACATGAACGCTTGCCTCCTTGGCCGCGCGCTGGACAGCGCCTGATGGTTTGTCCCTTGGGTGAGGACATCACGACGTTAACGCGCGACCGCTTTCTTGTCCAGTGAACAAGAAGCGTTTGGCAAAGTTTTCGCGGCAGCGGCGCCCCAGATGCCCGCTCGACAGACCTTGGGAGTTGAAAGGGCATCGATGGCCGGTTTACGTCCCAGAAGTGGCCGAGCAGCCTGCCTCGGTCCGGTTCACATCAAGCGTCGTTGCTGCGGAGAGAGCAGGACAGATGGATGGCCTATCGTCAGATCCCGCCCAAGTGTGGCACGTTACGCCGCCATACCTCTGCAAGCGCCGTGGAAACCAAGGTTCGCAAGCTGCCGTTCCGGACTATGGACAATCCAAGCAAATGCTTTGCCCTTGTCTATCGGCCAAGACGCTCTCTCCGCTGGACGTGGATGCCTCCTCGTGGGAGGACTGCAACAATGACCTCCAAAGAGCGTGTTCTGGCACAGCCGACAAAGGCCGGGGGGCGCCGGGCGCCTCCGGTGGCGGTCGGCCTGACGCGCGATGCCGTCGTCAGCGCAGCCCTGGCGTATATCGACCGGCATGGGTTGGCAGGGTTCAGCATACGGAACCTGGCCAAGGAACTCGGCGTCAACCCTACGGCCATCGCCTGGCACACCGGCAACCGCAACGTCCTGCTCGCTGAGGTGGTCGCGGCGGTGCAGGAAGACCTGGCACCGCCCCGCCACGACGGGGAGACCTGGCAGGACTGGCTCCGCGCCCTGTTCAACTCATACCGAGCCGCCGTCCGTCGCCATCCCAACGTGGCTCCCCTGATCGGCAGCGAACTCGTCTCCAACGCCCAGGTGAGCCCACATCTTATCGAGAGCATCCTGCAGGCGCTGACCGAGGCGGGCTTCGCCGGTCAGCCACTCCGGGGCGCCTTCAGTGCGGTCATCGCGGCCATGGCCGGGTTCACCACGCAGGAGTTCGCCCCGGTGCCCGCCGAGAACCTCGAAGAGTGGCGCGACGGGATGCGCCGACACCTCGCAACCATCGAGTCTGAACGGTTCCCTCTCCTCGCCAGCAATCTCCCCTTGATGGTCAACCAGGCCTTCGTCACGCGCTGGAAAAACGGAGTGGACGCCCCCTTGGACAACGGGTTCTCGATCTTCGTCGAATGCGTGATAGCAGGCCTGGATCGGATCGGGGCCGAATGCCGTGGTGACGACCGCGCCCTTGCTCTTAAGGTACCGACCGAGCGGTGATGCCCGCAGTGTTCGACTGCGTTTGGCTTCATGCCGGTCCGTGCCGGCACAACATGGTTGGCTTGCCCGACCGCTTTGCCACGTTGGGCGCATACTCTCCCGCATTTGCCGAAGCCGCCGACGCTTTCGAGGTCCGGTCGATGGAGATCGGGGCCGCCCACAGCAGCATAACCGGCAACCCAAGGTTTTGGGAGCTTATGTGGAGTTTTGGCTCGGATCGTCGTCGTAGTCCATCTTGATCCGCAAAACCTGTTTACCTGCCTTAAGCTTCTTTCCTAACACCACGACTCCAGCCTTT
Organism: uncultured Acetobacteraceae bacterium; assembly: GCA_964251035.1. Classification (GTDB taxonomy): domain Bacteria; phylum Pseudomonadota; class Alphaproteobacteria; order Acetobacterales; family Acetobacteraceae; genus CAHJXG01. Next base: position 12,248 of record CAXUJE010000099.1, read on the forward strand.
GCGTTGACCAGCACTCTGGTCCCTGTCCACGCCGGACTGCCGACGTGATCTGTCTCAATGATCGTGCGCCGGGCCGCACGATTTCGCGCCCGTCTCACTGATTGTGGGTTCTTGGCCACTCTCGACACTGCTGGCGAATTCTGTCAGGCGTTTTGGCGCTGGAACCTGGGGGCGAGGCGCTGGTTGACGGCGACGTCGCGATGTTTTGCCCGAGGTCAGCATCATGTCCCTTCGCCCCGAAGCCTCCCCGGCCATCCCCGAAGAGACCGTGCGCGTCGCCCGCGCGTCGTTCCCGAAGGGCAGTCGCTACACGCGCCTGCGCGACGAGTTGGGCGCAGTGTTCGATGACGCCCGGTTCGCTGGCTTGTTCCCCGCCCGCGGCCGCCCGGCGGAGGCGCCCTGGCGGCTTGCCCTGGTGACCTTGTTCCAGTTCGCCGAGGGCTTGCCCGACCGCCAGGCGGCTGAGGCGGTGCGCGGCCGGATCGACTGGAAGTATGCCCTGGCGCTGTCGCTGACCGACCCTGGCTTTGACAGCACCGTGCTGAGCGAGTTCCGGTCCCGTCTGGTCGAGGGCGGGGCGGAGCAGGCGTTGCTCGACACTGTGCTGACGCTTGCCCGTGAACGGAATTTGCTGTCCGGCGGTGGGCGCCAGCGGACCGATGCCACGCATGTGCTGGCCGCGGTGCGTGCCCTGAACCGGCTGGAATGCGTCACCGAGACGATGCGCCACGTGTTGGAAAGTCTGGCCGTCGCCGCACCCGACTGGCTGCGGGCCCATGCCCAGCCTGACTGGGCCGAACGCCACGGGCACCGCACCTTTGACGATCGCCTGGCGAAGAACGCAGCCCGCCGGGAGGAGCGCGCCCGGACCATCGGCCAGGATGGCCACGCGCTTCTGGCTGCGGCACTCGACCCGGCGGCGCCGGGCTGGCTGCGGCAGGTGCCTGCCGTCGAGATCCTCCGGCGCGTTTGGGTGCAGCAGTTCTATCTTTCCGCGGAGGGGGTGCAGTGGCGCACGGCCGAGTACGGCATCCCGCCGTCCTCGATCTTTCTCAGTTCGCCCTACGACACCGACGCCCACCTGGGCCGCAAGCGCACGACCAAGTGGGTCGGATACAAGGCCCACCTGACGGGAACCTGCGACAAGGGCAGGCCGCACCTCATCACCCATGTCCAGACCATGGCAGGGCCGGTGGCCGACGGGGAAGCGACCACGCCGGCGCACACCGCCCTGCGAGACAAGGGCCTGCTGCCGGCGGTGCACCTGGTCGACACGCGCAAATCCACAGGATTTCGCAGGGATACCTGGATGCCGAACTCCTGGTGACCACGCGGCGGGACTTCGGGATCGACCTGGCCGGACCGGCCCGAGCCGACGAGCGCTGGCAGGCACGCGAGGGCAAAGGATTTGCAGTCGCCGACTTCAACGTGGATTGGGAACGGAAGGAGGCGACCTGTCCCCAGGGCGCTCACAGCGCAAGTTGGACGCCGGCCCGCGACAACCGCGGCGTCCCGGTGATCAAGATCAAGTTCTCCGGCTCCGACTGCGGCGCGTGCCGGCACTTGAGGGACTGCACGCACGGCACGAGGGCGCGGCGCTGCCTGACGCTGCGCACGCACGAGCACCATGCCGCGCTTGTGGAAGCGCGGCGGCGAGGGACAACGGCCGAGTTTGCTGCCCTGAGCGCGGTCAGGGCCGGGGTGGAAGGCACAATCTCGCAGGCCGTGCGGGGCTTCGGCCTGCGCCGGTCGCGCTATGTCGGACAAGCCAAGACCCACCTGCAGCACGTCGCCACCGCGGCAGCAATGAACTTGGTCAGGATGACCGAGTGGCTCGGCGGCGCCGAACCGGCGACGACAAGACGCTCCAAGTTCCGGGCGTTGATGGCACAGGCCGCCTGACAGAATTCGCCAGCAGATCAACCGCGCGCAGGGCGCGCACCATCATGGCGAGGAAATTGGGGGGACGCATTGTCGGCTGGCCGGTGACGGTCCGCCCTCGCCTGCGGTGGCCATTTGGAGGCCGACGGATACTGGATGTTTCAAATCCGCCCAGCAGATCGGTCCGCGCTGTTCTCAGGCACCATCCTTTGTCGCCGCCAGCCTTGGCGAGCACGAGTAGCAGTCTCTGAACTTGCCTGCAGCATAGCGGTCGCCACCCCGTCCACTCATGACAGGTGCTGGCCATGGAGGTTGTCCTTGAACGTTGCGCGGGCCTGGATGTGCACCAGGCCAGCGTCGTCTGCTGCGTCCTGATTGGCGCGCCAGGACGCAAAGCGCAGAAGCTGCTGCGGACCTTTGGCACGACCACACGCGAACTGGAGGCGCTGCGGGCGTGGCTGGCCGAGCACGGCGTCACCCACGTCGGCATGGAAAGCACCGGCGTCTACTGGAAGCCGGTGTATGCCAAGCTGGAAGGGCACTTCGAGCTGATCGTCGGCAACGCCCACCACATCAAGAACGTGCCCGGGCGCAAGACCGACGTGAAGGACGCGGAGTGGATCGCGCAGCTGGTCCGCCACGGCCTGGTCGCCAGCAGCTTCGTGCCTCCGCCCGCGATCCGCGACCTGCGCGAAGTGGTGCGCCATCGCCGCACCCTGATCGAGATCCGCACGGCAGTGCGCAACCGAGTGCTGAAGCTGCTGGAGGGGGCCAACATCAAGCTGTCCGGGGTCGCCAGCGACATGTTCGGCGTCTCCGGCATGGCCATGCTGGAGGCGCTCGCCGCCGGCACGAGCGACGCCTCCGAGATGGCGGGCCTGGCGCGCGGGCGGATGCGGAGTAAGCATGCGGCCCTCGAAGCCGCGCTGGACGGGCGCATGCGCGAGCACCAGTGCTTTCTGCTCGGCATGCAGCTGCGTAACCTGAAGGCGATCGATCAGGACCTGGAAGCCCTCGATGCCCGCATCGCGGCCCAACTCGAGCCGTATCAGGCGCAGCACCGGCTGCTGACGCAGATCCCCGGCGTGGACTGGGTGACGGCCGCTTCGATCATCGCCGAGATCGGCACCGACATGGACGTGTTCGCCAGCGCGCGGCGCC
>CAXUJE010000100.1:0-15243 GCA_964251035.1 uncultured Acetobacteraceae bacterium
GGACCACGACCGATGACGCGCCCATGGGGCCGAGTTCGCCCCACAGCACCGTGCTGACGCTGGCCGAGGGGCCATGGTGGTCGGGTTCCGCCGGCCGTACGCTGCTGCCGCCCGACGACGTTCCCGGCTGCCCGAAAACCCGGACAAGGCCTCCAAGCGCGGCAAGTCCGCCCAGGCGGCCATGGGCTGCGTCCACATCGGCAACTGTTTGGGCCAGCCTGATCAGAAAATCGGGCTCGCCACCAGATAGACCAGCGCGGCCACGGCTGCGGAGGCTGGGATGGTCAGGACCCATGAAACGGCGATGCTCCTGGCCACACCCCACCGGACAGCGCTCGTCCGTCGGGCTGCTCCAACGCCCATAATTCCACCAGTGATCGTATGTGTTGTGCTCACAGGCACGCCGAGCCACGTCGCAAGGAAAAGGGTCGCGGCGCCCGAACTTTCCGCGCAGAACCCTTGCATCGGCGTCAGATGAGTAATCCTCGATCCCATCGTTCGCACAATCCGCCAGCCACCCAGCATGGTGCCGATCGCCATCGCTGCCTGGCATGCGAGAACAACCCAGAAAGGAATATGGAACTGCGGACCGAGATAGCCTTGCGAAAAGAGTAATAACCCGATCAGGCCGATGGTCTTCTGCGCGTCATTTCCCCCGTGGCCAAGGGAATATAGAGCCGCAGACATGAACTGAAGCGTCCGGAATCTCCGGTCAACTGCAAACGGGGTAGATCTCACGCACAACCACGACACCACCAGGACGACGAGGAGAGCGAGCACGAACCCGAGCAGTGGAGACAGCACGATCGCGGCCAGCGTCTTTGCGAGGCCACTCCAGACCAAGACCGACATCGAGTGCGTCTTCGCCAGCGCGGCGCCCACGAGGCCGCCGATCAAGGCATGGCTGCTACTGGCGGGAATGCCCAGCCACCAGGTAAGTAAGTTCCATACGATGGCCCCGCCCAGCGCCCCAAGGATCACGTGCGGATCCGCGACGACAGGGTCGATGATGCCGGTGCCCACAGTGGTGGCCACGTGCAAGCCGAAGACTGCGAAGGCAATGAAGTTGAAGAACGCAGCCCATAGGACCGCCAGCTGTGGCGACAGCACTCGGGTGGAGACTACGGTCGCGACGCTGTTCGCGGCGTCGTGCAAACCGTTGAGGAGGTCAAATAGCAGAGCGACGCCGATAAGGCCAACAAGCACAGGAAACGCCAGGATCGCGGCATTCATATCACGATTCCGTGAATCTGCTTGGTAGGTTTCTGGTGGCAGCCATACCGGACGCAACTGGTTGTTTCTAAATACATAGTAGGCGATCTGTGGGTATAAGGCTCTTCTGCGCGTCGTTGCCGCCATGCGCCATGCTCAGCAGCGACGACGACACGAACTGTAGCACGCGGAACCGCCGGTCCACCGCAGACGGCGTGGGGCGGACTGCAAGCCACGAGACGGCCAGCACCAGCGCCATTGCCAGCGCCAGCCCGCCGACCAGAGCATGGCTGCTGCTGGACGGGATGCCGAGCCGCCAGGTAACGACGTTCCAGACGATCGCGCCGTACAGCGCGCCGAAGATGACGACGGGATTGACGATGCCGGCGTCCACCACGCCGCTGCTGATCGTTGCCGCGACGTGCAAGCCGAACACGGCGAGGGCGATAAAGTTGAAGAACGCCGCCCAAAGCACGGCGTTGAAGGGCCGCAGCACCCGGGTGGCGACGACGGTCGCGATGGAGTTGGCGCTGTCGTGCAGGCCGTTGAGGAAGTCGAACAGCAGGGCCGTGGCGATCAGGCCGGCCAGCACGGGCGTGCCGACGAGGAAACCGGTCATGGCGAGGCGTCCTCAGACCTGTTCGACGACGATGCCGTCGATCACGTCCACCACGTCCTCGCAACGGTCCACCACGGCCTCGACCAGGTCATAGACCTTCTCGACCGTCAGCTTGTGGCCCGGCGAGCTGTCGCCGGCGAACAGGGTGCGTAGGCCGCGGTCCATCATCTCGTCCGCCTCGCCCTCGATGCGTCGCACCGCCACGGACATCGCATTCAGCCGGTCCACGCTGCGGTCGATGGCGCCCAGCAGGGGCATGCCGTCGCGCAAGGCCGTCGCGGCGCGCACGGCGCAGTCGGCCATGCCCTCCATCTCCGGCGTGAACGCGACGCCGTAGCGCACCATGCGCCGCCCGGTGTCCTTCATCAGGTCGATCGTGTCGTCGAGCGCGGTGATGAGGTCCAGGATCTGCGAGCGGTCGAACGGGGTCACGAAGGTGCGGTGGATCGCCAGCACGGTGTCCCGCGTGACCTGGTCGGCGGCCTCCTCCAGCCGGCTGATCTCGGCCGCGTGCTGCTCGGCCCGGCCGTCCCCGGACATCAGGGCGCGGAATGCCTCGGCTGCCGGCACGATCAGCCGCGAATGCGCGCAGAACCGCTCGATGAACTTCTCGTCCTGCGGCATCAAGGACCGGAACGCGCGGAGCAGGACGTTGGACCGCGGCGGCTTCACCGCGGGACCGCAGCAATGGAGGGGGTCTGGGCAGGGTGGCAGGGGGTCAAGCTGTGGTCTCCGGATCTTGGGAGCGTGAGGGGCAGCCGTCTAACGGCCATGACGGACTTGGTTGCGTGTGGTCCGGGCTTGCTTGGGCAGCGCCCGCTCACCCGGCGCCATCGTCCGCCTTGGGCAGCTTCTCCGCCATGCCGAGCAGGGCCTCGCGCCGGTCCATCTCGGCCCATACCTCGTCCGGCGCCACGCCGAGCGCGGACCACAGCACGACGAGGTTGTAGAGCAAGTCCGCGCTTTCGTTCACGAACCCGGTCCGTTCCTCCCGCACCGCGTCGATCGCAGTCTCGGCCGCTTCCTCCATCAGCTTCTGCGCCATCTTGGGCACCCCGCCCCCCAGCAGCTTTGCCGTGCGCGGGCTGACGTGTCCGCCGGCGCGCACTGCCTGGACCGCCCGGGCCAGGCGGGCCAGCCGGTCCTCGTGCCCGGCCGCCGCCGGAACGCCCGCCGGCTCCGCAGCCGGGGCACGCTGCTTTCGCTTCTTGGGCGCCTTGACACTTTTCGCCCGTTTGGGCGCCCCGTCTTGCAGCGGCTTTGGCGTGCGCGGCCTTGCCTTCTTGCCGGCCTGCACGGCCGGAGCTGCATCGGCCAGACGCGCGGGCTGGTCCTCATGCTTGGCCGCAGCCGGAGCATCGCCTTGCTTCATCGTCAGGGAGCGCTGCTGCCGCTTCTTGGGTGTCTTCGTCATGCCTGTGCGTTCAACCCTATCTGTCTCACCTTGCCATTCCGCCGATCCAGGCCCAGCCTCGGCATGGATGTCCGACCTTCGGGCTGGGCACCTCCCCCGCGGCGCCCCGGTTTGTGACGCTTTTGTTACAGGGCCTGCTTGCGCCTGGGTAGGGGTTGCTGAAGATTGCCGCACGGCGACGACGCTGACGCTGTTCGACCTTGCGGGGGCTCGTGCACATGGTGCAGACCGGCATCCAGCGCGCCTTCGGGGCCGGGCTGCGCCGGGTCCTGGGCGTGGCGCTCGGCAGCCGGCCCAAGGCCTTCCTGGCCGGACTGGCGACCACGGCCGTGTCGCAGAGCAGCACGGCGACCGGGCTGATGGTGTCCTCGTTCGCCGCCGGGCTGGTGGGCCTCATGCCCGCGCTGGCGGCCATGCGACCGAACCGCTCATCGCCGTGTTGCTGGCCGCCGTGCTGACCTAGGCGGCGCATTCCAGCGTGGCGGTCGTCCTGCTAAGTCCTATGCCACCAGGCTCGATGCCGACGACCTGTCGCAAGCCGACCATTGCCGGCTGACGCAGATCCTGGCGTTCACGACCAACATCGAGCGTGCGGGCGACGTGCTGGACCGCAACGTCATGGCGCCGGCGGCAAAGCGGCTGAAGCATGGCCTCGCGTTCCAGCCGCAGGACCGCGCCGGGCTGTCCAGCGTGTTCGATCGCCTCTCGGCGAACCTGCGCATCGCGGGTGCGGTATTCATGACGGAAGATGGTTGTGCGGCCCGCACGCTGGCGGCAGAGAAGGAGACGTTTCGCGATTTGGAGGCGCGGGCGACGGCATCCTGCTGCCCAGTCGTCATGCTGGCTGAGAGTCATTGCCACACACCAGGCCGGGCGGCATCCATCCTTGCGCAACCTGCAGAACTCGAACCTTGTTCTACGCCGCTTCGGCCTGCATGGCGTAGCGGCGGCAATGTTCGAGATAGGCCGACTCATGCGTGCCAATAAGCTCGACGACGCTTGACCAAAGCCAAGAGGGTGCGTCCAGGTTGCGCGGCCGGTTGCGCCGCAACTCCTTGCGCCATGCGGCGCGGGTGCCGGGTTCCATCTGGCGCACATGGGCGCGGCCGACCACGGTGGAAAGGAAGCGTGCCACCTCCCTCGCTTCGTCGCGGGACAGGTGATCGATCTCGAGCTTCAGGTCCTGCGGCAGCAGCTCGCGGATGAACACAGACCGGTCCAGCAAGCGCGCCGCGGCCATCCGCTCGCCCAGAAAGGGGGAAAGGGTGCGCGCACCCTCCACCACACGCTCGGCGTTGTCGCGCGGCATGCCGGTGTCGGCATAGCGGGGGGCCACGGGGGCGATCGCCTCCTTCACGTCCATCAAGCAATGCCTTTGCCGCCCCTTACGCCCCTCAATCGATACCAGCACCGCAAATCGGAGCCGCCCGAGCGAGCTGCAGCCCTTGCGCCAGTAGGCGGCGTCCATGACCCGGACCTCCGCGTCGTCGTCGCGCCCGCGCAGGGCGGTGGCAAGCGCCCGCAGTTGCTCGGTGCCGAACAGCGCGTCAACGGCCTCGCGCTCAGCACGGTCGAGCGGCCAGAAGCGGCGCCCAAGCGGGATGGATGGTTTGACGCCCTCGATGCGCTCGTCCGCCAGGTGCTTCCAGGAGCGTCCGGCTGCCTCGCGCATCACCTGCGTGACCGTCTTCGGCGCGTCGCCATGATCCCCCGTACCGCCGTCCGGCTCGACGAAGGCCGCCTCGTAGCCTTCCATCATCTGTTCCAGCATATGCGCCGTGGTGACGCCGGGCAGGTCCGACCCGCGTGCCGCCATGGCGAGGGACAGGCCGAGGCGCATCAGGTCGTGTGCGGGGTTGCCGATGACCGTCTGGTCGAGATCGCGAACCTGGATCTCGAGCTTGCCATCCGCGCTCGCGACCGGACCGAGGTTACCCACGTGGCAATCGCCGCAGATCCACACGTCCGGCCCGTCCGGCACGCTGCAGCGGTCCGACCGCTCCAGCCATTCGTAGAAGCGCGAGGTGCTGCCGCGCACGTAGGCGTGGGCGGAGGCCGCCATCTTGCGGTTGCGCTCGGCAGTCAGCGCGGCCTGCCGCTCTGCCGGGTTCGGATACGGTTGAGGGGCGTGCTTCATCTTGAAGCAGGAACATGGCTTCGATGCCGGCGCACGCAAGGTCGGCCACATCCACCCGACGGCATCGGCTGATGCCCCTGGCCTCCCATCAAGCGTGGCAGCATCCAGCTCAGGCCACAGGAGGCGACGATGCGTCTACTATGAGGCCGCGCACCTCGTGAAGGTCCGAGGCGACATGCGCGCACAACCGCCTGACCTCGGCTGTTGGTTGCAGCAGGTCCGGAACCATGATCGTCGTCATGCCGGCCGACGAAGCGGATCGGACCCCGGCATACGAGTCCTCCAGGGCCATGCAGGACCGGGGAGCCACTCTCAGCCGCTCGGCGGCGTTGAGGTAGGGATCCGGCGCAGGCTTGCCGGCGGCATAATCCCCAAGCGCCACCACAGCATGGAAACGGCCGTCCAAGGCGTGGGCTGCCAGGTGATGCCGGACGGTGCCGTGGGTGGACGACGTGGCTATGGCACGCGGCATGCGCAACTCGTCCAGGACATCGAGAAGTTCGATGACGCCCGGCTTCAAGCGGAGACGGGTGTCCGCCAGCGAACCGAAATGTTGCCGCACAGCCGCCCCGAACTCGTCCACCGGGAAGCCAGCGCCGTAGTGATCCAGCAACTGGACCCGGTTCACCGGCCAAGGGTGGCCCACCATGTCGAGGAAGACGGCGGAAGGCATGTCGTAGCCCTGGTCGGATGCCGCCCGGGCGGATGCTTCCTGGTAAAGCGCTTCGGTGTCGAACAGCAGGCCGTCCATGTCGAACACCACGGCAGCCGGCATGTGGGGGAGCCTCATCATCGGTCTGTAGACAATCGGAATTCCTGGCGCAATCAAGTCCGCTCAGGATCGAGTGCTGCCATGGCCTATGCGGCGAGCCTCCCCCTGTTCTGGCTGTGCAGTGGACTCAGCTCAGGGGAATCATCGGCCAGCAGCGCCCAGCGCTCGTGATCGCGCCAGACGCCGTCGATCCGCAGTTGTCGAGGAGAGAAGCCTTCCTTGCGAAAACCGGCCCGTTTGGCAAAGGCGATGGACGGCAGGTTGCCAGGCTGGCTGTTGGCCTCCAGACGATGCAGGCCAACCTCGCCGAAAGCTTGGTCAGCCGTCAGCCGGACAGCTTCCTTCATGAAACCACGGCCCGCAAAGGCCGCCATGCCATAGTAGCTGAGGTAGGCGCTCTGGAAGCCCTTCAGAAAGGTCTGGCTCAGGTTCGTCACACCGACGATGCCGCCCGAGGCCAGCTCGCGCGCCACGAGGCGGACGTGTCGCCTCATGGCGCCCGGCCTCCTCCCGTGCCAGCTTCCTACCATGCGCCTCGCCCTTCAGGCCGTGCTGGCCGACCTGCGCGCGGCCTCGCCCGACCTGGTCGTCAACCTGGGCGACCTCGCCACCGGCCCGTTCGACCCGGACGGCAGCGCCGACGCGCAGATGGCGCTCGGCTGCCCCACCGTCGCCGGCAACCACGAACGCAACCTGCTGGAAGGCGATGACACAAGCCCTTCCGCGGTCTTCGCGCGGCCGTTCCTGTCGGCGGCCCACCTCCGCTGGATCGAAAGCTTGCCGACGACGCTGCGGCTCGCGGATGGCGACGTGTTCGCCTGCCACGGCAGTTCGGCCGGCGGCGACACTGCGACCGGTCAGGCGTGACGGCCGAGATCTTCCTGCTGCGGCATGGCGAGACCGAATGGAATGCCTCGGGGCGATTTCAGGGGCAGTGGGATTCGACGCTGACGGCGCGCGGGCACGAGCAGGCAGCCCAACTCGGCCGCATCCTTGTCCGGGCGCTCGCGGGCCGGTTGTCGGTCCCGCTGCATGTCAGCCCGCTCGGCCGCACGCGGGACACGGCGGCCATCGTGCGCCGAAGCGTGCCGGGCCTTGCTCCCGACATCATCGAGCCCCGGTTGCAGGAAGTCTCGACCGGCGCCTGGGACGGGCTGACCCGGGCGGAGATCGAGGCGGGCTGGCCCGGGTGGCATGTGAGCGGCGACGAGTACTACGGCCACACGAAGCGTGGCGCCTACATGTGCCAGTAGGCAGCGCAGCAGGCGGGCTACCATCCGTCCGGCGGAGCCGTCCGCGCAGCGCGCAGGCAACCGGACGCAGTAAGAATTGCGCCCAGGTTGGATGCCAAGAACAGGCAATCCTTCAAACCAAGGGCGTCCCGGGAAGTTTAGGTCAGGCACCCATTGCCTGGGCCAGTTGGTCGCAGCCACCTCCCTGTCCGGCCTGAATTCAAAAGTGGTTCCGGCCTTTGCAAAACCATCTCCTTGTGAGTACCTGGCCGGAATGACCCGATGGACGGTGCGGCTGGAAGCCCTCTCGCTCAGAACCCGTAAAGCCGCCTTGGGTTGTCCACAAGGATCCTCGCACGGGCCGCGGCATCCGGCACCCACTCGGCAAGCAGGTTGAGTACCCGCCCGTCGTCGATGGGCTGCGCCGGCGCCAGATCAGCGGGTTTCCGGGTCGGGACCACCGCGCTGTCCGGATGCGGCCAATCGCTGCCCCAGACAAGCCGGTCCGGATTGGCAGCCAGGAGCGCCCGCGCCAGCGCCGCCACGTCGGCATAGTCCGGCGCACGGTCCGAGGCGCGGTAGGCGCCGGAGATCTTGACGTAGGCCTTGCCTGTCCTCACCAGGTCGAGCACCGCGTCGAAGCCCGGCTGTTGCGGACCCAGCGCCGCCTGTGCGCCGGCGAAGTGGTCGAACACGACGGGCATCGGCAGCGCAGCCAACTGCGCCTTGAGCGGGGCGATGACGGACAGGCGCGAGTACACCTGGAGGTGCCAGGGCCGCTCGCCGATCTGCTGCACGGCCTCCTGCAGCTGCTTGGCGGAGGCTGCGGGATCGAACACGCCGGCCTGCTCCAAATTGACGCGGATGCCGCGGATGCCGGCCCGCGCCAGGCTGTCCAGCTCCGCCGAACCGGTTTTGGCGTCGATCACGGCGACGCCGCGCGCCCGCTCTGGGCCGAGCTGCCGCATGCCGTCCAGCGTTGCCGCGTTGTCCGTTCCATAAACGCTGGGCGTCACGATCACGACGTGGTCCATGTGCAGGGCGTGCTGCAGCGCCAACAGTTCGTCGGCGGTGGCGACGGGCGGGGTGTAGACACGCCCGGCCCAGAAGGGAAACCGCTGCGGGTCCGGAAAGACGTGGACGTGGCAGTCGCAGGCGCCTGGCGGGACCGCAAACGCCACCGGCGTTCGAACGGTGGGGGCCGGCGCTTGGGCAGCTCCTGGCCGTACGGCGCAAAGGGTGGCAACAGGCAGCAGGGCAGCAAGCTTCAGGCCGTGCCGGCGTGATACCATCGTGGAGTCCCTCCCAATCCCGAGCGGCGCCTCTGCGGGCGCACGGCCGTACTACGCCATGCCTGGGCGCGGGCTGCAAGCGACCCTCGACAACGACGCCGATCCGTTCGGCGCCAGCGTAATCGCCGCCGGGCCCCACTCAATGCCGCCGCAAGGGCGAACGCTGTTGAGCCGCGCCGACGCCTTGTGCTCCACTCCCCGCGTGCAATCCGGAGACGAGCCGCCAGGTGGCCGACTGCCTGATCCCGCGCGCCCATCTGTTCGGCAACCCGAACCGGTCCAGCGGCACCATCAGCCCCGATGGCCTGGACCGCCCCGCTGGGAGGCGTGATGAACGTCTGGGTCGCGTCGGTCGAGGCTCCGGAGGAGGCGGGGCCTGTCACGCGCGATGCCAGGCGCGGTGTGCGCGACTACTACTGGGCCTATGACGGCCAGCACCTGGTGTTCCTGCAGGACTGAACCTCCGTCGCTTGAGAGTTCTAACTGAAGACAGTTGCGGATGTTCTGGCGTATGCGGCGTAGTTGACGGGGTCCTGCAGGTGGTGCAGCAGGCGCAGCGACAGGTCGACCATGGTGCGGCACTTGGACACGACCTTGGTCCTGCGCCGGAAGCGGGCCAGGTAGTGCCGGACGTCGCTGTTGTCCTGCTCGATGGGGAACGTCAGGTCCTTGCCGGTGAACAACTGGTCCTCCGGGGTCACCCGGTGGTGGCCTTCCCAATCGTCGGTGACAAACGTCTTGCCGTTCAGCCCGCCCTTGTCGATCAGCCTGCGGCAGGCCGCATCATCACGCCCACCCAGCATCCAGGCCACGGTGCGCCGCTGATCCATGTCATAGGCGCGCCAGACCCAGAGCTTGGCAGACTTTTCTTCAGGAAGTGCCACGTCCCGTCCACCGGCACCACGGCCGTCGGAACCTCCGGCCAGCACAGCCCACCTGCCGACATCCATAGCCTCCGCATCAAGGCTGCGAACCTATCAAACCGGCCGACTACCTCAAATCAGAGCATCTTGCAGGTTAGTTGGGACAAACCTAGCCGCAGTGGCGGAAGAACCCTGCCGCGTCCTGCGCGGTGATGGCGTCGAGGGCCGGGCCGCGTGCCTCATGCAGCGCGTCTGCCGTGCGAGCGGCGACACGGCGCAGCTTGGCTTTCACTTTGGCCCAGGCGGATTCGATGGGGTTGAGGTCCGGCGAGTAGGCTGGCAGGTAGCGGCAGGCGAAGCCCGAAGCGTCGGGCAACGCCCAACGTGCGCGGTTTTGTGGGCGGGCCGGTTATCCATCACGAGCACCGCACCCGGCCTGCTCCGACGCAGCCCGGGCAGCAGCACCTGTTCCAAGTAGGCGCAGAACACGGCGCCGCTGGTGGCGGCCTCCACGCCCATCGCGCCCACGATGCCCTCGGCGCCGAGCACGGTCAGCCGCGTCCAGCGCCAAACGGCGCCGACGCGCACGTGCGGCTGCCGCGCAGCCTGCGGCCACACAGGCGCGACAGGGTGGTCAGGGCGCAAACCTCCGGTTTCGCCGGCACGCCGCACCCGTCCAAGGACACCAGCCGTTCCGGGCTGACGCCGCCCACCCCGTCCAGGTCGGTCCGCCAGGTCTCGCGCGCGGCGGCCCCATCCTCACGCTCCTGTTCGGCCGCGCGCCGGCTCCGCTTCTTTCACGTCCAACCTGCCCGCCGCAGCGCCCGGTGCACCGTGCTCAGGTGCACGCGCACGCCATGCGTCTCAGCCAGCGGCGCCGCGATCTCGGCCAGGCTCAGGTGATGGGGTTTGCCCGCCCAGCCCAGCATGGCCGCCTCAGCCGCACCCTGGATGCGCGGTGCGGGACCGCCGCGCACCGGCTTGGCCTCACGCCGCTTCTCGTCACGCGCCGCGGCTGCCCAGCGATACGCCGTGGACCGTCCTACTGCGAACCGCCGCGCGGCTGCTTCCGGCGTTCCGCCCGCCTCGACCGCCCCCAGCACGCGGCTGCGCAGGTCCGTCGGATATGATCCAGCCATGGACACCTCCGCCCCAATACACAGGCAGCACTGTCCCAATCCGCCTGCAAAATGCTCCAGGTCACGCATGGGCTTGCGTTTTGCCCAGCGGCACAGGGCCGCAAGCTTGCGCCGGCACCTGGCCCGCGCCCGTGCCACAAGCGCCACTTCGCGCGCTCCAGGCCGCGAACCGCCCCGCCAGCGAGGTGCGTGTCGGCCGTGCCCGCGGGCCGCTTGCAGTGCGTGCTCGAAGCGCACGGCGGCGTGCCACCAGTCCAGGACGACCGTGGCTCGTGGAAGCGCCTCGCGCTACAGCCGCCACAGCCCGGCGTCGCCGTCGCACAGCACTGCCGCCGGCGTGTCCGCGTGCACTCCGGCGGCGGCGAGCGTCTGCCGGAACGCCTCGGACGCGGTCGTCTGGCCGTTGCGGGCGAAGGCGAAGCGGTGCTGGGCACCATCGGCATGGACGACTTTGCCCGCGACCACCCTGAAGTGCCGCTCGTCTCGCCGGTGCCGGCTCCGTACGTAGCCGCCATCGAGACCAACTACGACGGGGCCGGCCGCCTGTGCCGTAGGCTGCTGCGCCGTTTCGAGGAGCTACTCTTGCACAGCCTCTGTGCCGACGTGCAGCGCCCTGTTCCGGACCATGCCCGTGTTCTGCGCCCCACCCATCGGCAGCAGCTCGGACGGCAAGGTCACGGCCTCGCCGGACGGCGCCAGCGCCGCATACCGGGCCGTGACATACGCGAGTTTGGGTGCGACCGCATCCTTGCCGAGGTCCAGTGCGGCGAAGCTCTTCGTTTCACCCGAGGCCTGACAAGGGCAGACGAGCAACCGGCGGACCCGCACCGGCACGCCGCTGAACAAGGAGCGAGACCTCGCCTGACAACGGCCCTTGCTGGCCAGCATGCGCCCGCACGCCAAACAACCACGACGGCGCTTGCCCAGCACGGCCACCTGGGCCAGCACGATCCGGGCCTGGAGTGCTGCCGTGAGCCGCTTCGCCTCGTCGAGCCGCAGCCCAAGCTCAGCCAAGCCGGCCTGCTCGTCCCGCTCAATGCGGACACTTCCGTCTCCGTCATCACCCCAGGACTCAGCTCCGCAACCAGCTCACCCGCCATACCTGCTTCGGCACCAGCCCATCCTCTTCCGTGAAGCCCGGCACCTAACCCGACCCGATCGGCACTCCACGATTTTGGATGCTCTCCAGGACTGAATGGATCAGGCGGGCCACTTCACCCCCGCCTGTGTGGCAAGACGGGTTCAGTGCAGGTCATCCAACAGTGTTGAACAGCTCTGCAACATCACCCGGGTTGCCATCCAAACACCTGACGAAGTCCTAGAAAACAATATGTGATTTAAACCCGAAGATCGCGGCGTCCTTGATGTTCTGGGCATTCGGGCGGAAGTAGTACTGGAACGTCGGCTGGAAGTTCACGCCTTGGATGACATGGATGTCATAGTTTAGCTCGACGATCTCCTGATGGGTTTGAACCCCGGTTGCGCCGTTAGCGATCGGACGGGCAAAAGCCTGGTCGAATTCCTGCTCTCGGCCAAGCTGCCCGCTGACCTTCTGGTAGTTGAACAGGAGGCCGATGGTGTCTTGCGGGCGTGCGGTCCAGAAAGCGCGGTCCAGCACGCCGGCGAAGACCTGGTCCTGGTAGGCGGACAGGCTCGGGTCGCCGTGCGCGTAGCCGGCGAGCAGGATGATGCCGTCCGTGCTGCCGGGGCCGTTGCGGACGATCATCTGGTCGGCCAGCGCCCACTCCTCGGTTTTCTTGCCCTGGCCGCGGACGCCGTTCAGGAACGCGGCCTGCGTGTCGAGGAACTTGTTGTAAACTGTGGTGTCGTAGGCGAACCCCAGCTTGTAGTGCCCCGGCAGCTTGCCCGGGCCGATCTGCGGTTCGTAGGCCACCTCCACCGGGAATATGGCGCCGCTGTCCTGCGACGAGCTGAATTTGAAGCCGGACCGGAAATTGGGGTAGGTGTACAGGCCCTGGTTCACCTCGTACACGCCGGCCTGGATGTAGGTGTCAACTGTCGGACGGACCCGGAGGCGGGCGCCCCACACGGCGTCCGGGTAGGAGCTGATGCCGACGTCGCTGCCGGGCAGCGTTTTCGGGTTGCCGCAGAGCGAGTTGTTCATGAAGTTGCAGTACAGCGGCGAGGCTGAGAAGTCGTTCAGTTCCGGCATCCGCCCAACCGCGATGTCGACCCGGCCGTTCGCCAGGCTTTGCTCGGCATAGGCATAGACCAGATGGATCGCCGTGTTGCCGCCGGCGCCGTAGATCTCCTGGACCTGGTTCAGGTTGTCCCCGAATGACGGCCCGACATTGAGGCCCTGGCGGTTGACGATCACCGTGTGGAACGACAGCCCGCGGAGGCCGGCAAGCTTTTCGAAGTCGATGTCGGCCTCGAAACCGATCTGGCCGGCATAGGTGGAGGCCTGCTTCGTGCCGCCGGAGACGTTGCCTGCGACCTCGGCGATGTAGTCGAGCGTCAGGTCCACGCCGACTCTTGCCAGCTTCGAACGAATGCCGCCGGGATCGCCGAACAGGTGCTCGGTCGTCGGCGGCGGCGCCTCGTTGGACGGCGAGAGCGCCTCGCTGGGGCCGATGCTGACGCCGCTATTGATCTCTTGCGCATGGACCGAGAATGCGCCCAGGCCCAAGGCTAAAAAGGTAATGGCGGCGACAGAACGCACCTGGGCCGGGCGTGATGCCAAACTTTTGGACATAGAAACTTATCCCCCCTTTGTGATTGACGCGCTGTGCCTGCGCTTCAGCTCATTCAAGATGAGCCATCTTAATTGTCTAGCAGACATGCAACCTTCTCCGGTAGCGTGAACATTTACCTGATTACGCATAAACCTCAATCAGTTTCAGGATCTGGTACGGCATGGGCGCGGTCCGCACGCCGGCCCAGCGCAGGCGCGGGACCATGGCGGCCAGGTCGTATCGCCGGTTGGAGCGGTATCCGAACCCGGCCAGGTAGCGCGGCACGTGCTTGGCTCTGATCGCACGGCAGGCGCCGGTGACCGCGGCCTTGATGTTGCCGAGCGCCGTGTCCACCCACTTGAAGGCGGGCACGCGCGCCGCGGCCGGACCTGATCCGGTCTTGACGGCTTGGTGCGCGCACAGAACCCGTCCGGCCACCGCGCCGCGACCACCACCGCCCGGCACTGTTCCTCGGTGCCATATTGCCGGTCAAACTCAGGCTCGTTGAGCCTTATCTGGAACTGCACGGCGTTGCGGGCCATCACGATCCTTGTCAAATCCAATGTGTACGCGCATCGTACCAGCCCGGAAACGGCTGAGGAAGATGTGCAATCAGGATATCCGATGCTCCTACAACCCCCAAGCGTGCTACTTCAACATGCAAAAATATCCAACAGCGAGATGCAATGGTGCAACAGCGAGAGGCAAAGGTGCCAGGGCTATCGAGAGCTATGCCGGAGAACGGGTGGCGAGAGCACTTAAAAGCGTGGGGTGCTGATCGGGTCGGGTTAGGTTCTGGGTTCACGGGAACAGGATGGGCTGGTGCCGAAGCTGGTGTGGCGGGTGGGCTGGTTGCGGACGGGGACTGACCCGGTCCGGTGGCTTTCCCGCGCTTTGCGTGGATTGTAGCGGCAATACTGGCCGACCTCCTTCGGCTTGAGGTCTGGGGAGCATTGGAACGCAGAACGTATGTAAGCCGGCTTAAGGAGTGCTTGCGGGGCTATGGGGCCTTTACGGGTCCCCGGGACTACGAATTCGTGCCGTCAGACCTTCTGCAGGCCACAAAAGGCGGCAAAACCTGTTGGGACATTGACGATGTTCTGCCGATGTGCGGTGACGCGGAGCCACTGCCCCATCGGGATGTATGGCACGTCCTGCCATAACTGGAGCTGTGCTTCCACGCCGATCCGCTTTTGATCGAGCAAGCTGCCGGCATCGAGCCATGCTTGCCGCAGCGCCTCGAAGCGAGGGCTGGTGGGCCATCCAAGAGAACCGCTCGTACCATCTCCTCTGATATAGGAATTGGTCGCCGGGGTGCTGTTGAACGCCCCTTCTGCGATGATGAAATAGACGTTCCATCCGCCTGTGTCCGGAGGATCCTTCTTGAGCTCCCGGCGCGCCATGGTGGCGAAGTCGGTCAATTGCAGGTCGACGTTCAAGCCGGCCTTTCGCAAGGCGTCTGCGCCGACCTGGGACAAAGCTGGGATGTAGCCGTTGCCGGACGTGCCGAGGACGACGACTCGCTCGCCGTCGTAGCCTGCCAGGGCGAGTTCCCGCTTCACCCGATCGTAGTCGCGGGGGGTGCTGAGGACCTCGATCCCGGCGTCATCGGCGAGCGGTGTGCCTTGGTGGAACAGGCCCACCCGGTCGCGCCAATAGGTGCGGTCGGTGCCAGCCAGGGCGTTCATGGCGTCGGACTGGTCCATGGCGCCCAGGAGCGCGCGGCGGGTCGCCGGGTTGTTGGATGGTGGGTGCAAGTGGTTGAAGCGCATGATCCCTATGGAACCGGCGGGTTCGGTCACCTCGGTCCTGATCGCCGCGTGGCGGGAGAGGGGCTTTACCTGGTCGGCGTTGACAGCCTGCAGCC
>CAXUJE010000101.1:0-15242 GCA_964251035.1 uncultured Acetobacteraceae bacterium
CTGCCGGAGCCGGCAGCACCGGACGCGCCGACGGCCGCGTTCCGGCACCAGGCCCTTGCTCCCCTGGCGATCCCGCCCGTCCCGGCCCTGCCGCGCGGGCACGGGCGCCGGGTGCTGTGCGTCGGCCATGTGTGGCCCTGCCCGCCGCGCGCCGGCAACGAGTACCGCATCCACCGGATGCTGGCCTGGTTCGCGCAGGGGGGCTGGGACGTCCTGCTGGTAGTCTGCCCGTTGCCGCACGAGACGCCGTCCGAGGAACAGATGGCGGGCGCTGCGGCGGTCTATCCCAACCTGCTGGTCTGCGACCGCGCGGGCACCCTCCATCACCGCCTGCCGGAAGGCAGCCGGCTGCTCGACGGCCTCCAACTCGGCGTCCGGACGGACATCCCGGCGCTTCTGCACGAGGATGACGACGGCGACCCGGCGCAGGCCCGGCTGCTGGGCCTGCTGCGCACCTTCTGTCCCGATGCGCTCGTGGAGCTGCTGCTGCATCTGCGGGACCGGTTCCGGCCCGACCTGCTGCTGGCCGAGTACGTGTTCATGGCGCGGCCGTTCCCCCTGCTTCCCGGCGTCACCACGGCCATCGACACCATCGACGTGTTCTCGACCAAGGCGCACAAGGTCGAGCGCTACGGCCTGAGCGATGGCCTCGCCTTGTCGGAGCCGGAGGAGGCGGCGCTGCTGCGCCGGGCGGACATCCTGATCGGCATCCAGCCGGACGAGGCGCGCGACCTCGCCCGGCTGGCCCCGGACCGCAAGGTCGTCAGCATCGGGGTCGATTTCGCCGTATGCTGCGATGCCCCGGCCGTTCCGTCCCGGACAACCGTGTTGCTGGTGGCGTCGGGCAACCCGATGAACGCCAAGGGCCTGTCCGACTTCCTCGCCTTCTGCTGGCCTGTCCTGTGCCGGGAAGTGCCGGAGGCGGAGCTTCTGGTGGCCGGCGCCGTGGGCGATTCGGTCCACGGCGCGCCGGACAACGTGCGCGTGCTGGGCCGGGTCGAGGACCTCGGCCCGCTCTACGCGGCGGCGCGCGTGGTGATCAACCCGGCGGTGGCCGGCACCGGGCTGAAGATCAAGACCGTCGAGGCGTTGTGCCACCTCCGCCCGGTGGTCTGCTGGCCGTCCGGCGCGGACGGGCTGTCCGAAGAGGCGCGCGCCCTCTGCCACGTCGCCGCCGACTGGTTCGGCTTCGTCGCCCACATCAAGCGCCTGCTCACGGACGACGAGGCGGCCTCCGCCGTCAAGCACGCCCGCACCCGGCTGGAGCACGCCTTTTCGCCCGCCGTGGTCTATGCCCCGCTGGCGGACGTGCTGCATGACTGATGCCGCCCGTGCCTACGACGTGTTCGCGGACCTGTCGGGCACCGGGCTGGACGGGGATGCGGCGGCGCGGCACCTCCGGCTGCTGGAGGTCCAGTGCGGGTTCGCGCATGCGGCCGGAAGCGTGGCCGTGCTGCCGGACCACGCCGGCGGCGGCGCGCCCGCCCTGGCCTGGTCGCGCGCCGTGGCGCACGCGGCGCGGCGGCGGCGGCATCTGGCCGTCATCCTGGGGCCGCTGCTGCCGGACAACGGCGTGGTGCAGCCGCTGCTGGACGAACTCGGGCGTGACCCGTTGTTTGGCACCGCGCAGCCGCGCTTCGCCCATTCGGCCACGGACGGGGTGTGGCCGCTGCCCGCCGCCGCCGGGCCGGAGGTGGGCGCCGCGATGACCTCCCGCGCGGCCCTGGCGCGGCTGCCGCGCGGCGTGATGACGGCGGAGTGGCTCGCGGCCATGACCGCCATCCGGTGGGAGGTGGTGTCCGCGATGGCGCCGGACACGCAGTTCGCCACGGTGCGGGGCGCGGTCGCCCATGATCTCTGCCAAGCCCGGCGCCGCGGGTTCCGCAACGTGGTGGCGAACCGCGTCGTCGTTCCCTCGGCGCTTTCGCCGGGCGACCTCTACCCGGCGCTGCCGGCGGGCGACGCGGCCCGGCTGCTGGCGCTGTACCCCGACGCGGCCCGCGCGGCGGCGGAGAACGGCAAGCTGGCGCAACGGCGGCTGGAGCCGCTGCTGAGCGCCGCCCACCCTGCGCCCGGCGTGCCGCGCCGCTTGCTGCTCAACTGCCGCGGCCTGACTACCCTGCACAACGGCACGTCGAAATGCGTGCTGGGCATGCTGGACGGCTTCGCGGCCCTGAACGTCCCTTGGCAGATCGACATCGCCGCCGATGCCGACGCCACCGAGTTCCACGGCATGGCGGCGCGCTACCCCCAGTTCAACCGGCTGGCCGGCGACGTGCCCGGCGGCTACGCAGCCGCCGTGATGCTCAACCAGCCCTGGGCGGTCGAGACGGTCGCCGAGATGCACCGCCATGCCTTCGTCATCGGCTTCAACATCCTCGACACCATCGGCTGGGACATCCTTTTTCCTGCGCCGGAGCGCCTGGAATGGGCGTGGCGCTTCGTCGCCCGGCACTCCGACCTCCTGACGTACATCTCTGCCTTCTCGCAGGACCGGTTCCGGACCCGCTTCCCGGTGGCGCCGGGTGTCCTGGAGCAGGTAGTGCATCTGAGCTTCCGCACGGACGAGCACGCCCTGCGGCAGTTCCGGGACATGCCGGAGGGCGGGCATGTCCTGCTGTTCGGCAACAGCTACGACCACAAGGGCATCGCGCCGACCTTGCGGCTGCTGGCCGAGGCGTTCCCGCTGCAAGACTTTGCCGTGCTCGGCGGCGGGCAGGGGCCGGCCGTGCCCGGGGTGCACGTGATCCCTAGCGGCGAACTCTCCGAGGACGAGGTTCACCGCCTGGTCGCGACAGCCCGCGCCGTGGTGTACCCGTCGTTCTACGAGGGCTTCGGCCTGCCGGTGGTGGAGAGCCTGGCCTATGGCCGCCCGGTGCTGGTGCGGCGCTGCCTGCTGTGGAGCGAGGTCGCGTCGCACTCCCGCCTGCCGGGCCGCCTGATCGAGTTCGACGATCCGGCCTCGCTGATCGAGGCGCTGGGCCGGGTGCTGGCCGGGTCGCCGCCGCCCGGCCTGCCGTTCGGCGCAGCGCTGGCGGAGGCGCCCACGGGCTGGCGCGACGCGGCGGCGGTGGTCCTGCGCAGCGTCGAGCAGCGGCTGGCCCAGGGGGGCGCCGGGCATTGGCAAGACCGGGACGAGGCGTTGCGGACGGCCAACCTATGAGCGCGCCCCCATGAGCATATCGGGCACGCGCGTCATCACCTTGCTGGCCCGGCACGGCGACGAGAGATACCGCGACGCCTTGCCGGACATCCGGGCGCTGTTCGCGCGGCAGATGCCGGAGTTCGGGCACGAGGCGATGATGATCGACAATGCGCTCGACCAGGATCATGCGGAGCGGCTTGGGCCGGGCGTCACTCTGATCGGCGGCGACAATGCGGCTTGGGAGTTCTCCGCCTGGGACCGCGGCATCGCGCATCTCGGGCCTTGCCTCGACGAGTACGACTGGGTCCACCTTGCCACCTCGGCGTTCCGGAAGCTCTACACGCGCTACCTCGACCGGTTCGACGCCGACATGCTGGGCCTCCTGACCGGGCGCGCTGCCGCCATAGGGCACGTCGACTGTTTCAACGAACCCGTCGCGTCCGCCGGGCGCAGCCTGCAATCCTGGCTGCGCAGCTCCTTCGTGCTGCTGCCGCCAGCGGAACTCCGGCTGCTCGGGTCGCTGAACAGCGTGACGGACCGGGGCGGCCTGTTCAGCGGCGACCCCGCGGCACCGTTCCGTGCAGACGCCCCGCTTTCGGTCTCGTACCAGCAGAACATCCTGGGCTGGCTGACCGGCGAAGGAACCGGGCAGGGCACGGAATGGCACTCGCGCTTCGCCCTGTCGGAGCGGACGCTGCGGTTCTTCGAGGACAAGGCCGTGGCGATCCTGAACGAGCAGATGCTGACCAGCCGCCTCCGCGCCCAAGGGTGCGGCATCGTCGATGCGACGTGGCTCGCGACCCGCGCCGGGCAATCCTTTCCAGTGGTCCGGCCGCTGGGGGCGATCCCCGACTGGCGCGTCCAGGTCACGTCGCGCGACGTGGACGCCGCCAGCGCTGCCCTTCTGCCCTGACCCCTGCCCGGCGCGACGCTAGGGGCTACTCCTCCTCGAACGTCACCGCGACGTCCGCGTTGGCCGACAGGCGCACGGTGCCGTTCTCGATGTCAGCGACCAGCCCGGTGGAGATGTAGTGGTGCTTCTGGTCACTCGAATCCTGCTTCGTGAGCTTGATGCGGTCGCCCTGGAGGTGGTCAACGGTGCCGACATGCACGCCGTCGGCGCCGATGACATCCGCGTGCTCTTTGATCTGGCTGAAATCGACCATGGCTGACCCTCGTTGTTGGTGGATGCAGGCATCAACGCCGCAGGACGCCGGCGGTCGCATGCCGTCCGCTGCCAACCCTTCGGAAGCGACCGGGTTTGCCGGCGGCATCGCATTTAAAATCCTGTGCGGCCCGTCCGGGCGGCGGCGTCGGGCCTCGTGACCGGCCAAAGGCGGCCCGATCGCTCGCCGCCGCTAGGGCGGGCGGACGGGCAGGCTGGATTGTGAGAGGAAGCCTTGTCGTTTCCTGTCCCGGACACCACGCGATCGGCGGTTTCGCACTCGGCAGCTTGAAGGGCGCCACTGAGCGGCACCTGCGGCGTCAGGGCCAGCGTCTCACCCTGTTGGGATGGCCGCGCCGGTCAGGATAGCTTGGCGGCAGCGTACCGACCTGCGTATGGTCCCAAGCAATGGACCTAGGCCATGACCTGTTGAGCCACGACGAGGTTGCCATACTCCTGGTGCGATGCGCCCGTGCGGACACCGATGCGTTCCGCCAGCTTTATGTCTCAGAGGCTGACCGGCTGTTCGGCCTCGCGCTTCGCATCACGCAAGATAGAGGGCTGGCCGCCGACGCGCTGCACGACACGATGCTGCAAGTCTGGCGCAGTGCCGGGCGGTTTGATCCGCTCCGCGGCACCGGGCGGGTTTGGCTGACGGCCTTGCTGCGCTACCGGGCCATCGACGCTGCGGCGCAGTTCAAGCGCGACACCGGACCGGCTAACCTATCGGGCCTTGAAGACCCAGCGCCCGATCCCTTCGAGCAACTGTCCGCGTCGCACGACGCGCTCACACTGGCGCGATGCCTGAAAACCCTCGGGGAACGCCGCCGTTCCTTGCTGGAGGCCGCATACCTTGGCGGCCTGACCCACGCAGAGCTTGCCGCCCGCACAGGCGAGCCGTTGGGGACGGTGAAATCCACCATACGCCGGGCGTTGCGGGCGCTGAAGGCCTGCATGGAAGACCCACCATGAGCGGCAGCGACGATCCCTCAGGCGCACCGCCCGATGAGCGCGACCTGCTTGCAGCGGAGTACGTGATCGGGCTGCTCGGACCCGCCGAAGCGCGGAACGTCAAGGCGAGAGCCGTCAGCGATCCGGCTTTGGCCGCCGCCATCAACGAGTGGCAGAGCCGACTGCACCCGATGACGGGAACGGTGCGTCCGGTCGCGCCGCCGCCAAGCGTGTGGGCGCGGCTGGAAAAGGCAATTGGCGCCACGCCAGTGCCGCAGACGGCCCGCCGGCCACGGCGGGAGTGGTGGCGTCTCAGCCGGCAGATGGCAACCACATGGGAAAACGCCGCGTTCTGGCGTGGCATGTCGGTGATCAGCTTCGCCTGCGGCATGGCTCTGGTAGGACTGCTTCTCACGCCGAAGCTGCTCATCTCCCAGCCGGCCGTCGCGGCCCTGACGGCACAGGACGCAGGAGCGCCGGCGTTCCTGGTGATGGTGACCAAGGACGGTTACGCCACGGTGATCGCGACCGCCGCCGAAGTGCAGCCCGGCAACTCGCTTGAATTGTGGGGCCTGCCCGAAGGAGCGGCCGCACCTGTCAGCCTTGGGGTGCTGCCGACGACGGGCCGGCTGCGCGTGAAAGCCACCGTGCCTATCGGATCGCAACTGCTGGTCAGCTGCGAACCTATGGGCGGGTCTCCGAGCGGCCAGCCGACGGGGCGGGTGGTTTACAAGGGGCAGATGGTGCGGGGATAAGCAAGGCAGCAGCGGCTCAGGGCCGATCGCAGGGGAACATGTGCCACGAATGCCTGCCGAGGATTCATTGAGGGCACAGCATCCAACCTGTTGCGCGTGAACGCGCCTCGCAGAACGACGCTTAGAACAAGGAAGCCGCCATGGCCAAAGTGCTCGTCCTTTACTACTCCAGCTACGGCCACATCGAGACGATGTCGGGCGCGGTCGCCGAGGGCGCGCGCAGCGCCGGCGCCGCCGTGGACGTGAAGCGCGTCCCGGAACTGGTGCCGGAGGAGGTCGCGCGCTCCAGCCACTACAAGCTCGACCAGGCGGCCCCGGTCGCCCAGCCCGGCGAACTCGTGGACTACGACGCCATCATCGTCGGCACCGGCACCCGCTATGGCCGGATCACCTCGCAGATGGCGAACTTCTGGGACCAGACCGGCGGGCTGTGGGCGCAGAACAAGCTGGTCGGCAAGGTGGGCGCCGCCTTCACCTCGACCGGCAGCCAGCACGGCGGGCAGGAGACCACGCTGCTCAGCATCATCACCAACCTGCTGCACCACGGCCTGGTCATCGTGGGCCTGCCATACTCCTTCCAGGGGCAGACCCGGCTCGACGAGGTCACGGGCGGCTCGCCATACGGCGCCAGCACGCTGGCCGGCGGCGACGGCTCCCGCCAGCCCACCGCCAACGAGCTGGACGGCGCGCGCTTCCTCGGCCGCCACGTCGCCGAGGTCGCGGCCAAGCTGGCGGGCTGAAAGGGATGACCCAGCTCACCGGCATCCACCACCTCACCGCCGTCACGGCGAACGCGGCGGGAAACCACGACTTCTACACCCGCGTCATGGGCATGCGGCTAGTGAAGAAGACGGTCAACCAGGATGATACGGGCGCCTACCACCTGTTCTACGCCGACGGGCAGGCGACACCCGGCACGGACCTGACCTTCTTCGACTGGCCGGTCGGCCCGGAGCGGCGCGGCACCCACGGCATCGTCCGCACGTCGCTCCGGGTCGGGCCGGGCGCGCTGGACTATTGGCGTGCGCGGCTCGCGGAAGTGCGCATCCCGCACGGCCCGGTGCAGGAGGCCGACGGCCGCCAGCAGATCGCCTTCGAGGACCCGGAAGGCCAGCGCCTGGCGCTCGTTGACGACGGGGGCGCCGGGCCAGTGCATCCCTGGGCCAGGTCCCCGGTGCCGCCAGAACACCAAATCCGCGGCTTGGGGCCGATCACGGTCAGCGTGCCGACGCTGGCGCCCACCGGCCGTTTCCTGACCGAGGCGCTGGCGATGCGCCCGGCGCGGACCTACCGGGCGCCGGACGGCGGGGCGGAGGTGCATGTCTATGCTATGGGCGAAGGCGGCCCGGCCGCCGAGCTGCACGTCCGCCTCGACCCGCAGCTTCCGCCCGCGCAGCCCGGCGCCGGCGGCGTCCACCACGTCGCGTTCCGCATCCCGGATGCCGACTACCCCGCCTGGGTCGAACGCTACCAGCGCCTGGGCGTCCGCTCCAGCGGCCCGGTGGACCGCTTCTATTTCCGCAGCCTGTATGCCCGCGAACCCGGCGGCATCCTGTGCGAGATCGCCACCGACGGACCCGGCTTCGTCACCGACGAGCCGATGGAGGCGTTGGGCGAACGCCTTTCACTGCCGCCGTTCCTGGAGGCGCAGCGCGCGGCGATCGAGCGTAGGCTGAAGCCGCTCTGAGACGGGGCTACGGCAACGCGGCG
The DNA here is from genome assembly GCA_964251035.1 of uncultured Acetobacteraceae bacterium. Taxonomy (GTDB): domain Bacteria; phylum Pseudomonadota; class Alphaproteobacteria; order Acetobacterales; family Acetobacteraceae; genus CAHJXG01. Next base: position 7,727 of record CAXUJE010000101.1, read on the forward strand.
GCGGGCACGCGCCCTGCCTCGTCCCCGTCTGGCGTCAGCGCGGCCTGCACGGCGTCGTCCACCGTGTCCAGCCAGACGAAGCGCAGCTTGTCCCGGGCGCTGGGCGGGATGTCGTCCCAGTCGCGGCGGTTGCGCGCCGGCAGCATCACCGTGGTGATCCCGGCCCGCGCCGCCGCCACGACCTTTTCCCGGATGCCGCCGACCGGCAGCACCAGGCCGCGCAGGCTGATCTCCCCGGTCATCGCCACTGCCGGGTCCACCGCCCGGCGCAGCAGCAAGGACGCCAGCGACATGAACATCGCGACGCCGGCGGATGGACCGTCCTTCGGGATGGCGCCTGCAGGGACGTGGACGTGGATGTCGCCCTCGAACAGGCTGGCCTCGATGCCGAGCTGCTCGGCGCGGGACTTCACGAGGCTCAGCGCTGCCTGCGCGCTTTCCTTCATCACGTCGCCGAGCTGGCCGGTCAGGATCAGCCGGCCGCCGCCGGGCATCCGGCTGCTTTCGATGAACAGGATGTCGCCGCCCACCGGCGTCCAGGCCAGGCCGGTCGCCACGCCCGGCATCGCGGCGCGGCCTGCGACTTCCGGATCGAAGCGGCTCGGCCCCAGGATCGGCGGCAGGTTCTCCGTGCCGATATGGATCGGACGCTCGGCCTCGCCCTCCGCCACGCGCACCGCGGCGGAGCGGAACACGGCGCCGACCTCGCGCTCCAGGCTGCGCACGCCGGCTTCCCGCGTGTAGTCGCCGATGATGCTTGCCAGCGCCGCGTCGTCCACCTCAACGTCGCCGTCGGCCAGGCCGTTCTGCGCCTGCTGCCGCGGCACGAGGTAGCGCCGGGCGATCGCCAGCTTCTCCTCCGCCGTGTAGCCGGACAGCTGCACCACCTCCATGCGGTCGCGCAGCGGGCCGGGGATGGTGTCGAGCTGGTTGGCGGTCGCGATGAACAGCACCCGGCTGAGGTCGAACGGCACGGCGAGGTAGGCGTCGCGGAACGTGTTGTTCTGCTCGGGGTCCAGCACCTCCAGCATGGCGGAGGCCGGGTCGCCCTGGAACCCGCCGCTGCCGAGCTTGTCGATCTCGTCCAGCATCATCACGCACTCGCGGGAGCCGGCCCGGCGGACCGCCTGGATGATGTTGCCCGGCAGCGCGCCGATGTAGGTGCGGCGGTGCCCCCGGATCTCCGATTCGTCATGCACGCCGCCGAGGCTGACGCGCACGAAGGGCTGGCCGGTGGCGTGGGCGATGCTCTGGCCGAGGCTCGTCTTGCCGACCCCGGGCGGGCCGACGAAGCACAGGATCGGACCCTTGCCGCCGGGGTTCAGCTTGCGGACGGCGAGGAACTCGACGATGCGCCGCTTGATCTTCTCCAGGCCGAAATGCTCCTCGTCCAGCACCCGGCGCGCGGCGGCCACGTCGATCGGCGGCGTGTCGCCGAGCTTCCACGGCAGTTCCGACAGCCATTCGAGGTAGGTCCGCACCATGCCGACCTCCGGGCTGTTCTCCGGCATCTGCTTGAGCCGGCGCAGCTCGCGCTTCGCCTGGCGCTCCGCCTCCTCCGGCAGCCCGGCCTCGTTCAGCGCCCGCTCCAGGTCCTGCAGCTCCGGGGCGCCGTCGTCGTCGCCCAGCTCCTTCTGGATCGCCTTGAGCTGCTCGCGCAGCATGAACTCGCGCTGGCGGCCCTCCATCGTCTCCCGCGTGCGCTTGCCGATGTCGGCGGACAGGCGCAGCACCTCCAGCCGATAGGCGAGGCGCCACAGCACGCGGTCGAGGCGCGCGGGCAGGTCGGTGATCTCCAGGATCTCCTGTTTGTCCGCCGGCGCCAGGTCCAGGAGGCCCGCCACCATGTCCGCCAGCAGCCCCGGCGGCTCCACGTTCTGGACCGTCGCGACCAGGTCCGGCGGCGCCTGCTCGATCAACCGCAGGGTTTCCAGCGCGCGCTCGCGGAGCTGATGGGTGCGCGCCGCGATCTCCGCGCCGTCCGCATCGGGTTCGGGGATGCGCTCGACATGGGCGGCCAGGGTGGGCGAACCCTCCACCGCGCTGCCCAGCCGCACGCGCCCGATCCCCTGGAGGATCGCGTGGTGGGTGCCGTCCGGCGCGGTGAGGTAGCGCAGCAGCCGGGCCTCCGTGCCGATGGCGTGCAGGTCGGGCAAGGCCGGGTTGTCCGCGGCCGGGTCGCGCTGCAGCACGACGACGACGTGCCGGCTTTCCCGCGCCGCGGTCTGCAAGGCCTCGGTCGTGACCGGGCGGGTGGCGGCGAGCGGGATGACGGCGCCGGGGAACAGCACCGCCTCCCGGGTCGCGACGACGATCAGCGCGTCCTCCGGCAACGGGGAGGGTGTCAGGCTTGGGGCCGGGGCGTCCATCATGGCACCTTCCGCAGAACGATGGTCAGGCAGCCGTCCGCGAGGTCGCGGCGTGCCAACTCATAAGTGCCGGGCGGCAGCGCGATGCGGCGCTCGAACTGCCCGTGCGGCATTTCCATGCGGTGCACCCGCGTGGCGCCGGGCAGCGCCGGGAGCCGGCGCGTGCCGACGATGGCAAGCTCGCGGTGCGACACGACAAGCTCGACGTCCGCCACGCGCACGCCGGGCAGGGCGGCGATGAGGATCAGCTCGTCCGGCGTTTCCAGCAGGTCCACCGGCGGCTCCCATCCCGTCGCGGCAGGGCGGAAGAACTCGCGGTGCAGGCGGTCGGCCCGCGCCACGAGGGCGAGGGCGTCGGCCCACATCAGGTTGGCAGCGGTCCGGGGCACGGCGGCCTCTCCTTGTTATATCGTGCGGCGAGGGCATCGCCGGGTGGATGCGGCCTGCCAACGCCTAACGGCCGATAGGGTTGGAGACAGGCAGAGCAATTGCGAGGGCCGCCGCCAGCCTATTTGCTCCGCGAGGCATACAGCGACCATGTTCGATCAAGTGATGCCGCGCAGAGGCCCGATCAACCCATTGGCATCGGCTCGCGGTAGCCTGGCCGCAGCCAGTCCGTATAGGACCGGCGGCTCGTAGCAGCCACTATTCGCGGCGACCAAACCACACGATGTCAGGTATGTTCGGCGTGTGCCCCAAGCTTAGCCACTCGGTACGGATCCGAGTGACCACGTTAAGGGGAACTTGGTCATCCCAGACCTTGTAACCTTCGGGACTATAAGGCGGATCACCTGCGACCAGACCCTCTTCCAAGAGATCCCTGACGATCATCAGGCTCTGCTCCCTGGCCGTCTCGCCTGTTCCGACAAGCTCCTCAACCTCTTTCGCGATTTCCCAAAGCCCAACCAGATCGCCTCCAGACTCGGCATGGAACTCTTCGACCAGGCTGCGGCGCTCGCGATCCGTCAAAGTTCTCATCAGCCGCTCTCCCCAGGAAATTTCAACTTCCGGATGTTCAAACCAGGCACGTTCACGTCGATCGTAGGAGGACCGCTTCTCGATCTCGGCCTATAGCTGATGACGCTTCCATCGGGCATCCTGATCACCTTGCCGATATGGCCGGGTCGGGCGATGTCTGTCCCGCCCTTTGTCAGACGATCAAACAACTCGCGAGATCCGTTCTCGCCTCCCGGCAACACGCGGACGCCAGAATTTTCTCCGGGCGCCCCAACGTTCTGGCCGCCTGGTTTGAGCACATCAGCCGGCGTCTCGCCTTCAACAGGCGGAGGCACCGGCACTGCCGCTTCAAGTATGGTTGGCGCTGACGTGTTTGGCAGGCCAGGCCAGGAGCGGCGGCGGTAAGCATCGCCGAGGCGTCCCGCGTCAGCCAGGCGCTCGGCTCAAACCCGGACGGGCCTTCATCCTGGCGCGCAACTCCGCGACTGAGTCGTACTCCGGGTCCTTCTCCGTATCCAGCGTGACGGCAAGCTTCTCAAATACCTGGAACAAATCCGGCGGAATTTCGACTTTGTTGTCCAAATAGGCGGCGGCGATGCCATCAAGCGCAAGATCATACTCACCAACCCTGATGAACGTCTGGCGTTGCTCGACGTAACGTTTATCGAAACCAGCAACGGCTTCATTAAGCAAAGAAAGATCGGCCACAATAGCTTTCCAATCGTATGTCAAAGTCACTCTCCATTCCGCGTGGTGTTTGTCGGATAAGCTGTTACAATTGCCTTGCCGTCTCTACCGATAATGACCTCGACATCAACGCCGTCTCTGGTTCCGTTCACCTTTGTTCGGCCTTTTTCAGCGGAACTTCTGTTAGATGCTGGATCATTAGCCACGTCTAGAATGACCTCGCCGATCTTGCCTTTGGTCCAGCCGGGCGGAAACTCGCTCTTGCCTGGAACGCCGCGGCCGTGCTCATGCTGTTTGGCGATATGATCCAGACGATCCTCGGACAGCGTGGCCTCGCCCGGCTTGGCAAGCTCCGCGGGTGGCTTGTCCTGCTCCGAGTGCAGGATGTGCCCGAGGTCCCGCAAGGCGCGCAGCGTCCCGCGCGCCCAGTCCATGCTTTCCGGCGAACCGGGCTGGAATAAGCCGAGCGGGTTGTAAGGAACTCCGCGAACTGCGCCACCCGTAAGCACGACAGCGGCGTCTTGCGGCTCATCCTCCCCCCTGATCGCTGCCGCCACCGCCGCGCCCACTGCCCGGGCCACCTCCTCGCCCATCTCCGCCGCCACCGGCGCGAGGAACGGGCGCGGCGGCATGTGCGCCGTCCCCATCTCCTGCGGCACGGCCGCCGGGTCGCTGCTGCCGACCGCCGCCTGCAGCCCGTCCGCCTGTGCACCCACGCTGTCGCGCAGCGCGCCGCTTTGCAGCCAGGGTTCGTCGTGCCCGCCGCCGCCGGGCGGGTCCGACAAGCCTTCCCGCACCTTTGCCACCATGCGGTTCGCCTGCTCGGCCAATGCCCGCGCCATCACCTCATCGGTGCGCAGGCGTTCGAGGCGTTCACGAAGCTCGTTCAGTCCTGAAATTTTCAAACCCATGTGCCGCTCGCCTCCTCATCGGCAAACGTTCTCTATTTGTTCGATGCGACATACAAGCGGAAAAGAAACGTTTTCGGGTCAGCTCTTCAAAGGCCCGGTATGGCGGCCATCCGCTTCTCCGCCGCTGGCAGGCTGCGGCCAAGGTTCCAAAGCCGCTGCGCAGCGCCGCTCTTTCACAAGGCCGAGGCCTACCCCCGCAACCCGTCCAGCAGCACCGGCGCCGCGTGGGGCCGGGTTGCCAGCATGGCGTCGATCAGCGCCAGCGCCTCCGCCCGGCCGCTGTTCGCCGCCTGCTCGAACGGGGTCCAGGTCTGCACGAAGTCGAGGGCGGCAAACACCTCCCGGTAGCGGCGCAGCTCGTTCGGCGTGAGCGGGATGCCGCGCACGAAAGCCTTGTGCGCGGAGATGGTCAGCGCCCGGCGCGGGTCCGCCGGGTCCAGCTCGAACTTCAGCGCGTCGCCGCAGAACAGGATGCGGCGCGCCCGGTCGTGCAGCACCGTGTGCCCGGCGAAGTGCCCGGCGGTCAAATGCAGCGACAGGCCCGGCAGCGGCTCCAGCACGTCGTCGAACGGCCAGCTCACCTGGAGCGCCCCGGACCATTCGAGGTCGCCGGGGTGCAGCGCAAGCTCCGGGTCGAAGCGGTCCTGCAGCTGCCACAGCGCGCCGTAGGCGTGCGGGTGGGAGGCGGCCAGCACCTGCATGCCGCCGAGGTCAGCGATGTGGCGGAGCGCCGCCTCGCTGAACACCGGGCAGCCCTCGAAGCCCATGTTGCCGCGGGCCGTCTGGATCAGGTAGGCGCTGGGTCCGATGCCGCTCACCGGCTCGTTCCAGAAGCGCCACACGCCGGGTTCGACCTCGGCCCAATGGCAGGGGAAGCGGGCCTGCGCCTCCTCCCGCGTCCAGAACTGCCAGCCGTGCTGGGGCACGACGTGGCGAGCGTCCAGGCACATGGGGCACGACGGCGGCGCCGCGAAGTGCCGCTGCCAGTAGCCGCAGTTGTCGCAGACGAAGGCCGGCAGGCGCAGCGCGCCGGCGAAGGGGAGGTAGCCGGGACTCACGATGCCGTTCTCATGGCGCCGTTGTCTCCCGGGCCGGATCGGGACGCAAGGGCGGCGCGTCGGCGCGTGCCGCGGGCCGGCGCCGCCGCCCGGCAAGCTGGTTCAGCAGCTCCACCAGCACGGAGAACCCGATCGCGGCGTAGATGTAGCCCTTCGGCACGTGCGCGCCGGAGCCGTCCGCGATCAAGGTCATGCCGATCAGCAGCAGGAAGCTGAGCGCCAGCATCTTCACCGTGGGATGGCGGTTGACGAAGCCGGACACCGGCCCGGAGGCGAGCAGCATCACCCCCATCGCGATCACCACCGCCACGACCATGACCGAAAGCCGGTTCGCCATGCCGACCGCCGTGATCACGCTGTCGAGCGAGAACACGATGTCGAGCAGGCCGATCTGCACGACCGTGCCCACGAAGCCCGCATGGGCCGAAGGGGCGGCCTCGTGTTCGCCTTCCCCCTCGATGCGCGCGTGGATCTCCTGGGTGCCCTTGTAGACCAGGAACAGCCCGCCGCCGATCAGCACCAGGTCGCGCCAGGACACGTCGTGCCCGGCCACCGCGAACACCGGCGCGGTGAGCCGCGTGACCCAGGAGATCGCCGCCAGCAGCGCGAGCCGCGTCGCCAGCGCCAGCGCCAGGCCGACCTGCCGCGCCCGCGCCTGCCGCGTCGGCGGCAGCCGGCCCGCGAGGATCGACACGAAGATCAGGTTGTCGATGCCGAGCACCACCTCAAGCAGCGTCAGCGTCAGCAGGCTGGCCCAAACCTGCGGGTCCGCGAGCCAGGCCATCGCCTCGGTCATCAGCCCGTCCATCTCACGGCCCCCCTGCGCGCCCGCGGCGCCGGTCCCACCATCCCTGCACGGCGCCGAGCGCCTGCAGCATGGGGCGCTTCAGGAAAGGAAGGTCCTCCGCCAGCAGCAGGACCCCGATGGGGAGCATCCAGAAGCCGAGAATCGGAAGGAAGCCGGCAACGCCTCCCAGGATCAGCGCCAAGCCCAACGGCACCCGCGCCCACCCGGCGCCCGGGCGGCGCAGCCATTGCACCGCCCGGCGCACCGGCCCGGGCAACCCGGCCAGCAGGCGGCGCAGCGGGCGTTCGTCGATCATGTCGGATTCGGCCATCCTCGGACTCCTTCGCGGTGGGTCCCACGTCGGACGAAAGGCGAGGCCATTGCGGGTGGAGCCAAGGGTCCGGGCCAAGCAAAAGCCATGCGCCCAACGCCTCGGCGTGGCACAAGGCGATCCGACATCGCAGGGTTGGCCGGCACGCCGGCGTCCCAGCCAGAGGGGCCCGGATCAGTTGCGCGAGGAGGTTGGAACGCAGGCGGCCAAGGTCAAGTTACCCGGCGAGAAACGGGGCACGGCCGGTTGAGCGCCCGCCGCAAGGATCTTCCCGCGTCGGCCGTGCCGACGCCGCCGGGGCGGATGGGCGGGCGACGATGGCGCCACGCCGCACTGGCGACCCTGCTCGGCATCCTGCTGCTGCCGTCCGTGCTCGTGCTGGCGTTCCGCTTCGTGCCCGTCCCCGCGACCCCGCG
>CAXUJE010000102.1:0-15069 GCA_964251035.1 uncultured Acetobacteraceae bacterium
GGGCCCGGGCCCGACGGAAGCGGCGCGCCGGGTGCAGGCGCGCGCTTCTTGCGCACTTCGACCTGCACGACCTTGGACCGGCCGTGGCTGAAGCTCTGTCGCACGGACCCGGCGTCCACGGTCCGGCCAAGCTCCAGCCGGCCCGCCGGCCGTAAAGAAAGCCGGCCCTTGGCCGTATCCTGATCGTTGGTGTCGCTCATGCCTTCGCCCGTTCAATCAATCCGTCCTGCCCGGCGATGCCGGACAAGCGGTGTGTCTCAACACTCAGCGCCTCGGCCAGCCGGCCATGCGCTACCACTACATGCACCACATGGTCACGACCGAAGATCGCGCCCAGGGCCGCGCCGGGCAGCGGGGCCGCGACCGCCACATCTTTCGCCCCGCTCAGGAAGCGCATCCGCTCGTCCCGGCTCCCATCCGCTGCTTGGACGACCAGCCCGGCCCGTCCCGCCACCAGCCATTCGCGCGCCTTCTGGAACCCGCACACCGTCTGCCCCGCGCGCCGAGCCAGGCCCAAAAGCTCAATGATCCGCCGGGCCAGGCCGGACTGCACCAACTCGACCAAACCGGTCGGCACGGTGACGGATCCGCGCGCAGCCCGCGCGAATGCGCCGCGGGTGCAGGCGGTTTCTAACACATCCCGGCGCGCGCTCAACCAAATTCCCCGGCCGGGCAGCTTTGCATGCAGGTCGGGGACCACGACGCGGTCGGGCGAGACTACGAACCGGACCATCCGCCCCCGGTGGTCGCGCTCCCGCGTCACCGCGCAGCGGCGCAGCGGCCCGGTCTCCGGCTCATCGTCCGGCGTGTCTTCTGGCGTGGCGTCCGGCTCGTCAGGCGTGGGACGCCTCCCCTTCGACCGCGCCCGCATCGGCGTCCTCGCCGTCGAACCAGTGGGCGCGGGCGGCCATGATGACCTCGTTGGCGGTACCCTCATCCATCGCCGTGGGGCCGACGATCTCCACCAGCTCGTCCGAGGCGAGGTCGGCCAGGTCGTCAAGCGTCTTCACGCCTTTCTCGCCCAGGGCCACCAGCATGGCCGGGGTCAGCACCTCGATGGAGGCCACGTCGTCGCTGACCCCGAGCGCCACGCGCTTCTCCGTCAGCTCGTCGTCGCGCCGGTTCAGGAACGCCTGGCCGCGGCGGATCAGCTCATCCGCCACGCTCTCGTCGAAGCCCTCGATGTCGGCCAGCTCCTCGGGCGCCACGTAGGCCAGCTCCTCGATGGTGTTGAAACCTTCCGTGACCAGCAGGCCGGCGATCACGTCGTCCACGTCCAGCGCTTCCACGAACAGGCCGGTGCGCCGGCGGTACTCCTCCTGCCGGCGCTCGCTTTCCTCGGCCTCCGTCAGGATGTCGATGTCCCACCGGGTGAGCTGGCTGGCAAGACGCACGTTCTGGCCGCGGCGGCCGATGGCGAGCGAAAGCTGCTCGTCCGGCACCACCACCTCGACCCGGCCGGCCTCCTCGTCCATCACCACCTTCGTCACCTCGGCTGGCGCCAAGGCGTTGACCACGAAGGTCGCGTGCTGGGAAGACCACGGGATGATGTCGATCTTCTCGCCTTGCAGCTCCTGCACCACCGCCTGCACCCGGCTGCCGCGCATGCCGACGCAGGCGCCCACGGGGTCGATGCTCTGGTCGCGGCTGATCACCGCCATCTTGGCGCGGCTGCCGGGGTCGCGCGCCACCGCCTTGATCTCGATGATGCCGTCGTAGATTTCCGGCACTTCTTGCGCGAACAGCTTGGCCAGGAACGCCGGGTGGGTGCGGGACAGGAAGATCTGCGGGCCGCGCGGCTCCTCGCGCACGTCGTAGATGTAGGCCCGCACCCGGTCGCCGTTGCGGAAACTCTCGCGCGGGATCAGCTCGTCGCGGCGCAGCAGCGCCTCCGCCCGGCCAAGCTCCACCATCATGTTGCCGTACTCGGTGCGCTTCACCACGCCGTTGATGATCTCGCCGACGCGGTCCTTGAACTCGTCGTACTGCTTCTTGCGCTCGTACTCGCGCACGCGCTGCACGATCACCTGCTTGGCGGTCTGCGCGGCGATGCGGCCGAAGTCGATGGGCGGCAGCGGGTCGATCAGATGCTGGCCGAGCTGGATGTCCGGCTGGAACTTGCGGGCGATGTGGATCGGGATCTGGGTTTCCTCGTTCTCCACCGTCTCCACCGCCTCGGTCCAGCGCGACAGGCGCACGTCGCCGGTCTTCTTGTCGATGGTGGCGCGGATGTCCTTCTCGTGACCGTACTTGGCGCGGCCGGCCTTTTGGATAGCCTGCTCCATCGCCTCGAGCACCTCGTCCCGGTCGATCATCTTCTCCCGCGCCACCGCGTCGGCCACCAGCAGGAGTTCGGGGCGGGAGACGGAGGTATCCATGGGTGCTCTCCTAATTCGCCAGTTGCGGGCCGACCGGGTCGGGCCGGGTTGGGTCGTCGTCCATATCGGGATCGGGCCGAGAGGGCGCGGTGGCCGCGATCAGCGCGTCGGTCAGCAGCAGCTTGGCGCGCCGCACGTCGGAGAACGGCAGCGCCACGTCGGTCCCGTCGTCCAGGCGGAGGCGTGCATGCGTCTCGTCCGCGCCCAACACGATGCCGGTGAAGCGGCGGCGGCCCTCCTGCGGCATCAGCATCTCGACCCGCGCCTGGTGCCCGGCGAACCGGGTCCAATCCTTCACCCGGGTCAGCGGCCGGTCGATCCCGGCCGAGCTGACCTCCAGCGTCCAGGCGCCGGGGAGGGGGTCCTCCACGTCCAGCACGGCGCTGATGGCGCGGGTGATGCGCTCGCAATCCCCGACGCTGATCAGCGAGCCATCGGCCCGGTCCGCCATCACCTGGACGGTCGGGCGCTCCCGGCCGAGCACGAGGACCCGCACCAGCTCATAGCCAAGGTGGGACAGTTGCGGCGTGATCATGCCGGCAACTTTGGCTTCCAGTCCGGAATGGTTCGGCTCGTCGCCGGCAGCAGGGCGCGTCATGGAGGGGTCCAGAAACAAAAAAGGCGGCCCGTTAAGGCCACCCCCGAAGTCCACGGAAGGTTTCTTTTAGTATGTCCGATAGATAGTCCGGTCCCATGCTTCACGCAAGTGGCATCAAGCCGGCACTGCCACCGGACTGCGGACGAACGACCAGTAGAGCGGCGTGCGCCCGGCCCGCAGCGCCTTGGCCTCATACCGGGTGGGCGGCCAGCCGTCCGGGCGCGTGGCGGCGGGGGCGGCGGCCTCGAACCAGTCCTGCGCCGCCATGACCTCGCCGACCCAGGCCTGGTAGGTCGGATCGTCGGACGCCACGCGCCAGACGCCGCCCGGCTCCAGCACCCGGGCCAGCAGCGCGACCTGCGCCGGGTGGACGAAGCGGCGCTTGACGTGGCGCGCCTTGGGCCAGGGGTCCGGGAACATCAGGAAGGCGCGGCTCAGGCAGGCACCCGGCAGCGCCCGCAGCAGCAGGCGCGCGTCCCCGTCCCAGACGCGGAGGTTGCCGGGCAGGAAGGCCGTCGTCTCCGCGCTTTCCGGCACCAGGCGGGACAGGAGGGAGCACAGGCCGTTCTCGAACACCTCGCAGGCGATCAGCCCGGCGTGCGGGTGGGCTTCGGCCAAGGCCTGCGCGTGCTCGCCGCCGCCGAAGCCGAGCCCCCCCCACCGCGCCGCCGGCGGGGGCGCCAGGGCGCCGCGGGGGGCGGCCGCGGGGGCTGGGGGTACGCGCAGGCGGGGCAGCGTCACGTCGAGCAGCAGTTGCTGGCGGGGCCGCAGCGGATGGCCGCGGCTCCGCCCATACAGCCGGTCGGCTGGCGGCTTGAGCGCCGCGCCGGGCGCCCGCTCCTCCAGAGTCTGTCCGCTCAGCGTCCGCCTGCTCAGCGGTTGAAGGCGCTGCGGAGGGCCGGCACCAGGTCGGTCTTTTCCCAGGTGAACGTGCCGAGGTCCTCGTCCGGCGTGCGGCCGAAATGGCCATAGGCCGAGGTCACGGCATAGATCGGCCGGTTCATGTGCAGGTGCTCCCGGATGCCGCGCGGGCTGAGGTTCATCAGCTCCCGCAGCACGCGCTCCAGCTTCGCCTCCTCCACGTCCCTGCCGGTGCCGTCGAGATCGACGTAAACCGAAAGCGGATGCGACACGCCGATGGCATAGCTGATCTGCAGCGTGCACTTCTCTGCCAGCCCGGCAGCGACGACGTTCTTCGCCAGGTACCGGCAGGCGTAGGCGGCGCTGCGGTCCACCTTGGTCGGGTCCTTGCCGCTGAACGCTCCGCCGCCGTGCGGGGACGCGCCGCCATAGGTGTCCACGATGATCTTGCGCCCGGTCAGCCCGGCGTCGCCGTCGGGGCCGCCGATGACGAAGTTGCCGGTCGGGTTCACGTAGAACTCGGAGTCCCGCGGCATCCAGCCCGGCGGCAGGCTGCTTTCCACCAGCGGGTGCAGCATCTCCTTGATGCGGGCCTGGTCCATGCCCTCGTCGTGCTGGGTCGAGACCACGATGCTGGTGGCGCCCACCGGCCGGCCGTCCACGTAGCGCAGCGTGACCTGGCTCTTTGCGTCCGGCTGCAGCCCGGCGACGGTGGGGTCGCCGTTCTTCCGCATCTCGCTCATGCGCCGTAGGATCAGGTGGGCGTAATGGATCGGCGCGGGCATCAGCTCGGGCGTCTCGGTGCAGGCATAGCCGAACATGATGCCCTGGTCGCCAGCGCCCTCGTCCTTGTTGCCGGCGCTGTCGACGCCCACGGCGATGTCGGCGCTCTGGGCGTGCAGGTGGCAATCAACGACGGCGTTGCGCCAACTGAAGCCGTCCTGGTCGTAGCCGATGTCGTGGATCGCGAGCCGGGCGAGGTGGCAGAGCAGCTCGGGTGTCACCGTGTTGGGGCCACGGGTCTCGCCCGCGAGCACGACGCGGTTGGTGGTGACCAGCGTCTCGCAGCCGACGCGGCTGTAGGGGTCGGCGGCCAGGAAAGCGTCCAGGACGGTGTCGCTGATGCGGTCGGCGACCTTGTCGGGGTGTCCCTCTGACACCGATTCGGACGTAAACAGGTACTCGCCCTTGGCGCGCATGGATTTCTCCTCTTGTCGCGTTGGCATGAAGCGGGAGCGGCGTCGCGTTGGACAGCCCGCCGCACCGGCCGGACGCCGGGGCGGGCCGGGTTTGGCGCAACGGCGTAAGGAGGTCAAGGCGGCGCGGGAATGGGCGGGGGGGGGGGGGGGGGGGGGGGGCGGGGGGGGGCGGGGGGGGGGGGGGGGGGGGGGGGGGGGGGGGGGGGGGGGATCCGGGTTACGGTGGCCACGGCGGCGGGGTTGGGGGGGGGGGGCCACTCCGCGTCACCCCGGGCGGCCAGCGCGGCTCGCGTTGGGCTTGGGCGCCGCCTTGAGCGGCAACGCGGCCTATGCGGCCCCGTGAAGCGGTCGCGAGATCCCGCCGGGGCCTCGCTCGCCTATTGAACGCTCGGGTCGTCGGCGGCGTTGACGTAGGTGATGGCGAACGGACCCTCGCCATGCACTTGGACAACCGTCTCGCGGCTGGCCCAGGCATAGTGGTTCAGGTTGGCCGGCATGGCAGCAAATCCGCCGGGTTCGAGGGTCACGGCCTTGGCCCGGTCCAGCTTGTCGCCCATGCCGGCATGGAAGCTGCCCGACAGGATCGTCAGGTTTTCCGTCGTGGGATGGTGGTGAGCGGGTATCTGGTAGTTGGCCGGCATTCTAAGGCGGATCACGTAAGGCCCGCTTTTGGAGGGATCGCCGGAGAGCACCGCGAGCTGCACTCCTTTTGGCAGGGCCGGGGGCGCCGGTCCCCATTTGACGCCGGCAGGCCCGGCCAGCAGGTCGGCATGGCTTTCTTGCCCGAAAACAGGAAGCGCGCCGGTCAGCAATATGGCAAATGCGGCTAAGCCCATACGCATGATGACCTCCCTTATGGTCCGGCTTCGTTTTTGCGGCCGGAACTCACGAAAAAGATACGCTGATCCGAGGCCGCGCGTTTGTAACGAGTCCGCGACCGTCCGTATCGGCCCAAAGCGTGGGGTTTAGGCCTGGCGCGCCATCCCGAGAACGTCCAGCATCGAGTAAAGCCCAGGCCCTTTCCCCTCGATCCAGCCCGCCGCGCGGACCGCGCCGACCGCGAACACCCGGCGGGCAAAGGCGCGGTGGGTCAAGGCGCCCTGCGCGGCGCCGGCGGCGAACAACCGGGGGTGCGCGCCCACGCCCGGGCCGCCGCGCAGCGCGGCGAAGCCGATGGCGCCGGCCGGCCGGGGGCCGGTGTGGCCGTCACGTCCGCTGACCATCACGTCGTCGAGCCGCACGCCGCGGCCCCGCGCCACGGCCCGGCCCAGGCCGACGGCGGTGCCGGAGGGGGCGTCCACCTTTTGCCGGTGGTGCATCTCGACGATCTCCGCGTCGTAGGCGTCGGCCGGCAGGGCGGCGGCGATCTGCTCGGCAAGCGCCAGCACCAGGTTCACGCCGGGCGAAAAGTTGGCGGCATAGACGACGGGGATGCGGGCCGCGGCCTCGGCCACCGCGGCCTCGTCGGCGGCCGACAGGCCGGAGGTGCCCAACACCCAGGCGGTGCCGGATTGCGCCATAACGGCGGCGTGCGGCTGCGCCGTCGAGGCATGGGTGAAATCGATCACCACGTCTGACCGCGCGGCAAGCGTCGCCAAGTCTGGCAGCACGGCGATGCCCGGGGGCGGCGTCCGGCTTGAGCCGGGCCGCAGCGTGCCGCCGGCGACGACGTGCCCGGACGAGGCGATCTCCGCCGCCAGCAGCAGGCCCATCCGCCCGCCGAGTCCCGCCACTCCGATGCGCATGCTATGCTCCCCGACGTGTTGCGCCCAAGCACCCCGCGCACTCGGCACGTGGGGGACCCAGCCGAGGCCTATGCAGCCTTCTCCAAAGCCGAGCTTTGATAGACCGCCGTTTCGAAATCGATGTAGCCCGTGACCGAGACGGGGTCGGCGAACGGGAAGATCTGCGTCGCCCAGAACCCGCCAATGCCGTTCTGACGGTCGATCCAGTAGAACAGGTTGGCGAGGCCGGCCCAGGCGAGCGCGCCCGCTGGACGCCCGGTCGGTGCTTCAACGTCATTGACCATGAACGTCAAGGCCCAGGACTTGGGCTGCCCCGGGAAGAACTCCGCATGGTTCGACAGCGTGGGGATGACACCGGGCAAACCCTTGATCTTCATGTCGCCGAGGCCGTTCTTCTCGGCCATGAGAACGGTCTCCCGCTTCAGCACGCGGCCGCCCTCGCCGGCGCCGTCGTTGAGCCACATGCGGATGAAGCGGCAGTAGTCGCCGACCGTCGAGTAAAGGCCATGGCCACCCATGTGGACCTCCGGCTCCTGTGGCAGTTCGAAGTCGCTGAGCGGCGTCAGGCTGCCGTTGGCCTCGCGTTGATGGATGCGCGCCAGGCGGGACCGCATGGATGGCGTCATGGCAAAGGCCGTGTCCGCCATGCCGAGCGGGGCGAAGATCCGCTCCTGCATGACCTCGCCCAGCCGCTTGCCGGTGACGCCCTCCACCACCTGGCCCGCCCAGTCCATGTTGGAGCCGTACTCCCACTCATCGCCGGGGTCGAACAGCAACGGCGTGTTGATCGACGCCTTGGACGCGGTGATGACGCTTGGCTGGCCGTGTTCCTGCGCCAAGCGGTTGTAGTGCTCGTTAAAGAAGTCATAGCCCAGCCCGGCGGTGTGCAGCAGCAGCATGCGGGTGGTGATGTCGCGCTTGGGCGCACGGAGCTTCGGCTGCCCGGCGGCATCGAAGCCGTCCAGCACCTGCAGCTTGCCAACCTCCGGCGCATAGGTCTTGGCGGGCGCGTCGAGATCGACCTTGCCTTCCTCGACCAGTTGCAGGACGGCGGTGCCGGTGATCGCCTTGGTGGTTGAGAAGATCGCGAAAACGCTGTCAGTCGTCATGTCGGCGCCCTGGCCGAGCACGCGCTTGCCGGCCGCGCCCTCATAGACGATGCCGTTCCGGTCCGTGGCCATCGCCACCACGCCGGGAACCCGCTGGTTTCCCGACACGACCCTCTGCAGGATCGCGTCGCATGGCGCCTTGGTGTTTGTGCTCATTGCCGCCCTCCCTTTTCTGTCCGCAAGGCGGCCGCCCTTCGCGAAAGCTTCGAAAGGCAGGCCCGACGTGCGGCCAGGCTTTGTAGCCTCATCTTCGGACGGCGGGAAGCACGCGGGATGCTCGGCCGACCGCAGCCGCTGATGTCGCCGGAGGCTGCGATACAGCTCCGCATATTCAGCGGAAGGGGCGGACCAGCCGTAGTCGCCGCGCCTGGCGTCGTGCGGGATCACTTGGTCGCGGCCCGCTGCTCCAACACCGAACGGTAAAGCGCGACCGTGGTCCGCGCGATGGCGTCCCAGCTGAAGTGTGCAGTCGCTCGTTCACACCCGGCCTTGGCGAAGCGCGCGCGCAGGGCGGGGTCGCGCGCCAGTCTGTTGACCGCATCGGCCAGGCCCGCGGAGAACGCGGCTGGGTTGGCCGGTTCGAAGGTGCCGGGCACTAGGCCAGGATCGACCAGAAGCCCGGTCTCGTTCGGCGCCACAACCTCGGGGATGCCGCCCACGGCGGAGGCGACAACGGCGGTCTCGCAGGCCATTGCCTCAAGGTTGATGATCCCGAACGGCTCGTAAACCGAGGGGCAGCAGAACACTGCGGCATTGGTATAGAGCTGGATGGCCTCCGGGCGGGAGATCATCTCCCGGATCCAAACAACACCCGGCCTCCGAGCCGCAACCTTGGCCACACCCTCTTCCATTTCGCGGCCGATCTCCGGCGTGTCGGGGGCGCCGGCGCAGAGCACGACCTGCAGCGCTGGGTCGATGTGGGGAATGGCGTTGACGAGGTGGATGATGCCCTTCTGCCGGGTGATGCGCCCGACAAACAGCAGGAAGGGCCGGCCCGGGTCGACGCCGTACTTGCTGAGCACGTCGGTGCCGGGCGTCGGGCGGTATTCCACTGGGTCGATGCCGTTATGGATGACGTGGACCCGCTCAGGCTCCACGTCGAACAGGCGCAGCACGTCCGCCTTGGTCTCGCGGGAGACGGCGATGATGGCGTCGGCCTGTTCGATGGCGGTGCGCTCCATCCAGACGCTGAGATGATAGGCGTTGCCGAGTTGCTCCTGCTTCCAGGGACGCAGCGGCTCAAGCGAGTGGATGGTCAGAACATAGGGGACATTCCAGAGCTGGGACGCGATGGTGCCGCCGATGTCGGTGTACCAGGTGTGGCAATGCACGAGATGGGCATCGAGACGGTCCTTGGCCATGACCAACGAGCGCGCGAACGCATCGATGGCGCCCGTGAAGCGCGGGTCGCTGCCGGTTTTGGTCTCATCCCATTGCTTGTAGCCGCGGACGACGAGCGCGCCTTCGTCCAGGGCCTGGTCGCCGAACGCGCGGACTTCCACCTGCATGATCTTGGCCAGCGCCCGGCTGAGATATTCGACGTGCACCCCCGCCCCACCATAAACGTAAGGCGGGAACTCCTTGCTGAACAGGGCGACCTTGGTAAGTTCAGGCTTGGGTAAGCTCGGCATGGGCGAACCTCCTAAACGGCGCGCCGACGAATTCCAGGCATGCTGGCCCGCCAATCTTGACCAGCGGAAAGGCCTCCGAGATGACCAACACCACCCGGAGCGGCGTCACGCCTGCAGCTTGTCGATCATCGGCTGGGTGATCAGGCACACGCCCCGGCCGGTGCGGCGGAAGCGGGCGGCATCCTCTTCGGCGTCCTCGCCGGCTACCAGGCCCTCGGGGATGCGCACGCCGCGGTCGATGACGACGTTGCGCAGCCGCGCGGACCGGCCCACCGTGACGTAGGGCAGGATCACCGCCGCGTCGATGACGGCCCGCGAATGGGTGTGCACGCCGGTGAACAGCAAGGAGCGGTGGATGGCGCTGCCGGACACGATGCAGCCGCCGGACACGAGGGAGCTGATCGCCTGGCCGCGCCGGCCCGGCTCGTCATGCACGAACTTGGCCGGCGGCGTGATCTCGGCATAGGTCCAGATCGGCCAGTCCCGGTCGTACAGGTCGAGGCCGGGCACGAAGTCGGTGAGGTCGACGTTCGCCTCCCAATAGGCATCGACGGTGCCGACGTCGCGCCAATAGGATTCCGCCTCGGCAGAGGAGCGCACGCAGGAGGCGGCGAAGCGGTGCGCCACCGCCTTGCCGTGCTTGACGAGGTAGGGGATGAGGTCGCGGCCGAAGTCATGGCCGCTCCCGGGGTCGGCGGCGTCGCGGCGGAGCTGGTCCATGAGGAAGCGGGTGTCGAACACGTAGATGCCCATGCTGGCCAGCGCCTGGTCCGGGCTGCCGGGGATGCCAGGCGGGTCGGCGGGCTTCTCCAGGAAGGAGACGATCCGGTCGTCCTCATCGACGCCCATGACGCCGAAGCCCGTCGCCTCCATCCGCGGCACCTCGATGCAGCCCACCGTCACGTCGGCGTTCTGCTCGACGTGCTGCTGCAGCATCGGCTCGTAGTCCATCTTGTAGATGTGGTCGCCGGCGAGCAGGACGATGAAGCGCGGCTCGTAGCTCTCGATGATGTCGATGTTCTGGTACACCGCGTCGGCGGTGCCGGAGTACCAGCCGGTCTCCGACACGCGCTGGCTGGCGGGCAGGATGTCGAAGCTCTCGTTGCGCTCCGGCCGGAAGAAGTCCCATCCGCGCTGCAGGTGGCGGATCAGGCTGTGCGCCTTGTACTGCGTGGCGACGCCGATGCGGCGGATGCCCGAGTTCAGCGCGTTGGACAGCGCGAAGTCGATGATCCGGCTCTTGCCGCCGAAGTACACCGCGGGCTTGGCGCGGATGTCGGTCATCTCCATCAGCCGGCTGCCGCGCCCGCCGGCGAGCACGTACGCCATGGCGCTGCGGGCGAGGGGGGCGTTCACCCCGGGGCTGGTGCGGATCATGCGTCCGCACTCCCCGACGCCGGCCCCAGCCGCGGTCCTGATCCTGCTTGGGGCGGGGCGTTCCAGATCTCGGTGGCGTACTCGGTGATCGTGCGGTCCGAGGAGAACCAGGCGACGCCCGCGGTGTTGAGGATGCTGGCGCGCCACCACGCGGCCGGGTCGATCCAGAGCTGTTTGACCGCAACTTGCTGGTCCAGGTAGCTTTGAAAGTCGGCGGCGATCATGAACGTGTCCCTTTCCAGCAGGTTGTGCACCAGCTCTTGGTAGCGGCTGGGTTCGCTGGGAGAGAACACGCCGGACCGTATGGCGTCCAGTGCCTGCTGCAGCGCCGGGCAGCGGGCCACGTCGTCATGCGCCGAAAGGCCCCGCTGCGTGCGGGCCAGCACCTGGTCGGCGGTCATGCCGAAGATGAAGATGTTGTCCGGCCCCACGTGGTCGCGTAGCTCGACGTTGGCGCCGTCCAGCGTGCCGATGGTGAGCGCGCCGTTCAAGGCGAGCTTCATGTTGCCGGTGCCTGACGCCTCCATGCCCGCGGTGGAGATCTGCTCCGACAGGTCGGCGGCGGGGATGATGGCCTCGGCGAGGCTCACGTTGTAGTTCGGCAGGAACACCACCTTCAACTGCCCATCGACCGCCGGGTCGGAGTTGATGACCTGCGCCACGTCGCAGGCCAGCCGGATCACCTGCTTCGCCGCGCGGTAGCCCGGCGCCGCCTTGCCGGCGAAGATCTTCACCCGCGGCACCCAGTCCCGCGTCGGCTGCGCCCGGATCGAGTCGTACAGCGCCACGGCGTGCAGGATGTTCAGCAATTGCCGCTTGTACTCATGGATGCGCTTGACCTGCACGTCGAACATCGCGCCGGGATTGACCGCGATGCCGGTGCGGTCGGCGATCACCCGGGCCAGCGCCTCCTTGCGGCCGAGCCGCTGCCGGGCGAACGCGGCCTGGAAGCCGGGGTCGTCGGCATGGGGGCGGAGATCCGCGAGCGCCGTGGCGTCCTGCAGCACGCGCGGGCCGAGCGTCTCGACCAGCAGGCTCGTCAGCCCCGGGTTGGCCCGGTGCAGCCAGCGGCGGAAGGTGACGCCGTTGGTCTTGTTGTTGATGCGGCCGGGGTATTCGGCGTGAAGCTCACGGAACACCGTCTTCTGCATCAGGCCGGTGTGGAGCGCCGATACGCCGTTGATCGAGTGCGACCCCAGGAATGCCAGATGCCCCATCCGCACCCGCCGGCCATGCCGCTCGTCGATAATCGACAGCGTGCGCAGCAGCGCCTCGTCCGCCGGGCCGTGCGTGGTGACGCGCTCCAGGTGGCGAGCGTTCAGCAGGTAGATGATCTGCATGTGCCGCGGCAGCAGGCGCTCCATGAGCGAGACCGGCCAGGTTTCCAGCGCTTCCGGCAGCAGGGTGTGGTTGGTGTAGGCGAAGGTCGCGACGGTGGTGGCCCAGGCGGCGGACCACTCGACGCCGTGCGCATCGACCAGCAGGCGCATCATCTCAGCGACCGCGATGGCCGGATGGGTGTCGTTGAGCTGGATCGCCGCCTTGTCCGACAGGTTGGACAGCGTGCCGAACTGCTCCAGGTGGCGGCGCATCAGGTCCTGCAGCGACGCAGAGGCGAAGAAGAACTCCTGGCGCAGCCGCAGCTCCTGCCCGGCGTCGCTCTCGTCGCCAGGGTAAAGCACGCGCGACACCGCCTCGACCCGCACCCGGTCGCGCAGCGCGCCCACGTGGTCGCCGCGGTTGAAGTCGTCGAGCTGCATCGGCGTCGTCGCCTGGGCCGACCAGAGCCGCAGCGTGTTGGCGTGGTGCGCCGGAACCGCGCCGTCCGCACCGCCCGGGGTAGGGCCGCCCACCACCGGCATGTCGTAGGCGACGGCCGACAGCGTCTCGGCCGGGTGCCAGGCATAGGCGCTGCCGCCAGGGCCTTCCTGCCGGGCCACGGTGCCGCCGAAGCCGATGGGGTAGGCGACCTCCGCCCGCTCGAACTCCCAGGGGTTGCCGAGGGACAGCCAGTCCTCCGGCAGTTCCTGCTGGATGCCATCGACGATGACCTGGCGGAACAGCCCGTGCTCGTAGCGGATGCCGTAGCCGTAGGCGGGGATGCCGAGCGTCGCCATGCTTTCCATGAAGCAGGCCGCGAGGCGCCCGAGGCCGCCGTTGCCGAGGGCGGCGTCCGGCTCCTGCTCCCGCAGGCGCTCAAGGTCCACGCCCTCCGCCGCCAGGGCCGCCCGCACCTCTTCCATCAGGCCCAGGTTGCCGATGGCGTCGAACAGCAGGCGGCCGATGAGGAACTCGAGCGAGAGATAATAGACCCGCTTGCCGCCGCTCTCATAGGTGCGCCGGGTGCTGTCGAACCAGCAGTCCAGCACGCTGTCCCGCACGGCGAGCGCGGTCGCCACGAACCAGTCGCGCTCGCTGGCGACGCCGGGCGACTTGCCGACCTGGTAGGTGAGCTTGCCGACGATCCTGGCCCGCATCTGGTCGGCGGGGGGGGCGGCGTCGGCGAGGTGGGGGTCCGTGGCGGCTACATCCATGTTCGCATCCTTTTCCAGCGGCTGGCTGTGCTTGCCTGGTCTTGGTCCAGCCTTATGAGCGCGGCTACGCCACGCGGTTCGGCGGCATCCCGGCGCCACCATGCGCCCCCGTCCATTCCCGCCAAAGCAGGATCAGCGCCGCCATGATCGCGGGGCCGACGAACAGGCCGAGCAGGCCGAACACCTCCACCCCGCCCAGGATGCCGAGCAGCACCCAGATGAAGGGCAGGCGGGTGGTGCCGCCGATCAGCGCCGGGCGGATCGCGTGGTCGGCGACGAAGATGACGGCCGCGCCGGCGGCGAGCAGCACCGCGGCCTTCACCGCCGTCGCCGTCGCCAGCACCAGGAGCGCCGCCAGCGCCAGCACCAGCATCGAGCCCAGCGGAACCGTGGCCGCTACCGCAGTCAGCGCGCCCAGCAGCACCGGATGCGGCGCCCCGGCCAGCCAGTAGCCGAAGCCCAGCACGGTGCCGATGCCGAGGCCCACCAGCACCAGGCCGTCCACCGTGCCGTGGACGGAGGCGATGACCTGCTGCCCCAGCCTTTCCCCATCCGGGCCGAGCAGGCGGCGGCTGGCCGTGCGCATCTGACCGACCAGGCGCGTTCCGTCGCGGAACAGGAAGAACAGGGTGGCGAGGGTGAAGCCGAACAGCACGCCGCGATGCGCCAACTGCGTGCCGAACTCGCGGCTGGCCAGCATGACCCGCTCCCGGTCGATCCGGCCCAGCAGCGCCTGCGCATTCGCCGGGTCGCGCAGGTTCGCGTCCCACCAGCCGGTCGCCTGCGCCGCGCCCACCGGAAGCCGCGTGAGCCAGTCGGGCGCCGCCATGCCGTGGGCGCGCACATCGACGACCACGCCCGCGAGCAGCCACGCCTCATGGCTGAGCTGCACCACCACGAGCGCCAGCGGGATCACGAAAGTGAGCGTGATCGCCGCGGTGAACAGCAGCGGCAGCAGCACGCGGTGCCGCCCGGCGCCGAACCGCTGCTGCGTCCGCTGGTACAGCGGCCAGGTGGCGATCGCCAGGATCGCCGCCCAGACCAGGGCGCGCAGGAAGCCCTGGAGCACGTACAGTCCCAACGCCGCGAGGCCGATGGCGAGCGCCACCCGCGCGACCTGCTGGCCGTTTCGGGTCCGTTCGGCCTGGTGCGGGGCTGGCATGTCCATGTCGGGCCTCCTGTCTGCGGCGGCTCGCGCCGTGTCCGGGACGGTTATAGCGGGACTTGCCCGGTTTGGCACCGCCTTGCGGACCGGGTCCGGACGGGCCACGCTGACGCGGTTGAACGAGGGAGGCGGGCATGGGCGAGGCCACGGAAACGGATTGGAAGCTGAACGGGGTGCGGGTGATCCCGGGCGACAGCCTGGACAGCAACACGCCGCAGACGCCGGGCATGAGCCGCGCCGCCGCCATCGACTTCGCCCGCGCCGGGGCGCAGAAGCTGTGGGCCGGCACGGTGCACATCCACCCCGACGCCAAGACCGGCGCGCACCACCACGGCGCGCTGGAAAGCGTGATCTACGTCTTGCGCGGGCGGGCGCGGATGCGGTGGGGCAACGCGCTGGAGTTCGTGGCGGAGGCCGGGCCGGGCGACTTCATCTTCGTGCCGCCCTACGTGCCGCACCAGGAGATCAACGC
>CAXUJE010000103.1:0-14993 GCA_964251035.1 uncultured Acetobacteraceae bacterium
GCAACCGGAGAACAACAGGACGGCGCGCAAACAAGGCTGTCCAACCTCATCCGTGCCTTGGTCAGCCGGTGCTCGATGGCGTGCTCGTCGCACACGCGGTCGAAGATGTGCTGGCTGTCGTGGATGTCGCGCGCGCGGCTGGTGAACGCGCGCAAACCGCTCCGCGGTTTCGCTGGGATGCCGTTGCCGGTCAGCACGGCGTGGATCGCGTAGGGCACGGCCTCGACCAGATCGCGCAGGAACTCCGCCGCTTCCATCTTGCCCGCGCTTTCCACGAGGCGGGCACAGGCGCACTTGCCGGTGCGGTCGATGGCCACGAACAGCCGCAGCTTGCCCTGCTCGGTGTGGACCTCGGCGATGTCCGGCGAACCCAGCGAAACCGCGACGCGGTTTGCGCGGGTCCGACGTCGATGTGCAAGTAGCCGATTGGGTCGGCCTTGAAGCGCTTCTTGTCTGGCTTGTCGCCCTCGGTTCCGGGCAACTGGGAAATGCCGTGGCGCTGTGGGCAGCGGTGCAGGCTGGATCGTGTCAGCGCCGGGATGATGGGCTGGAGGGCATACAGGCAGTCATCCAGCGGCAGCAGCATGTGCCGGCGGAAGGCGACGATGGCCGCTTCCTGCTCGGGGGGAGCACGGGCGAGCAGGGCTGCTTGGCTCCCATCGCCACATCGGCCGTGGTCTGGCGCCCACGCCATTTCTGGACGGTGGTGGGGCCGACGCCGCGGCGCTGCGCCAGCGCCCTTACGCTTCCTCGGCTCCGCCGTATCGCGCGACGCACTGCCTCAGTCGTCGTGGCGCTGCCGTGGAGAACCTGGCCCATGGCTCGTCCCTTGCTGCCTGCCGGCTGACTGTGCCATCACACCCCAGGACTGAACAGCTAGGGTCTTCGCCAAGGCCCGTAACTACTCACCCTTCTTGGCTGCCTGACCATTGGTGGCATGAATGTCCGGCTTGACAGGGCGAGGGTTGGATTGGTTCATCGCCTTCCGGGAATAGCGAAATCCTCAAGGCTCTTTCCAAGGCCGACCTGGTTGCGCTGATCCTGGCGCAGCAGGTGCAGACTGGGGCGCAAGCTGTGCAGACCGGTGCGTTGACGGCGCGGATCGCGGAGCGGGAGGCCAGTCTCGGCGTGCCGCGCAAGACGCTGGGCAGCCCGGTCGTGACCCGCATCAACCGCCATTGCGGCGTTCGCCCATGCTGCCGCAAGCGCGTGGCCGCTCCTACGCCGGACAGCTTTGATCCCGGCCCGCCGTTCGGGCCAGGGCTGTGTGCGTTGATCATCCATCTGCACGTGACCTCGGCGATTGGCTTCGAGCGCCTCGTCTGCCTGCTGTCCGAGGTGTTCGGCCTGACCCTCAGCGAGGGTGCGGCCGCCGACATCCTGGCCCGTGCCGAGGCGCCGCGGCTCGCTGCTGCCGCGCCGATCGCGGCGGCGGTGCGTGCAAGTCCGGTTGTGGACTCGGACGAAACCTCGGCGCGGGTCAGGGGCAAGACCTGGTGGCAGTAGGTGCTGCTGGGCTCGACGGCGATCTGCCACGTGATCGCCGACACCCGGGCGGCATCCGTCGTGACCGCGTTCATGGGCGGTGCGCAGCCGGACGTCTGGGTGGCGGACCGTTATGGCGGCCAGCGGGGCCATGGCGCGACACGGCAGATGTGCCTGGCGCACCTGCTGCGCGATGCGGCCTGTGCGAGCGAGGACGGGGATGGCGGGTTCGCTTCGGGCTTTCGCCTGCTGCTGTTGCGGGCCATGGCGATCGGCAAGCGATGGGCGGGGCTGAAAGACAGCACCTTGGAGCAAGGCCACGCGGGCCTGGACCGGCTGCTGTCAGGGCCGATGCCGGAACGGCCCGCCGCGTGCCGCCTGTTCCGCGCCATGCGCCGCGGCCGCGGCGACCTGTCCCGCTTCGTCGCCCGGCGCGACGTGCCCTGCACCAACAACGCCTGCGAACGCGCGCTGCGCCCTTCGGCGGTCTTCCGCAGGGTGACGGGCGGGTTCCGCGCCGGGCGGGGCGCCAAGGCCTGTGCCGCAGCCGTCAGCGTCATCGCCACCGGGCGCCTGCACGGGCTGACCGCGTCCGGGGCGCTACGGGCCGCGCCGGCCGGAGAAGCTGTCATGCAAACCGCCTGAGCAGGCGTGAGGCGGGTGAGCAGGCACGAAAAAAGAGGCAGACGGCGTGGCTGATGATCTCAGCCGGGAAGCGGTAGCCCGCATAGCTCGGGCAGGCAGGCGCCTTCATCCCACCCGCCTGCCGGGCTCAGCCCCATCTCGCAACCCGCCCGGCCGCCAAGTTGACGGTGCCCGCCGTTCTCATGGCTGCGCCCCGCATCATGCCAGCCCGGGCATCAGGCGGCGCGCGTTGCCGGACTCGACGGCGGCCAGGTCCTCGGGCCTAAGCTCCATCGCGGCCAGGTTGCGTACGTGCTCCTCGCAGGTCCGGTACGGGTAATCGGTGCCGAACACGATCTGCGACGGCGGGACGAGCTTCATCAGCGTGCCGAGCGCCTCGGGGTTGGACGCCTGCGCGGTGTCGTAGTGGAAGTGGCGCAGCGCCGGGCGAGGTCCGTCCGGAAGGGTTTTCGGGTAGTCGCCGAGCTTCGACTGCACCTCGAACCGTTCGATCAGGAACGGCATGGTGCCGCCGGCGTGGCTGAAGACCACCTTGATGCCGGGATAGCGCCCGGCGAAGCCGTTGAACACCATGGTCGCGATCGAGCGCGTGGTGTCGGTGCCCCACTCGATCACCGTGTCGGCGATGGCGGGCACCAGGCCCATGCAGCACGGCGCATCGTTCGGATGCGTGTAGAGCACGGCGCGGCGGCGGTTCAGCTCCTCGTAGATCGGCGCGAAGAGCGGGTCGCCCAGCCACTTGTCGCCGTAACTGGTGAACATGCCGATGCCGTCGGCGTGCAGTGTATCCATGGCGTAGGCGATCTCGGCCAGGCTGCCGTCCAGGTCCTGCGCGGGCAGGGCGGCGTACAAGCCGAACCGGCCCTTGTGGTCGCGCGCGAGGCCGGCGCCGTACTCGTTGCTGGCGCGGGCGAGGCGCCGGGCTTCCGCCGGGTCGCCGAACCAGACGCCCGGCGCGGTGACGGACAGCATGGCCGTTTGGATGCCGGCACGGTCCATCTGGTCGAGCGAGCGCTCCGGCGTCCAGGCGCGCATGATCGGCGGCACGGCCATGTGCCGTTCCACGCCGGCGATGTACTCCGGCGCATACAGGTGGTGGTGCACGTCGATCCGGAACGGCCGTTCGGCCTGGGCGCGGCGTCCGAGGGTCGCCAGTGCTAACCCGCCGGCGGCAAGGAGGCCGCGACGTCCCAGGCAACCGCACGCTTGCCTCATGGGCACCGTATCCTCCCTGATTTTCGCCCACGTTGCCGGATCGGCGGCGCGGCGTCCAGGATTTCAGGCCGGCGGCAGCGGCATCGCAAGCAGCACCGCGGCCGGCGCGTCGGAGCGGTTTTCGAGCGCCCGGGCCTCGTTGGGCGCCAGGCACACCGAGTCCCATGGCCCCAGCACGGCTTCCCCGTCGTCGGTCACGATCGTCACTTCGCCCGAAAGCACGACGTAGTGCTTTTCCAGCGGCGACGCCCCCCGTTCGATGGACCCGCCGGGTCCGACCTGCGACACGCCCATCCATAGCGCCTGGGACGGTCCGGCGTTGTGCCCCTGCAGCCGCAGGCAGGTCATGCCGTGGTGGTCGGGAGGCGCCGGGTAGGGCGGCGCGGCGGCGAACCGGGTGACGTTCACGGGCAACTCCATGGCGGGTGGGCAATGGCAGACGTTGACAAGCCGGGAGCCTGGCAGATTCATAGGGACGTGCAACCGGCGCCAGGACTGAGGGCGCAAGAACACTGAGGGCGCAAGAACTGGGCCGCAAAAACGCCAGGGAGGCATGCCGATGATCATTGACGGCCCGGACTCGGTCACCGCCGCGGTGCTCCAGGCGATGGCGCAGGGCGGTGACCCGCGGCTGCGCGAGGTCGCGGGCGCGTTCGTCCGCCACATGCACGCCTTCGTGCGCGAGGTGCGGCTGACGGAGAAGGAGTGGGACGCCGGCATCGGCTTCCTCAACCGCATCGGCCAGGCCACGCACGACCTGCACAACGAGGGCATCCTGTTCTCGGACGCGATCGGCGTGTCCACGCTCGTGTGCCTGCTCAACAACGGCAACAACGGCGCGACCGAAAGCGCGTCGGCGCTGCTCGGCCCGTTCTGGCGCATGGGGGCGCCGGAGATGGAGAACGGCCAGTCCATCGTCCGCTCGCCCACCGACGGGCCGGCGCTGTTCGCGCAGTGCCGGATCGTGAACCCCAAGGGCGAGCCGCTGCCGGGCGCCGCGGTGCACGTCTGGCACTCTTCCCCGCGCGGCTTCTACGAGAACCAGGACCCGGAGCAGGCGCCGATGAACCTGCGCGGCGTGTTCCACACGGACGCGGACGGCCGGTTCTCGTTCCGCTCGACCAAGCCGGCCGGCTACCCGGTGCCCACGGACGGACCGGTCGGCGACCTGCTGCGGGCGCAGAACCGCCACCCGTTCCGGCCCGCGCATCTGCACGTCCTGGCGCACGCGCCGGGGTACAAGACCCTCGTGACGCAAGTGTTCGTGGACGACGACCCCAACATCGACAGCGATGTCGTGTTCGGCGTCACCCAGCCGCTGATCGGCGACTACGTGCGCCACGAGGACGGCACGCCGCCCGCCCCGGACGTGGCGGCGCCCTGGTACACGTTCGACTACGAGTTCGTCATGGAGCCGGGCGTGTCCGAGCTGCCGACGCCGCCGATCAAGTGATGCAGCTCAATGGCAAAGTGGCGCTGATCGCAGGCGGCTCCGGCGGGATCGGGGCGGCGAGCGCGCGCTTGTTCGCGGAAGCGGGTGCTGCGGTCATCATCACCCACCGCCCGGGCAAGGACGCGGCGGGTGCTGCGGTGCTGGGCGGCCTGCCCGGCGCCGGGCACCTGGCCCTGCCGCTCCAGATCGACGACGGCGCCAGCGTGGATGCGCTGCGCGACGCGGTCGCCGCCCGGCATGGCCGGCTCCATGTGCTGGTCAACGCCGCCGGGTTCACCAAACCCGTGCCGCACGCGGACCTCGATGCGCTGGACGACGCGCTGATCGACCGCATGTTCGCCGTCAACTGGCGCGGGCAGTTCGCCGTCGTCCGCGCCTTCGCGCCCATGCTGAAGGCGGGCGGCGATGGGCTGATCGTGTCCATCTCCTCCATTGCGGCGCTGAACGGCCAGGGCTCGTCCATTGCCTACTGCGCGGCGAAGGCGGGGATCGACGTGATGACCAAGTCGCTCGCCCGGGCATTGGCGCCCGCGGTGCGGGTGCTGGCGGTATCGCCCGGCGTGGTTTCGACCGGCTTCGTGCCTGGCCGGGGGGAGGAGTTCAACCAGAAGACCGCCGCCACCACGCCCTTGAAGCGCGTGGCGACGGCGGAGGACGTGGCGCAGGCGGTGCTCGCCTGCGCGACGCACCTGACGTTCTCGACCGGCCAGACGATCGTCGTCGACGGCGGGCGGTCGCTGTGATGCGCCCACCCCCGCACCGCGTCGTCATCACCTGCGCCGTCACCGGCAATCTCACCACGCCTGCGCAAACGCCGCACCTGCCGGTCACGCCGGAGGAGATCGCCGATGCCTGCCTCGGCGCCGGGGAGGCCGGGGCGGCGGTCGCGCACATCCACGTTCGCGAACCCGGCACGGGCAAGCCGTCGATGGAGCTTGGCCTGTATCAGGACGTGGTCGAGCGCATCCGCCGCCGCAACGCGGACCTGATCCTCAACATCACTACCGGCCCCGGCGGCCGCTACGTGCCGTCCGACGACGATCCGGCTGTGGCCGGACCCGGCACGACGCTGATGCACCCGGAGAAGCGCGTCGCCCACATCGCCGCACTCCGGCCGGACATCTGCACACTCGACCTCAACACGATGAACTCGGGTGGCCAGGTGGTGATCAACACGCCGGGCAACGTGCGGCGGATGGCGCGGGTGATCCGCGAGGCGGGCGTGAAGCCGGAGATCGAGCTGTTCGATTCGGGCGACATCGCGCTGATGCACGACCTGGTCGCGGACGGGTCGGTCGGGCCGTCGCCGCTGTGCTCGTTCGTGATGGGGGTCCGCTACGGCTTCCAGCCATCGCCCGAAACGGTGCTGTACGCCCGCGGCCTGCTGCCGCCGGGGTCGCCGTTCACCGCGATCGGCATCGGCAAGGCTGCGTTCACGATGGCCGCGCAGTCGTTCCTGGCCGGCGGGCATGTGCGGGTGGGGTTGGAGGACTCGGTGTACCTGGAGAAGGGCGTGCTGGCGCCGTCCAATGCGGCCATGGTCGCGAAGGTGCGGGGGATTGTCGAGGCGCTCGGCGGACAGGCTGCCAGCCCGGCCGAGGCGCGGGCGCTGCTCGGCCTGCCGGCGCGGGGCGAGGCCCGCACGGCATGAACGCCCGCCCCATGAACGCCCGCGCAATACGGGTGGCGGCCAAGGCGGAAGGCCTCGCCGAACTGCCGCTGGAAATGGCGGACGTGCCACTGCCGGCCCTCGCGTCCGGCGAGGTGCTCGTGGAGATGCACGCCGCCGGGGTGAACCCGTCCGACGTCAAGGCCATGCTGGGCCTGATGCCATATGCCGTGTTTCCCCGCACTCCCGGGCGCGACTTCGCCGGCGTGGTGGTGGATGGTCCGGCGGACGCGGTCGGCCAGCGCGTGTTCGGCTCCTCGGGCGACCTCGGCATCCGCCGGGACGGCACGCATGCGAGCCACCTGGTGGTGGAGCACGCGGCCTGCGCCCCTGTGCCGGCCGGGATGACGTTCGGGGAGGCGGCAGGCGTGGGCGTGCCGTTCGTGACCGCCATGACGGGCCTGCGCCGGGCGGGCCCGCCCAAACCCGGCGACGTGGTGCTGGTCATGGGGCTGAACGGCAAGGTTGGGCAGGCAGCGGCGCAGATCGCGACCCGGGCCGGTGCGCGCGTGATCGGCGCCGTGCGCCGGCCGGAACCCTATGCCGGCTATGCGAGCGGGCCTGTGGACGTGGTGGACGGGTCCGCCGAAGCCATCGCTGCGGCCGTCCGCCGCCTTACGGACGGCCACGGAGCGGATATCGTGTTCAACACGGTGGGCGACCCATATTTCCAGGCGGCGCACAGGTCGCTCGCCATCGAGGGACGGCAGATCTTCATCGCGGCGGTGCACAGGATCGTCGAGTTCAACATCTTCGAGTTCTACCGCGGGCAGCATACCTATGTGGGCGTCGACACGCTGGCGCTGTCGTCGGCCGCGTCGGGCGCGGTGCTGCGGGAACTGGCGCCGGGGTTCGCCGACGGATCGTTGCGGCCGTATCCGATCACCGCCTCATCGTCCTTTCGGTTCGCCGACGCGCGCGCTGCCTACGAGGCTGTTCTCGGCTCCACGCGGGACCGGGTCGTCCTGGTCCCGGACGACCGGGCCTGAGTGCCCGTTGGACAATGCTGCTATGCCAGGCGGCTGACGCAGCTCTCCGCTTCGATGCTCATGGGCTGCGAGCCCGCTGCGCTTCGGTGCTCAAAAATCCACGCCAGCCGACCCAGCCTGGCGCATCCTCAAACGGGCACCGAGGCTGAAAGGGGAGACGATGGTTCCGTCCAGGGCACGCACGCCGGCCTACCGTTCGCTGTATGCGCAGGTGCTGTTCGGCATCGTGCTGGCGGTGGTCGTGGGCAACTTCTTCCCGGTCTTCGCGGTGGGCATGAAGCCGCTCGGCGACGGGTTCATCAAGCTGATCCGGATGATGATCGCGCTCGTGGTGTTCTGCACCGTCGTCTCGGGCGTGTCCCACATGGGCGACATGCGCAAGGTGGGCCGGGTGGGTGGCCGGGCGCTGATCTACTTCGAGGTCGTGTCCACGTTCGCGCTGCTGATCGGCACCGTGGTGGGCAACGTGCTGCAGCCGGGCGCCGGGTTCAACGCCGACCCGGCGAAGCTCGATGCCAAGGCCGTCGCGGGCTACGCCGGCCAGGCGAAGGAGCAGACGATCAGCGACTTCCTGCTCAACATCATCCCCAACACGTTCACCGACGCGTTCGCCCGGGGCGACATCCTGCCGGTGGTGCTCGTCTCGCTCCTGGTCGGCTACGCGCTGACGGTGCTGGGCAAGCGGGCGGACCCGGTGCGGGTGTTCGTCGATGCCGCGACATCGGTGGTGTTCGCGGTCGTCAACGTGCTGATGCGCTTGGCGCCCATCGGCGCGTTCGGCGCAATGGCGTTCACGGTAGGACGCTACGGCATCAGCTCGCTCGGGCCGCTGCTGAAGCTGGTGGCGGTGTTCTACCTGACGTCGGCGATCTTCGTGGGCGTCGTGCTCGGCCTGGTCGGCGCCTTGGCCGGGTTCAACGTCTTCAAGCTGCTGAACTACATCAAGGCCGAGATCCTGCTCACGCTCGGCACCAGCTCGTCCGACCCGGCGCTGCCGACGCTGATGGAGAAAATGGAGCGTGCCGGCTGCTCGCGGCCCGTGGTCGGGCTGGTGGTGCCCACCGGCTACGTGTTCAACACGGATGGCACGAGCATCTACATGACGCTGGCCGCGCTGTTCGTGGCGCAGGCGACCAACACGCCGCTGACGCTCACGCAGCAGGCGGCGCTGTTCGGCGTCGCGATCCTGACGTCGAAAGGTGCCAGCGGCATCACCGGCGCCGGGTTCATCGCGCTGGTGGCGACGCTGGGCGTGGTGCCGAGCATCCCGGTGGCGGGCATGGCGCTGATCCTGGGCATCGACCGGTTCATGAGCGAGGCGCGTGCGGTGGTGAACATGATCGGGAACGCGGTCGCGACGGTCGTGATGGCGCGGCTGGAAGGGGAGCTGGACCGGAACCAGTTGCGCCTGGCCTTGAACGGGCAGTTGCCGGACCCGTCGGATTTGCCGGCCGAGCTGGGCGCGGCCACGGCGGCGGAGTAGGCGGCGGCTGAGCCTCCACGGCTTTCGTGGCTCTCCCGCGCCTTGCGTGGATCACGCCGCAAGCAGAACGCGCCGTCGCGGGAGGTCGAAGCCGGCGCGGCCGTAGCTGAACCGCCCCAGGTTTGTTGGAGGCTGGTTGGCTTGAGTCCTACGCTGCCATTGGGACGGCCTCAAGCTCGGCGTGGTAGGCCGCTCCGGCCTCGGCGGGCGGACCATTGCCGATCGGCTCGAGCAGGCGGTGGTTATGCCAGTCCACCCACTCGAGGGTGGCGTATCCGACAGCTTCGCAAAACCGCGATGGCCCGCGTCGATGGATCGCCTCGGCCTTGAACAGGCCGTTGGTGGTTTCAGCGAGGGCATTGTCGTAGGCACCACCGGCGCTGCCGACGGAGGGCTCGATGCCAGCCTCGGCCAAGCGTTCGGTGCAGCGGAGAGGCATGTTGCATGCCGCGATCCGCATGGTGCACGAGCCCGCCAACCTGGACGGGCCGGCGCTGGTGCAGGGCCTGCTCCAGGGCATCCAGCAGCGAAGCCGGCCTGCGCGGAGCGAGAGATGCCCTCGCGTCTGAGCTGCCGCCACAACTTGCGAACGCCGTAGACGCAGAAGTTCGCCTCGAACACGCGGCGGATCTCAACCATCAGCGCCACATCGCTCCTAGCCCGTGCCGACAGCCTGGCGGGATCGGCCGTCCGGCCCGGCCTAACCCCTGCGCGGCGTGGGAACCGTCACAATGGCCTTCCTTCGCACGCCGCCGCACGCTACCAGCGGGGCATGAGTGCCAGCCAACTGCAGACCGGCGCCACCGCCGCCCGCACCCGTCGCGAACGCCTTTCGCCGGACGACCGCAAGCGCCGGATCATCAAAGCGGCGGTCAGTTACTTCGCCGAGGTCGGTTTCAACGGCGGCACGCGGGAGCTGGCCCGGCGCCTGCAGGTGACGCAGCCGCTGATCTACCGCTACTTCCCGTCCAAGGAGGACCTGATCCAGGCGGTGTACCAGGAGGTATACCTCACCCGCTGGCAGCCGGACTGGGAACGCGCGCTCGCCGATCCGTCGCAGCCGATCCGCGGCCGGCTGATCACCTTTTACACGCACTTCACCGACGCCATCTTCACTTCCGACTGGATCCGCATCTATCTGTTCGCCGGGCTGCGCGGGTTGGAGATGAACCAGTGGTGGATCAGCTTCGTGGAGCAGCACCTGCTGCGCCGCATGGCCGAGGCGCTGCGTGAGGCACACAGCCTGCCGGCGCCGGACGCGCACCCGATCAGCCCGCAGGAGATCGAGCTGTATTGGCTGTTCCACGGCGGCATCTTCTATTACGGGCAGCGCCGCGAGGTGTACGGCCACGTGTCGGGCGTGACGCTGCCCGCGTTCATCGAGACGAGCGTGGATGCGCTGCTGAACGGCCTCCCGGCCACGCTCGGCCGGCTGCTGGAAGGCACATCGCAGGCCAAGCCGGGGCGGGTTGACAGGAAACGTGCCTCAACCCGATGATCGGGCGATAAACAGAAAGCGTCGCTCGTGGCACCCACTTCCTCCCGGCGAGCGATCGTCATCGGCGGTTCGATCGGGGGATTGTTCGCGGCCCTGATGCTGCGTCGGCAGGGCTGGGACGCCCAGGTGTTCGAGCGGGTGCCGACGCCGCTGGACGGCCGCGGCGCCGGCATCGTCACCCACCCCCAGCTTTGGCGCACCCTCGAGCATCTGGGCCTGGGCCCGCACAACGATTTCGGCGTCACGGTGCAGGAGCGGGTGACGCTGGCGCGCGATGGCAAGGTCGTCGGCACCCACGCATGCCCACAGGTCATGACCTCCTGGGACCGCGTGTTCCGCACGTTGCGCGCGGCACTGCCCGACGAGTGCTATGTGGGGAGTGCCGAGTTGGCCGGGATCGACCAGGACCCGGGTGGCGTGCGCGCACGCTTCACCAACGGGCGGCAGGCGCACGGTGCGCTGCTGGTGGGGGCTGACGGCGTCCGTTCGAGCGTGCGGCAGATGCTGTTGGGCGACGTGGCGCCGAGTTATGCCGGGTACGTCGCGTGGCGTGGGCTGCTGGCGGAGGCATCCATGCCGGCGGAGGCCCGCGCGGCGCTGTTCGGGCGCTTCGGCTTCTGCCTGCCGCCGGGCGAGCAGATGCTGGGCTATCCCGTGGCTGGCGAGGGCAACGACCTGCGGCCGGGCCACCGCCGCTACAATTTCGTCTGGTATCGCCCGGCAGACGGCGCGGTCACCCTGCCGGACCTGCTGACCGACGCGGACGGCCACACGCACGCCCTGTCGATCCCGCCGCCATTGATCCGCCCGGCGGTGACGGCGGCGATGCGGGCCGCCGCGGCGCGCACCCTCGCCCCCGCCTTCGCGCAGGTCGTCGCGGCGACGCCGAAGCCGTTCCTGCAGCCGATCTACGACCTCGAATCCCCCCGCATCGCGTTCGGGCGCGCGGTGCTGGTGGGCGATGCCGCCTTCGTCGCCCGCCCGCATGTCGGCGCCGGGGTCACGAAGGCGGCGGAGGACGGCGCTTGCCTCGCCGCGGCGCTGGCGCAGGAGGAGGAGGTCGAGGCGGCCCTGCGGCGCTACGAGGCAGAGCGCCGGCCCGTGGGGCAGCGCATCGTGCGCCGCGGCCGGCATCTCGGCGCCTACCTGCAGGCACAAACGAGCAGCGACGAGGAGCGGGAAGCGGCCGCCCGCCATCACGCCCCGGACGCTGTGATGACGGAAACGGCACTGCTGGATTTCTAGCTTCCTGCCCTAACCCCCTGCCAGGCACCGACCTGCCCTCGTCTCACCCCCAAACAGGCCGAAGCGAAAGCCGCCTGGCATCAGACCCCGAACAGCGCCTTCGCGTTCCCCCCGGCGATCTTCCCCAACGTGGCCTCGTCCAGCCCGGCGGAGGCGAGATGGCCCACCGGGTCGCTTTCGGCCATGTCGTAGGGGTAGTCCGTCCCCATCAGGATCTTCTCGGCGCCGAACACGTCCACCAGGTTTCGTAGCTGGTGCGGCGTGAACACCACGGAGTCGAAGAACACCCGCTTCAGGTAGGTCGTGGGCGGAAGCGGCAGGGTGCCCCGCACGTCCGAGCGGGCGCCCCAAGCGTGGTCGATGCGCCCGGAATAGCTGGCGAGGTAGCCGCCGCCGTGCACCGCGATCAGCTTGAGCGCCGGATGCCGCTCCAGCACGCCGTCGAAGATCAGGTAGTGCAGCGCCAGCGTCGTCTCCAGCGGGTTGCCGATGACGTTGTTGAAGTAGAAGCGGCTCATGCGCCCGGCCTCGGTGAAGCCGTTGGGATGGATCAGCACGACGGCGCCCAGCTCCTCTGCCTTGGCCCAGAAGGGGGCGAACTGGGGATCGGACAGCTCCAGCCCGTTCACGCTGGTCAAGACCTGCGCGCCCTTCATCCCGTCCTCGCGCATCGACCGCTCCAGCTCGGCCGCGGCGGCACGGCCGTCCTGCATCGGCACGGTGCCGATGGCCGCGAACCGCTCCGGCTTCTGCGCGGCGAAAGCCGCGAGACCTGCGTTGACGATCCGCGCCGCCTCCATCCCGATGTCGAGCGGCACTGCGTAGGTGCATTGCGGCGGCGGCGGCATGATGACCTGCACGTCGATCCCGGCCGCGTCCATGTCATGGAGGCGCACCGCCAGGTCCAGCATGTTCGGGCGACGGTCTGCATCCTGCTTGCGGTTCAGCGCCTTGGTGTTGTCGGTCGCGAAGTGCGCCAGCGGCACCTTCGCGAGATCCACGTGCGGCCCCGTCAGCGCGGCCGCTTCCGGGACCAGCACGTGGGAGTGCATGTCGATCGTGACGCCGCGGGGCCGCAGCTCGCGGCCGGGCCGGCCGTGCTCGCGGGCGGCGGTGGCGCCGTAGTGATTGGTTTCTTCAGCCAAGTTAGGACTCTCCTTCAGAACACGCCGAGGTGGCGGTTGATGGTTTCGGGGTCCGCCGCGAGCGCCGCCGCCGGACTTTCGCTGACAATGCGCCCGGTGTTGACGATCGCCACCTCGTCCGCAAGGGACAGGGCGAGGTGGACGTTCTGCTCGACGAGCACCATCGACAGGCCCTCACCCTTCAGCATGGCGATGGTCTGCCCCACCTCCGCCACCATCTTCGGCGCCAGACCCTCGGACGGCTCATCCAGCAAAAGCACGCGGGGGTTGCTCATCAGGGCGCGGCCGATGGCCAGCATCTGCTGCTCGCCGCCCGACAACAGCCCAGCCCGCTGCGACGCCCGCTCGCGCAGCCGAGGGAAGGTGCCGAACACGCGCTCGACCGGCCAGGCGCCGCCGCGGACCCTGCGGGCGGCGACGACGAGGTTCTCGCGCACGGTCAGCGACGGGAAGACCCGGCGGCCCTGCGGCACGATGGCGACGCCCTGGCGCACGACCAACTCCGGCGCCCGCGACCGCAGCGCCTCGCCGAACACGCTCATCGTGCCGCCGCGCACCCGCACGAAGCCCATGACCGCGCCCATGCAGGTGGTCTTGCCGGCGCCGTTGCGGCCCAGCAGCGCGAGCACCCGCCCCTCCCCGAGCGTCAGGCCGACGCGGTGCAGCACGTGGCTGTCGCCGTAAAAGGCGTCGACGTCCCGCAGCATCAGCGCGTCAGCCACCGAAATACACCTCGCGCGTGCGGGGGTCCGCCACGACCTCGGCCCGCGTGCCTTCCAGCACGACGGCACCGAAGTTCATCAGGGTGATGCGGTCGGCCAGCGCCAGGGCCACGTCCATGTCGTGCTCGATCAGCAGGATCGAGACGGTCCGGGGCAGCGCCTCCAGCACGGCGCGCACCGTCATGCGCTCGGCCGCGGACAGGCCGGCCAACGGCTCGTCCAGCAGCAGCAGGCGCGGCTCCTGCGCCAGCACCATCGCCAGCTCCAGCCGCCGGCGCTCGCCGTAGGAGGTTTCCGACGCGATCCGGCCGCCCTGCTGCTCCAGCCCGACCTGCGCCAGGGCTGTCACGGCGCGGGCGCGGACGTCCTGCCGCCGGGCGAACGAACCCCAGGGAAGCCAGCCGGTCCAGGCCGTGCCGATGGCGGCGAGCGCGACGTTGTGCAGCATCGTCTCGCCGGGGAACAGCGTCAGCACCTGGTAGGTGCGGCCCAGCCCGACGCGGGGACGCTGGCGCACCGGCCGCCCGCGCAGCTCGCGCCCGAACACGCGGATCGACCCGGCATCGGCGCGCAGGTCGCCGCAGATCAGGTTGAACAGCGTGGTCTTGCCGGCGCCGTTGGGGCCGATCAGCAGGCGGCGCTCGCCGGGCAGGACGGTCAGCGACACGTCGCGGGTCGCTGCCACGCCGCCGAAGCGCTTGCGCAGGCCCTCGACGTGCAGCGCGGGAACCGTCACGCCTTCACCGGGGCGGGACGCGGCGGCCTTGTGGAGAAGAGCCGGCTGCAGCCCGGCACGAGGCCGCGCGGCATGAACATGACGGTGACGATGAACACCAGCCCCAGCAGCGACGACCAGCGGTCCACGTAGGAGCTGACAACCGTCTTCACCACCGTGATCACGGCCGCCCCCGCCACCGGCCCAGCCAGCGTCCCCGCGCCGCCCAGCACCACCATCAGCAGCACCTCGGCCGACTGCTGCAAGGACATGGTCTGCGGGCTGATGAAGCCGTAGTCCCAGACATACAGCAGGCCCGCGACCGAGCCCCAGAAGCCCGCCATCACGAACGCCACCCATTGCATGTGCCAGACCGGGTGCCCCAGCATCCGCATCCGCCGCGGTTGGTCGCGCGCGCCGCGCAGGCACGCCGCGAAGGGGGATTGGGACAACTGCCACAGGCAGGCCAGTGCTGCGAGGAACACGGCCGCAACCAGGTAGTAGAACGGGGTCGGCCGCGTGAGGTCGACGCCGGGCAGCACGGGCCGGGGGGCGCGCAAGCCGTTGTCGCCCCCGGTCAGCCACACCCAGCGGTAGGACACGCCCCACACGACCTGGCCCAGCGCCAGCGTGATCATCATGAAGCCCAGGCCCGCCGCCCGCAGCGCCAGCACCCCGAACCCCCCCGCCCGCCGCGTCCCGCCCCCCCCTGCGCGCCCGGCCGCGCCC
>CAXUJE010000104.1:0-14939 GCA_964251035.1 uncultured Acetobacteraceae bacterium
GGCCGCACCAGGTGGCCCAGAAATCCACAAGCACGGGGATGGACCGTGACGCCTCGATCACGTCCTGCATGAATGTCTGCTGCGTGCCGTCGATGATCATCTCGTCCGGTGCCCCGCCTGCAACGCCGCCTGCCGCGCCGCGGGCCGGCAGAGCGGCCGGGGCCGCCTGCCCTGGCCTCTTTTGCGCCCCAGTTTGTGCCCCAGTTTTCTGGCCGATGAGCATGTCCATGGAATTGCCTATCCTGGTGGTCCGTTGGTGCATAGATGTTGCGTACCGGCGGAGTGTGCAAGCCAGCGCAACCATTCGGCGAGGCCTTCCGGAGACGATGCCCGGCTCGCCCCGGCAATCCGCGAACCGCTCTTGCGCAATGCGGCGGACCCGCATAAAACGCTGGCATACTGGAGTGCGGGCGTAGCTCAGGGGTAGAGCACAACCTTGCCAAGGTTGGGGTCGAGGGTTCGAATCCCTTCGCCCGCTCCAGATGTCCCAATTGAATCAGTTAGTTCTTGCGACGCTGTGAGGATCGACCTGCAACCGCCTGGTCGTAGTGTCCACATGGCGTCCACCATGTGCCGCCATCGCCAGAGCTGCGAGGTTGGCGTCAAGCTTCACCAGCTGCCACAAGACTCCCTAATGGCCCGTTCATCCTGGATGGTCGATGGAAGACGAGGCGCGGGATATGCCGGGCTGATGCGCCCCGCCCCGGACACGGCGGTGGAGCATTGGCTGGGAGGCCAGCCCGACGCGGGCATGTTCATCTCGGCGATCACAGGGGCGGAGTTCTGCGAGGCGGTCGGCAGCAGCGCAAGGGTCCTGATTGGCCGGCGCCTCGAACGCGGCGACGCGCCGGGTCAGGTCGTCTGTAGTCGCGTGGCAATGGTTGGGAGGTGACGTGCTCGCGCGGCCAGCGCCACAGCGCCTCCACCAGCATCAGGCCGGGACTGTAGCCGGGCAGCGGCGCAAGCTCAATGCCGGTGATACGGGGCGTCGTCCCAGACCACGATGAGCTTGCCGTCGGGAACTTCGGCGCGCAGCCGGCGCAGCACGTTGACCGTGTGCTCGCCATTGGCGCGCGCATAGGGCCAGACCCGCACCCGGCCTTCGCTGTAGAGGTACGGTTTGTAGAACTGCTGACAGCCCGGGCGAGTTGGAGGCAAAGAAACGCCTGCTGCGCCCGCCCCAGCCATGGCCGAGGCCGGCATCCTGGTGAATGTGCGCCTCATCAAGGTAAACCAACTGGTGCCGGTCACGCCGGGCGCCGTTCAGCAAGGGGTGAAGCTGTTCGATGTCCGGCGAACCTCTCGGTTCGACGAAGGCTGCCCGCCGTCCGACATGGAGGCGGTCGAACAGCTTACGCGCAGCAGGCTGATGGCCACGATCCCCGGCAGCCGGCGGAGTGCGTCAGCCATTTGGTCCCGGAGACGCGGCGATCGTCCAAACGGCTTCCAGGGCGACGCCATCTTGCCACCAGAACTGCCCAATGAGATCGGGACGACCAGGGACGAGGCCGACCCTCACCTAAGGTCCGAGTGGCACATCCGCCCTGCATGCCTGGACTACACCGCCTTCGCCGACAATCACGCAAAGTTGCTGCGCATTGATCATTCGGAACGCCGCCCATGTCGGGATTGGTCTGTGTTCCTCGGGACCGGCAGCCAAGAGGCTCTCCAATCGCGCCGCATCTTCTACGACCAGATGCGGTTCAGGGCGCCCGTGGGTTGGAGTACGGCGCGCACCGTCGTTCCGCTTTACAGCCGTGTCGGTCACGTCAACAGACGGCTTGTGATCGACACGTCCGCCTGGCCAGAGGTTTACAGGCGCGCCCTGAAAACAGAAATCAACGACGCGACATACCAAGGCGCGGAGGCGTAGCGCCTCAAGACTGCCGCTCGCCCCTGTGGATGTTCCTCGTCGGGCAAGGGTACAGCTTCGACCAGGTCGAGCACCGCATCGATTTCCAGGCTGGCGTTTGCGCCTTCGCCTGCATCATGCCAGAGCCGCAGCGTCAGGGCCGCCCCTGGTTCCGCGATCATTCTCCCTGGCCACCACCGGTACCCTCTGTTGAGCCCATCGCTCCTGCCGCCATTGGCCAGGAGGGTGGACGGCAAGCTGTTCCTCGTCCACGCCACCGAGAATGGGTGGCCAGAGAAGCGTCCGGGCTGGTCAGGGGAGTAGCCGCAGTTGGTGGAACGGTCCAAAGGCTCCCTGGTCCGTAGCGAAGGGACGTCCGGGTGTACCCACGTCGGAGGACTGCGGATCCCGCCTTTCCGGAGACCTATAGGGTTGGGACAGCTATTCCGGCGCCCCATAGTTGCAAGTCTGCATGGAACCTCCATCCAATTCGAACGCTCCTGCATCGGATAACAGGGAGCGCAGCAATGAGCGGCACGGACAAGAAGCATGAGCAGGCATTGGATCTGACGGAGCAGGCGCTGGAAGCAATGGATAAGGGCGATGAGCGCCAGGCCGACCGATTGATCGATAAAGCGAAGAAGCTTGATCCCTCGGCGCCCGAAGAGGTCGTGAAGGACCTGGGGGAAGGCTGACCGCCTTCCTTCCAAAATTCCGCCGTGCGGCGCTGACGGGTGGCGGCCCACATCGCTGGGGGCTGAGCAGCCGTCCATCTTTGTGCTACCCCAGACAATGACCCCGCTGGCCAGTGTCCGCTGACGTCGGCACAAATTTTTCGAGGAGCGTGCCGATGGACATGGTGACCACGCGGTTGTTCGACACTTATGAGCATGCGACCCAAGCGGTGGCCGACCTGGAAGCGAGCGGCGTTCCGCATAACGCCATTAGCTTGGTCGCGAACAACTCGGACAACCGGCACGGCAACGGCACGGCCGCTGTCGAAGAGACCGAGCCGGCCGATGCGGTCGCTGACAGTGCTGGGACGGGCGCATCGGTCGGGACCGTCCTTGGAGGCGGCGCCGGGTTGCTGGCCGGGCTGGGCATGCTGGCCATCCCCGGCGTCGGCCCAGTCGTCGCAGCCGGTTGGCTGGTGGTCACGGCGCTGGGCGCCGGAGTGGGCGCGGCATCAGGCGGGTTGCTGGGATCGCTGATCGGCGCGGGCGTGGCGGAGACGGACGCTCATGCCTACGCAGAGGGCGTGCGCCGCGGCGGCACGCTGGTGACGGTGCGCACGGCTGGGGACCAGAACGCTATGGTCGAGGCCATACTGGCAAAGCACGCGACGGTTGATATCGGCACCAGGGCTGACGAGTACCGCCGGGACGGTTGGAGCCGGTTCGACGAAGGCGCCCCGGCCTATACCGCGGGTGGCAGCCCAAGCATCGGCTCGACGCCGTCGTCCGCTTGACGAGGCGCTCAAGCCTATCGGAATGCGGAAGGTGCGATACCACTTTCGCGCATGCGGAACGTACCCATCTCGTGTGCTGCACCAGAGTACGGGCGTTGGACGATAATGCATGACCCGCGCAGCGCAGAGATCCTGGACATCATCGCCAAGGAAACCGGCGTGAATCGGGCACGCCTAAGCCCGGATGCCGTCATCAGTGATTTAGATATTCCCTCGCTCGACCTCGTGCAGGCGATTTTCGCCATCGAGGAGCGTTACAAGGTGGATATCCCGGTCGTGTCGGAGCGCACTGGGTCGGAGTTCCAGACGGTCGGCGATCTGGTCCAGCATGTACTCGCCGCCTTGGAAGCGGCGCCGTCGGATT
This sequence comes from uncultured Acetobacteraceae bacterium, assembly GCA_964251035.1. Taxonomy (GTDB): domain Bacteria; phylum Pseudomonadota; class Alphaproteobacteria; order Acetobacterales; family Acetobacteraceae; genus CAHJXG01. The sequence continues at coordinate 3,685 of CAXUJE010000104.1, forward strand.
CGCCCCACCCGAATGCCAGGTAGCGTGCGGCGGCGGGTTGCCGTGACTGGGCTTGGGGCGATCTGCGCCGTGGGCAGCGACGTGCCCGCCGTATGGTCCGCCTTGCAGGCGGGGCGGAGCGGCATCGGGCCTATTGCCGGAATTCCAACCGGCCGCCTTTCGGCCAGCATCGCGGCGGAGGTCGCCGGGTTCGACGGCGCGGCCCATTTCGATAGCCGGCGTCTTCCGCTCCTGGACCGCTCGGCGCAACTTGCGGTCGTCGCGGCGCGGGAAGCGATGCGGCAAGCCGGCCTGGCGCCCGACCCCGCGCAGGCGCCGCGCCGGGGTGCCATCATGGGGGCGGCCATTGGCCAATCCAGCCTGGATGCGGGCTACCTGGCGCTTTATGGCGAGGGGGCGAGCCGGTTGCATCCGCTAACCGTGCCACGGGTCATGCCGAACGCTCCGGCCTCGCATTTGTCGATCGAATTCGGGCTGCGCGGCCCGTGCTACGCCGTCGCCTCGGCCTGCGCTTCGGGCAACCATGCCATCGCGTTGGCGGCCGACACGATCCGCGCCGGGCGGGCGGAGGTGATCCTGACGGGCGGGTCGGACGCTTCGATCGTCGTGGGCTACGTCAAGAGCTGGGAAGCGCTGCGCGTGCTCAGCGCCGACACGTGCCGCCCCTTCTCCCGCGACCGCACCGGGCTGGTGCTTGGGGAGGGCGCGGCTGTCCTGGTGCTGGAGGATTGGGACCATGCGCAGCGCCGGGGCGCCACCGTCCTCGCCGAGGTTGCCGGAAGTGGAATGAGCGCCGACGGCGCCGACATTACCGCGCCGGACATCGGGGGAACGGCCGCGGCGATGCAGGCGGCGCTCGACGACGCGGGGCTTGACGCCTCCGAGATCGGCTACGTGAACGCCCACGGCACCGGCACCCGGCTGAACGACCGGGTGGAGAGCGCGGCGTTGCACCGGGTGTTCGGACGCCCGCCGCCGGTTTCATCGAGCAAGAGCATGATCGGGCACTGCCTTTCGGCCGCCGGGGCGCTGGAGGCGGTGGTGACGGTCATGGCGTTGCAGGACGGCGTGTTGCCGCCGACGGCCGGTTTCCGGGAGGCAGACCCGGAGTGCGACGTGGACTGCGTGCCGAACGTCGCCCGTGCCGTGCCGATCCAGGCGGCGCTGTCCAACTCCTTCGCCTTCGGCGGGCTGAACGCCGTGCTGGCGTTCCGGCGGGCGGCGTGACGGCGCACATCAACCGGATCGGCACCGCCGTCCCGCCGCATGACGTGCATGAGGCGTTCGTGGCCTTTGCCCGCACCTTGCTGACGGACCGGCGCGCCTGCACGGTGTTCGAGCGCATGGCGGAACGCGCCGGGATCGCCCACCGCTTTTCCTCCTTCCAGCCCGGCGTGCCCGGCGCGGAGAAGGTCGATGCTGAGGGCTTCTACCGCCGCGGCGCGTTTCCCGGCACCGCCGCCCGGATGGCACGTTACGAGGTGGACGCCGTGGCGCTGGCCGCGGAGGCCGTCGAACGGCTCGGGGTCGCGGACGAACGTATCACCCATCTTGTGGTTGCGAGCTGCACCGGGTTCACCGCGCCGGGGCTGGACCAGTTGATCGCCGAGCGCCTCGGGCTGGGCGGCGCGCTGGAGCGTACACTGGTCGGCTTCATGGGCTGCTACGCCGCCGTGCCCGCGCTGCGCACCGCCTACCACATCGTGCGGTCTGACCCGGACGCCCGGGTGCTGGTGGTCAACCTGGAGTTGTGCTCGCTGCATTTGCAGGAAACATCGGATTTGGAGCGCGTGCTGTCCTTCCTGCTGTTCGGCGACGGCGCCACGGCCGCGCTGGTGACGGCGGAGGCGCAGGGCATCGCCCTGCACGACTTCCACGCCAGCACGATTCCGGACACGCAGGACCTGATCACCTGGCGCATCGGCGACCAGGGATTTGACATGCACCTGTCCGGCAAGGTGCCGGGGCGGATCGCCACCGCGCTGCGCAGCGAGGCCGAGCGCAACGACGCCGGCGGCTTCCTCCGCGGCGTGGACATTGCGGGCGTCGCGCATTGGGCAGTCCATGCCGGAGGCCGCACGGTGCTGGACGCCGTGGAAGCCGGGCTGCGCCTGCCGTCCGATGCGCTGCGGCATTCCCGGGCCGTGCTGCACGCCGTGGGCAACGTGTCCTCCGCCACGCTGATGTTCGTGCTGGCGCGCATCCTGGCGCAGGGCGTCGCGGGACCCGGCATCGCCATGGCGTTCGGCCCCGGCCTGTGCGCCGAGACGTTCCGGTTCAGCCTGCTGTGACCGGCTTCCGCCATCGCAGCCCGCAACTGGAATGGATGGACACGGAAACCCTGAGCGCGACCGACTTCGCGCAGTGCCTGGCGGACCTCGCGGTGGTGAACAGCGTGACGCTGGCCCGGCCCCCAACCCTCGCCTTCATGCGCCGGGTGACGCGCGGCATGGCGGCCGGCGCCCGGCTGTCGGTGCTGGATGTCGGCTTCGGCGAGGGCGACATGCTGCGCCGCATCCACCGCTGGGGCACCCGGCGCGGCCTGCAAATGGACCTGTCGGGGGTGGACCTGAACCCCTGGAGCACCGCGGCGGCGGAAGCGGCGACGCCTCCGGCCATGGGCATACGTTACATGACCAGCGACCTGTTCGACCTGGCCCCGGGCGAGACGGACGTGGTGATCAGTTCGCTGTTCACTCATCACCTGACGGATGCGCAAGTTGTAGAGTTCCTGGCCTGGATGGAGGCGCGGGCGCGGCGCGGCTGGTTCGTGAACGACCTGCACCGCCACGCGATCGCGTTCCACGGCTTCCGCCTGCTGAGCGGCGCCGCCGGATGGCACCGGTTCGTGCGGCATGACGGCCCCATCAGCGTGGCGCGCAGCTTCCGCCGGCGGGACTGGGACGCGCTGCTGCGGCGTGCGGGGCTGGCGGGCAAGGCGACCGTGCGCTGGCGCATGCCGTTCCGCCTCTGCGTCAGCCGCGTTCGGTGAGGCGCCCGGGTTGGAGGCGCTGATCGCAGGCGGAGGCGTCGCCGGCGCCGCGGTGGCTTGCCTGCTGGGGCCGAAGGCGATGCTGATCGAGCGCGAGGCCCAGGCGCATGACAAGATCTGCGGCGAGTTCATCAGCCATGAGGCACAGTCCTACCTGGCCCGGCTGGGAATCGACCCGCTCGCCCTCGGCGCGGCCCGGATCGACGCAATCCGGCTGGTGCACGGCGACCGGATGGCGTGCGCCGCCCTGCGGCTCCAGGGTCTGAGCCTGTCCCGCCGCACGCTGGACGAGGCGCTTCTCGCGCAGGCCGAGCAGGCCGGCGCCGAGCTGCTGCGCGGCCATGCGGTCCGCAGCGCGTCGCCGTCCGGGCTGGAGGTGGACGGCGCGGGCCGTTTGTCTGCCCCTGCCGTGTTCCTTGCCAGCGGAAAGCATGACCTGCGCGGCGCGCGCCGCCAACCCGGCCGGGCGGCAGAGGACCTGGTCGGCCTCAAGATGTACTTCGTCCTGGACCCGGCGCAGCGGGCCGAGCTGGCGCGCCATGTCGAAATCCTGTTGTTTCGCGGCGGCTATGCCGGGCTGCAGCTGATCGAGAACGGCGTTGCCAACCTGTGCCTGCTGATCGACCGCTCCCGGTTCAAGGCGGCGGGCGGCAACTGGCCCGGCGTGCGGCAATATTTGGAGCAGGCCTGCCCGCATCTGGCCCGCCGCCTGACCGGGGCTGCCGAGATGCTGGGCCGGCCGCTGTCGATCTTCCGCGTGCCGTACGGGTATGTACACGCGCCAGGTCCCGCGGACTGGCCGGGCCTGTTCCGCCTTGGCGACCAGATAGGGGTGATCCCGTCTTTTTGCGGCGACGGCATCTCGATTGCGCTTCACAGCGCGTTCGCGGCGGTGGCGGCGCACCGGGAGGCGGACGCACCGGCCTATCACGCGAGGATGCGGCTGGACCTCAAGGGGCAGATCGGCCGTGCGGGGTGGCTCTACCGTGCCGGACGGGCACGGCCCGGGCTGGCGGTGGCAGCCGCCCAGGCCTGGCCCGGCGCGCTGCGCTGGATCGCCCGGCTGACCCGGGTGCCGCCCTGGGCGATGGCCGACCTGTGACGCGGCTCAGCTCGGCGCGTCGAACTCCAACCCGTCATACAGGGCAGCCAAGGGCAGCTCGATCCCGATTTCCGGCATGGCGAGCACCGCGGCGGGGTCAGCTACCAGTGTGCCGACCCAGCCGTTTCCGGTGCGCTCGTAAACGTTCGCGGAGATGCTCTCTTGCGAGAGTATGACGTAGCGCCGGATTGAAGGGGTGGCGCGGTATTCGGCATTCTTCGTGGTTTGATCGATGGCCGCGGTGCTTTTTGACATGATTTCAAACACGACGACTGGATCATCAACCCAAGTCGCGTTGCTCGCGATCGGCGTGCAGGTCACATAAGCATCAGGATAGCGCACGCGACCTGCGACTAAAATCTTCAAGTCCGAACCGTGTGCCCGGCACGTCTTGCCACGCAGCCGTACAACAAGTTCACTACCAAGGTTCATTCGGATCGTATCGTGAGCCATGGTTCCACCGTTCATCGCGACCGGTCCAAATCCATCGAACTCATACTTTTCGGGCTGATTGGCTTCCCAGACCAGGAAGTCGTCCAGCGTCATGGTCCTGCGAAGGGCGACGTTCATCATGTTCCTCCTGGCGCAGCCTACGCCATCGACTGGCCGCCCGCCACAACCACGGATGCCGACGCTCAGTCGGCAACGCGCAGCATGATCTTGCCGATGTGCGCGCTGCTCTCCATCAAACGGTGCGCGTCGGCGGCGCGGTCCAGCGGGAACACCTCGTGCACCAGCGGGCCGCAGCGGCCGGCGGACAGCACCGGCCAGACCTTCTCCCGCAACGCGGACGCGATGGCCGCCTTCTGCGCGGCGGTGCGGGGACGCATGGTGCTGCCGGTCACGGTCAGGCGCCGGGTCATAATGGTGGTCAGGTCCAGCACCTCGGCCTTGGCGCCGCCCAGGAAGGCGATCAGCACCAGGCGCCCGTCCATCGCCAGGCTGCGCAGGTTGCGGGCAACGTAGGGGGCGCCCACCATGTCCAGCACGACGTTCACCCCGGCGCCCGCGGTGAACTCCTTGATGGACAGGGCGAAGTCGGCCTCCTTGTAGTTGATGGCGGCGTCCGCGCCCAGCCGGACGCAGGCGTCGCACTTCTCGGCGCTGCCCGCCGTCGCATACACCCGGCTGCCGAACTCATGCGCGAGCTGGATGGCCGTGACGCCGATGCCGCTGGTCCCGCCATGCACCAGCGCGCTCTCGCCCGGCACGAGCCGCCCATGGCCGAACAGGTTGGCCCAGACCGTGAAGTGGTTCTCCGGCAGCGCCCCGGCGCGGATCGCGTCATAGCCGTCCGGCCAGGGTAGGCATTGCGTGCCCGGAACCGCGCAGTACTCGGCATAGCCGCCGCCGTTGGCCAGCGCGCAGACCTTGTCGCCGACTTGCCACCCGGTGTCGCCATGCACGGCGGCCACCTCGCCCGCGACCTCCAGCCCCAGAAGCGGGCTTGCCCCCGGCGGCGGCGGGTAGGCGCCGAGCCGCTGCTGCACGTCCGGGCGGTTCACGCCGGCGGCCTGCACCCGGATCAGCACCTCGCCCGGCGCCGGGGCCGGCACCGGGCCGGTCGCGACGTGCAGCACCTCCGGCCCGCCGGGGGTGTAGTCAATCTGGCGCATCTGGGCGGGCACTGGCATGGTGGGGCGTCCTGCGGTTCATCCAGAAAATCCGCGCCCGCCCCGGTCCTGTCAACGTGCGTGCGCCGTGCCCAGGGAGACAGCTTGCGCCGTATCCGGCGACGCGGGATGGTCGTATAAAATATGATATCGGAGACCCCGATGATCCTCACCCGCCGCGCCGTCCTGGGGGCAGCCGCCGCCCCCGTCGTCCTGCGGCGGGCGCTGGCGCAGCCTGACGCCATCCCGCTCGGCGCGCTGTATCCGTTGTCCGGCGCCCTGGCGTTGCTGGGCGACGAGAGCTTCCGCGGCCTGGAGCTGGCGGTCGAGGACCGCAACGCCGCCGGCGGCCTGTTGGGCCGCCCGGTGCGCCTGGCGAAAGGCGACGCCTTCGATCCCAACCAGGCCGTCGGCGAGGTTCGCCGGCTGATGGACGCCGAGCACGTGGCCGCGGTGTTCGGAACCTACGGCAGCCCTCTGGTGTTCGCCGCGAGCCAGGTGACCGAACTGGCGGGCACGCCGTATTTCGAGCTGGGCGCCATCAGCGACCCCGTGACCGAGCGCGGCTTCAAGTACTTGTTCCGCTCCTGCCCGCTCGCCAGCGCCTTCGGCCTCGCCACCGTCGATGCGGTGAACGACGCCCTGGCGCCGCTCTGGGGCGTTGATCCCAAAAGCCTGAAGCTCGCGATCCTGCATGAGGACGCGCTCTACGGCAGCACTGTCAGCGGCTTTCAGGCGGCGCGGTGCAAGGACCTGGGCCTCAACGTCGCGGAGAGCTTGTCCTACGGCGCCGCCACGGTCGATATGTCGAGCGTCGTGCAGCGGCTGCGCAGCGTCGGCGCCGATGTCGTCCTGCACACCGGCTATCAGAACGACGTAGTGCTGTTCTTCCGGCAGATGCGGCAAATGGGTTGGAAGCCGCGCATGGTCGTGGGCGCAGGCGGCGGCTACTCCTTGCAGGACACGGCGAACGCGATCGGCGCGGACTGCGAAGGCATGCTGAATGCGGACTTCACGCAATTTGCCGTGAACGAGGCTGCAGCACCGGGCACGCACGACGTCGGGGCCGCCTATGAGAAGCGGTATGGCACCAAGCCGCGCAGTGGGCACAGCCTCGCCAACTACACGGGCGGCCGGCTGTTCCTGGATGTGATCCAGCGTGCCGGCAGCCTCGACAAGGACAAGCTGCGCGCGGCCGTGCTGGCGACCGACATCGCGCCGGGCGCCATCGCAAATGGCTGGGGCGCCAAGTTCGACGAGAAGGGGCAGAACACCCGCGCCAAGCCCATGCTGATGCAATGGCAAGGCGGCGCGCAGGTCACGGTGCTGCCGGAGGCGGCGGCGGTCGGCAAGCTCAGGCCGATGTTCGGCGCCTGACGCCTCCTCGTTAGAAGTGCACGGCCAACGGGGCGAGCAAGCCGAGGGCGCCCAGCCCCAGGCCGCCGACGCCAAGCACGATGCCCAGCACGGCCAGCAGGGAAACGCTGGTCACGATGGAGGAGGAGACGACCACGATGGCCACCTGGAGCAGCGCGGCGGAATACTCGTAAAGGTGGTACTTCGCCATTGAGTGGTCCCGTTCCGCTTCCGTGGCCCGGGCGCGTTCCGTCAGCTCTTTGCGGCCCTCGCCGGTGCTGGGCTCGCTTTCCCAACGGGCGGCGGTGCCTTGCCAAACCTTTCGCTGCGCGTCCAGCGCGGCCCGGGCACCGGGGTCGGCCGTGGCCGCCTGCAGCTCCGCCTGCTCGGCCGCGGTCCGCACGACCGTCTGCCGGACCGTGCGCGCCTGGAAGTACGCCCAGAGGTTGGCCGCTTCAACGTTCCGGGTGATCGCGTCGGTCTGCGCGCTTTTCGCGCCGGTTTCCACCAGCGCCAGAAGCAGCGCCAGCACGGCGATCAGCAACGCGATCCGCTTGTCGCCGGCATGCTGGATATGGGCATGTTCGCTCATCGTGGCCTCTCTGTCGGTGCCGGCCGTCTTCGCCCAGCCGTCTTCGCATGGATTGCTCCGTGCGGCCACGGTGGACGCGCCCGGCCCGCAGGCTTAGCATTTTCCCATGCCCATTGATGCCGAAGCCCTGCTGCGCCACGAGATCCCCGATGTCCGCGAGCGCCTGACCGCGCGGGGCGCCGTGCTGTATGCCTTGTCGGTCGGGCTGGGGCAGGACCCGCTCGATGCGCGGCAGCTTGACTTCGTGGACCATCACCGCGCGCTTCGCGCCCTGCCCTTCATGGCCGTGGTGCTCGGGCATCCCGGGTTCTGGCTGGCCGACCCGCGCACCGGGGTGGACGCGGTGCGCCTGGTGCATGGCGAGCAGGGCATGGTCATCCACCGCCCCTTCCCCATCGGCTGCGAGATCGTGGGCCGCACCCGCGTGACCGGGCTGGTGGACAAGGGGCCGGGCCGCGGCGCGCTGCTGTACAGCGAGAAGCAGGTGCTGGATGCCGCCGACGGCACGTTGCTGGCGACCGCGACCGCCACGGTGTTCCTGCGCGGCGACGGCGGGTTTGGCGGCCCTGCGGGTCCCGTGCGCCCGCCGCACCCGATGCCCGGCACCGCCCCGGACCACGTCGTGGACCTGCCGACCCGGCCGGAGCAGGCGCTGCTCTACCGGCTGAACGGCGACGACAACCCGCTGCACGCGGACCCCGCGGTGGCCGAGGCCGCCGGGTTCCCCCGCCCGATCCTGCATGGGTTGTGCACCCTGGGCGTCGTGGGCCACGCGCTGCTGCGCACGCTCGGCAATTACGACCCGGCGCGCTTCCACGCGCTCGACCTGCGCTTCTCCGCGCCGGTGTTCCCGGGGGAGACCATCCGCACCGAGATCTGGAATGGCGGCGCGTTCCAGGCCCGCGTGGTCGGGCGCGACGTGCTGGTGGCGAGCCATGGGCGCGCCGTGTTCAAGCCGGAGGCGAAGGCAGCATGATGCTCGAAGGCAAGGTCGCAATCGTCACCGGCGCGGGTGGCGGCATCGGGCGGGAGATCGCGGTGGCGATGGCGTTGGCCGGCGCCTCCGTCGTGGTGAACGACATCGGCGCGTCGCTGGCGGGCGACGGCCAGTCGTCTTCCCCCGCCGAGCAGACGCAGCAGATCATCGCCCAGCGCGGCGGGCAGGCGGTTGTCAGCACCGATAGCGTTTCCTCCTGGGCGTCGGCGCAGCGCATCGTGCAGGCGGCGATGGACGGCTTCGGCCGGGTGGACATCGTGGTGAACAACGCCGGCATCCTGCGCGACACGATCTTCCACAAGATGACGCCGGAGGACTGGCTGCAGGTGGTCGACGTGCACCTGAACGGCAGCTTCTTCGTGAGCCGCGCCGCCGCCGAGCACTTCCGGGCGCAAGGGTCGGGCGCCTACGTGCACATGACCAGCACGTCGGGATTGGTGGGCAACTTCGGCCAGGCGAACTACTCTGCGGCGAAGCTCGGCATCGTCGCACTCTCGAAGTCGATCGCCCTTGACATGCAGCGGTTCGGCGTGCGCTCCAACTGCATCGCGCCGTTCGCCTGGAGCCGGATGACCAGCTCGATCCCGGCGGAAACGCCGGAGCAGCAGGCGCGCGTCGCCAAGCTCCAGCAGATGACGCCCGATAAGAACGCGCCGCTCGCGGTGTTCCTCGCCTCTGGCGCGGCGGCCGGGTTCACCGGCCAGGTGTTCGCAACCCGCTACAACGAGATTTTCCTTATGAGCCAAAGCCGCCCGCTCCGCTCCGTGCACCACAGCGAAGGCTGGACCCCCGCGCTGATCGCCGAACACGCCGCCCCGGCCCTGCGTCCCAGCCTGCTGCCGCTCGACCGCAGCCAGGACGTGTTCGGTTGGGACCCTGTGTGATGGCGCCCGACATGATGCCCGGCCCCACGGCGCGCGACGGCCACGCCGAGATCCGCGAGGAGGTCCGCAAGCTCTGCGCCCGCTTCCCCGGCGAGTACTGGCGCAAGCTCGACGAGGTCCGCGGCTACCCGACCGAGTTCGTGTCCGCGCTGACCGAGGCCGGCTACCTGTCCGTGCTGATCCCGGAGGAATACGGCGGCTCCGGCCTCGGCATCTCGGCGGCGGCGGCGATCCTGGAGACCGTCCAGGCGGAGGGCTGCAACGGCGGCGCCTGCCACGCGCAGATGTACACGATGGGCACAATCCTGCGGCACGGCTCGGACGAGCAGAAGCAGCGCTATCTGCCCAAGATCGCGTCGGGCGCGCTTCGGCTGCAAGCGTTCGGCGTGACGGAACCCGGCAGCGGCACGGACACCACGGCGCTCCGCACCACCGCACGGCGCAGCAATGACGGCTACGTGGTCAACGGCCAGAAGATCTGGACTTCACGCGCCGAGCACTCCGACCTGATGCTGCTGCTCGCCCGCACCACGCCGCGGGACCAGGTGGCGAAGAAGACCGAAGGCCTGTCCACCTTCATCGTGGACATGAAGGCCGTATCGGGCCTGACCATCCGCCCGATCCGCACGATGATGAACCACAACTCGTGCGAGGTGTTCTTCGACGAGATGCGCATCCCGGCCGACAGCCTGCTGGGCGAGGAGGGCCGGGGCTTCCGCTACATCCTCGACGGCATGAACGCCGAGCGGCTGCTGATCGCCGCCGAGTGCATCGGCGACGCCAAATGGTTCACCGCCAAGTCCACCGCCTACGCCAATGAGCGCCGCGTGTTCAACCGCCCCATCGGCCAGAACCAGGGCGTGCAGTTCCCCATCGCCCGCGCCTACGCGCAGATGCGCGCGGCCGAGCTGATGGTGCAAGACGGGCTGGAACGGTTCGAGGCCGGGCTGCCGTGTGGAGAGCAGGCCAACATGGCGAAGATGCTGGCCGCCGAGGCGTCCTGGGCCGCGGGCGAGGCCTGCATCCAGACGCATGGCGGCTTCGGCTTTGCCGAGGAGTACGACATCGAGCGCAAGTTCCGCGAGACGCGGCTGTACCAGGTCGCGCCCATCAGCACGAACCTGATCCTGTCCTTTGTCGCGGAGCACGTCCTCGGGATGCCCCGCAGCTATTGATGGGCGCGCTCGATGGCCTGCTGGTGCTCAGCCTGGAGCAGGCGGTCGCGGCGCCATACTGCAGCTCGCGCCTTGCGGACGCTGGCGCCCGGGTCATCAAGATCGAGCGGCCGGAGGGGGACTTCGCCCGCGGCTACGACGCCGCGGTGCATGGTCAATCCAGCTACTTCGTCTGGCTGAACCGCGGCAAGCAGAGCCTGGCCGCCGACCTCAAGGACCCGGCCGACGCGGCGCTGCTGCACCGCATACTGGCCCGGACGGACGTGTTGATACAGAACCTGGCGCCCGGCGCCGCGGAGCGTGCCGGGTTCGGCAGCGCCACGCTCCGCGCCCGCCACCCGCGCCTGATCACGGTGGACATCACCGGCTACGGCACGGGCCACGACTGCGCCGACATGAAGGCGTATGACCTCTTGGTCCAAGCCGAGAGCGGCGTCGCCTCGATCACCGGGCACCCCGCCGGGCCGGGCCGCGTCGGCGTCAGCGCCTGCGACATCGCCTGCGGCATGTCGGCGCACGCCGCGGTGCTGGAGGCGCTGATCGG
>CAXUJE010000105.1:0-14916 GCA_964251035.1 uncultured Acetobacteraceae bacterium
GGCATGGAGGTGGTCGAGGCGTTCACCGAAGTGGAGACGGGGAAGGGGGCCGATGCGCTCGACCGCAGGCCGCAACTCGCCGCGGCCCTGGCCGCCGCACGGCGCCACCGCGGCCCCGTGCTGGTCGCCAAGCTCGACCGATTGAGCCGCGACGTCCATTTCATCGCCGGGCTGATGGCGCAGCGGGTGGCCTTCGTGGTCGCCGAACTCGGCGCCGACGTGGATCCTTTCATGCTGCACATCTACGCGGCGCTGGCTGAGAAGGAGCGGCGCATGATTTCCGAGCGTACCCGGGCAGCACTCGCGGTCCGGAAAGGGCAGGGGGATCTGCTCGGCAACCGGACCAACCTGGCCGAAGCGGGAGCAGCTGGGGCAGCGCGCACCGCCGAGGGCGCCCAACGGTTCGCGGAGAACGTCGCGCCCGTCATCCGGCAGATCCAAGGCAGCGGCGTCGCCAGTTTGCGAGGCGTGGCCGCGGTCCTGAACACCCGCGGCGTGCGGACCGCCCGCGGCGGGCGGTGGGCCGCGACACAAGTGGGTGTGGTGCTGGCCCGCGTTAAAGCAGTGCCGGCGACCCTCGATGCGTTTGCTATCCCAACTAAACGAACATTCGATAGATCATGAAAGTATTCGCAAAACTATCTCGAAAGTCAGCTTAGGAGTATATCTACTATACTAGAGTAGGCTCTAGCCTTCATTGGCCCGCACTCGCCAGGAGAGCCACACGAGAAAGCCAACACTGGACACCACTCGAAATGCGAAACGCGCCTACTCACAATCCCCCGCTTTTTGAAGGATGCCGATAAGCCACTCCGCAGCCACATCCTCAGCCAGGTCCGGCCCACAAGTATCGTGGACGTGCCGCTCGCCAATTCGTTTGGCTCCGAGCGAGGCGAGCAGCGCGTCCAGCTTGCCGCTGCCCGCTCCGAACGTCTCGTGATACTCGGTGCTGCCAAGGCCGAAGACGGCATATCGACGGCCGCTCAGGTCCGGGCGGGCGGCTTCAAGCTTGGCCGCAAATGGCTGTGCCGAGGCCGGCAACTCGCCGTCGCCATAGGTCGAGGATAGAATGAGCCAGAACCGGCCCGGCACGTCCTGGGCGGGGTCGGCCTTCGCCATGTCGTATACCTCGACCTCATGCGACCGACGAAGGACACCTGCCAGATCATCGGCCAGCATCTCGGTATTTCCCGTCTCGCTTCCGAAATATATTGTTATCCTCACTGCACCGCCTCCGCGGCCTCTTTTGGAAATGCGCACGCCAGCATGGCGTCGATGCGGGTGAGCTTGCGGCGCACGAAGCCCGGCGCGGCGCGCTGCCGCTCCACTGTGTCGATCCGGCGCCAACCTGCGTGATCGACGACAGCGACGCCTCGCGCTGCCAGCAACGCAGCAAGCGCCTCCGCTCCGTTTGCAGAGCCGCCTCTCTGCGCTGTTAGGTCAGCCGCAATCTCCTGTGCCACGGCACGGCCCTCGACGCGTGCGTCGGCGATTGTCCCACGTCCGCCGCGGCGCAACCAGCCGGCGTAGTAGAGGCCTGGCTCTGCACGAATCTCCCGTTCCCCAAGGCCGCTCGAAACGTCCCACGCGAAACCTGCCGCCGTCACGACTGAACTTGCAGGCAGGCGCATTACCATGCCGGACGGATCGACGAAGGTGATCGCGCCGCTCTCAATGGCGACCGGCGCCAGGCCGAACCGAAAGCGGACAGTGTGCAGTGCTGTCTCCAATCCACTCCCGTGCATGACCAGCAGTGCAGCCGTCAGCTTGTCGGCATCCAGCGCCCCGTCGAGGCCATGCACCTCGACCCGCGCCGTGCCGAGACGGCGAAATTCGGCCAACAAGGCGGGGTCGAAACGTGCCTCCTGCGGCCGGCGGCGGCCTACGACGTCGATTGTACGCGGACCTGTGCGATGCAGCGCGTCGAGTCGGTCGGGGTCGATGTCAGTACCTCCGAACTCCCCTGGACCGCGCGCGAGCAGGCGCGCGATGTCGAGCGCGACATTGCCATTGCCTACCACAACCACGTTTGGGCCGAACGCGGGACAAGCCTCACCCTCGTGCGGATGACCATTGAACCAGCGCGTGACGGCGCCTGCCTTGAAGACGGTCGGGCCGTCCTCGCCAGCGATGCCAAGCCGCCGATCGGTCGGCAAGCCGGTTGCGACCACCACTGCATCGAACATTGTGCGGAGTTCGTCGAGCGTGACATGCTGCCCAATCTCGACCTGGCCGAAGAAGCGGACGTCTTCGCGCTCGAACAGCCGTTCAAATTGCAGGGTGACCCCCTTGGTCGCCTGATGGTCGGTCGCTACGCCGTAGCGCACAAGACCGAACGGGACAGGCAGCCGCTCAATGACGGATACGGCGGCATCTGGCGCGGCCTTGCGCACCTGTTGCGCCACATATAACCCGGATGGGCCAGCGCCAACGATCGCGACCGATGCCTTTGCCATCAGTTGAGGGGAGTAAAGGTCATCGCGCCGATGCCGCTCGCCCAAGGCTCCACCGCCTCGTAGGCAACAACCTCGCCCTTGAAGGATTGCAATGCGCCGGCCACGCCGATCCAGCCCAACAACTCGATCGCACCAGCGCCGGCTTTGCCGAGTTCGGGCACGCTGTAGTCTGACAGCGCGTCAAGGTCGCCGTTGACCATCTGGGTCAAAAAGCGCTGGTCGAAGTCGATGTCGATGTCCCCGTGGCCGACCTCGCCCGGGTCGTGCGACATACCGCCTGTGGCGATCAGGCCGATGCGGCAATCACTTTGGCGGGCGATGTCACCGATCAACCTGCCGAGCTTCGCGCACCGACGAGGCGAAGGCTGCGGTGCAGCCAGCGTGTTGATCATGATCGGCACGACTGGCAGGTCCATCTCCGGCCGCAGGAAGTGCAGCGGGATGAATGTCCCGTGGTCGAAATCCATCTCATAGCTGTAACCCGGCTCGACCTCGTTCTCGTAGCAGTGTGCGATCATTCGCGCGGCGAGCGCCGGATCGCCCTTGATCGTTTTCTTCTCGACCTTCAGCCATGGCTCGATCGGCCCCACGAACGCATCGGCACGGCCGATGCAGTAGGGGCTGATGTGATTGAGGAAGAAGTTGGCCCAATGCTCGGAGGTGAACAGGATCAACTCGTCCAATCGCGCCTCGTCCATCTGGCGACGGATTCGCTCAAACCCTGCGAACAGCGCGTTGCGTTGCGGCTCCGGTGCCTTGTCAACCCAGGCAACCATGCCCGGCGCATGGCTGATGGCGCAGGCAAACGCGATGGTCATGTTGCTTCTCCGCGGATAGCTGCGAGGTAGGCGGGTTCCGGCACCTGATGCAGGATCGAGAACGGCCGCAGCAGCAAACCATGCACGCCAAGTGTATAAAGCTTGTGCAAGTTGAACGCTGCCACTGCGCTACGTTCCTCGTCTGACAGGTCGTAGCGAGCGAGCAATGACGTTTTATCGGTGAAATATGCTTCGCGCACTGCTGGGTCGCGGTTCACGTCTCGGATCATCTTCTGCAGGACGTAAATGCTCATCCCTCTCTCCGCCTGTTCACGCTGCCGCTTCGTCCAGCCACCGGAGTGCGTCGCCAACCTGGCTGAACGTGGTGGAGGCAGCCATCGTGACCAGCACAGCGTGACGAATCGCGGCCAGTTCGACGCCCTCCTTGATCAGGCGGCGAGCGTGAACCTTGAAGCTGGCTTCCGCGCCAGTGACGGCCATCGTCGCGATCACCACCAGCTCGCATGTCGTGTGGTCGAGCGGCCCAGCTGCCAAGACGCTCCTGCGTAAGGCCTGGAAGGCGGAGGCACTCTCGGCGCTGATGGAAGCGAGGTATTCGACGGGTGACATGCTGCTTGCTCCGACGCCCACTTTGTTGAGTCTGTTAATCTGTATGTCGGGCAACCCCATCCGGGACGACCGCAGGCTAGGTCTTCTTCAGGTATGGGAAACTACCCAGGTCGGTGCCAAGCCCCCGCTCAGCTGCCTGCTCGTAGATCACGCGTGCGAGGCCGATGTCCTGCACGCTGGTGCCGACCGACTTGAACAACGTGATCTCGTCATCGTTTCGACGTGATGGTGCTTTGCCGACCACCAACTCTGCCACCTCGTGAACCGCCTCTGGCGACACGTGCTCTCGCGCTGCTGCCGCGTCGCCGGCTTCGCCGAACACGCCCTCGCGCGTGTCCACGACAATGACTGCGGACCGGGTGAACGTCTCAACGTCGATCTCGCGCTGGTCGCGCCGGGCCGTGCCGACCGAGTTCACGTGCATGCCCGGGCGGAGCCAAGCGCCGTTCAGGACCGGCTCTTTCGACTTCACGGCGGCGAGCACGATGTCGCTGCCAGACACCGCCTCCTCGGCGCTGCCGACGGCTGCGACATCCATGCCGTATCCTTGCCGGAACTCCTCGGCCAGGCGCTCGCGATTGGCAGCGGTCGGGCTGTAGATGCGGGCGCTGCGCACGATCCCTAGATGCTGCATCGCCTCAAGTTGCGCACGTGCCTCTACGCCGGAGCCTAACAGCGACACCACCGCGGGTCCGGAGCGGGCGAGACGGCGTGTCGCGACAGCGCTGGTGGCACCGGTCCGCAATGTCGTCAGGTGCTGCGCATCCATGATCGCAGCGATCTCCCCAGTCTCTATCCGGTAAAGGTGGACCTGGTAGCGAAGGCCGAGGCCCGGCACCAGGTTCATCGCCTTGAACCCGGCCCAGCCGGACTGCTCAAGCGCCACTGGACCGACACGCAGCCAGCCTTTGCCGGCCTTCATGTTCGTGCGTGACGGGAGGGTCACATGGCCTTCGCCCTCCTCGCGCAGCACGTCCTCCATCGCGGCGATTGCAATCGTCATGTCGACAGACGCGAGGACGTCCTCGTGGCGGATGAGCAGTGTCATGCCGGGTTGCGGCCGGTGTAAAACGCGACCGCGTCCTCGTCGCCGACGTCGAAACCCGAGCGGACAAGCCCATCGCGGGCGGTACGCATCTGCGTGTCGTTCAGCTTCATCACAGGCTGGCGCATCGGCCCCCCGTTGTAGCCCTGCAGCCAGGCTTGGTATTTCCACAGGTAACGATGGATGAAGTTGGCGCCGGCAAACGTTGCCTGCAGGGCGACCCGTGTCTGCCGGGCCGGATTGATGCGCCAGTAAATTTCCATCGCGCGGTCGAACTCGCCCTTGCGCAGCAGTCCGAAATACTCCGGCACGGCACCGCCCCAATATTCGTAGTTGCTGGTGCCCATCCACTGCTGGCCGAACATGTCGACCGTGAGTGGCGAATGCGCCTCGAGCGGGTCCGAAAACAGCACGCGCTTGTCCTTCAAGCCGCGCCAGAGCTGGTAATCGCCAGCAATCCCCGGTCGCCCGACTTCGTATTTCACGGCAACAACGTTTTCGAGATCAGCCATGCGCGTCAGCACGCCCATCGGGTAACCGCTGGTGTCGAGCCGGCTGAGGTTCATCTGCACGGTGACGAACAAGCAGATCGGCAAGTCGGTGCCATTCGCGACGTGTGCGAGGTAGTCGTAAAGCTGCCCCTCGCTCCTCGGATAGAAGCTGTTCGGATGGCCGAGCAGGACACCCTCCAAGCCGATGCCTTGCGCGGCGTCGACCATGGCAACAGTGTCCTCAACCGTATCGAACACGCCCGCCACGAGGAAGCGCTGCTGCCCATTCGCCTCGTCAACGGCGATTTCCGTGAACCGGCGATACTCGCCAGGGGTCGTGCCGCATTCGGAGACTAGCAAGGCACCCCAGAAGCCGTGCGCGATGTTCTGCCGCACGTCGTGCCGGATCGCGGCCTCGTTGAGGCTTTTAAGGTCGGCTGTGAAGCTGGGCGCGATCGCGTTGCAAACACCCACCCAGTTCTGCGCCGCGTGTTCTTTCAGCTCCGATCGCTTGATCAACACACTCTCCATTGCCGGTTGGCGCCACTACGATGCCTGCGTGAAGTTTCACAAAAGGGCGGTTACGACCCGATTTCAACGGAGGATATGACATGCAGATGAAAAAAATTCTTGTGAAATTTCACGGCGCGCACATATCTCGTAGCAGGAGCGGAGGCGTTGAGTGGTCATTCTGCAGCTGTCGTTGATGGGCGGAGCGCCTGAGCCTGTGGAGATCCGCGGCGCGTTCATCGCCGGATGGACTGCGCGCGATGCCGTTGCACGCGATGGTCACATCGCGGAATTGGAGGCACTCGGCGTGCGGCGGCCAGCGTCGACGCCCATCTTTTATCACGTTGCTGCGGCCCGCTTAACCACCGCAACGCAGATCGAAGCGCTTGGGGAGACGTCGAGCGGCGAGGTCGAGGCAGTGCTGATGCGCGTCGGCGGTCGACTGTGGGTTGGCGTCGGTTCGGATCATACCGACCGCGAGGTCGAGGCCTATGGCGTCACCGTCTCGAAGCAGATGTGCGACAAGCCGATCGCGTCGGAGTTCTGGCCGTTCAACGCGGTCTCATCCCGTTGGGACAGCCTCATGCTGCGGTCCTACAGGATCGAAAGTGACGAACGATTGTTGTATCAGGAAGGGCCGCTCAGCCATTTCCTGCCGCCCGACGAGTTGATGGCCCGCTTGCCTGGTGCGGACGGGCTGCCGGACGGCTCGTTGATGTTCTGCGGCACGCTTCCGGCGCAAGGCGGCGTGCGGCACAGCAGCTCCTTCGCTTTCGAGATCGAGGACCTTGCGACAGGGCGGACGATCGCACACCGCTACGAAGTCCGCTCTCTGCCGGTGGCCGGATGAGCGCCTTCGACCTCAAGCGCCGCCCCTGGGTCGACGGGTGGGATGTACGGCCGGCCTCTGACGACGACGCGCGCTCTCTCCGCGATAGCGCGTATCATGCCATCAAGCACCAGATTCTGACCTGCGCGTTGCGGCCGGGCGAGTACGTGAACGAGGCGCAGCTCTGCGCGATGCTGGGCGCCGGGCGTACGCCGGTTCGCCAGGCGCTCGACCAGCTGCGCCTCGAGTCGCTCGTCGAGGTGATCCCCCGCAAGGGGGTGATCGTAAAAGCGCTTGGACTCGACGAGGTGCGGCAGATTATTGAGGTCCGCTTGTTCAGCGAAACCTACAGCGCCCGGCTCGCTGCCGAACGTGCAGATGCAGGCGAGATCGACATGCTTCGGAGTACTGTCGAGAGGGCACGCGAAATACTTCCAGCCCGCAGCGTCGAGCAGATGATGGTGTTGGACCGCGACTTCCACGTCAAGCTTTCATGTGCGACAAAGAATGCCGTCTTCAGCGAAATCCTGCGGAAGCTGCACGACCGCTCACTGCGGTTTTGGGTCGTCTCGCTGCAAGCGCCGGAGCACCATGTACGTGTTTGGGACGAGCACGCCGCGATCGTCGATGCCGTCGCGCGCCACGACCCGGCAGCGGCCGAGAAGGCAATGCGCGTGCACATCGAGTCGTTCCGCACCAACGTCACTTCCCTTCTCTGACCCAAATCGAGAGGCGTCGATGAACAAGCCGCACCTGGAGTTCCACCCGATCGACATGGCCGAGGGGTGGGCATCGCCGCCAGGGTATCCATCGACCATACAGCAAAAGATCCTCGCCAGCGACATAGACGATGCGAACAAGACCGGCGGGCGTACGCGTCTTCTCCGCTTTGCGCCAGGCGGCTTCACAACACAGCCATTCGTGCACGACCATTGGGAGGAAGTCTATTTGCTGGAAGGCGACCTTACGGTTGGGAACGACATGAAGGGCGATGGTGGCGAGCGTTTCCTGGCCCCTACCTACGCATGTCGCCCGCCGGGCGTGCATCACGGCCCGTTCAAATCGGAAGCAGGCTGCGTGCTTTACGAGATCCACACCTATGACGAGGGAAAGGTGAAGCCGTGAAGCTTGCCGTTCCCGACTTGGTATCGAATTCGTATTTCGTCGCTGCCGCGGCGGTCGAACTCGGGTTCCTGGCGCGCGAGGGGCTGGATGTCAGTTTGGAACTGGTTTTCCCCGTCGACCGCGCATACCGTGCGATGCGGGATGGCGAGGTCGATTTCGTCGCCGGGTCTGCCCACTCCATGCTGGCCGGCTTCCCGGATTGGAAGGGGGCGAAGCTGCTCTGCGCGCAAGCCCAGGGGATGTATTGGTTTCTGGTGATGCGCGCTGACCTCGCAGCCTCCCGCGGCGACCTCGCGGTCGTGAAGGGACGGCGAATCGGCGCTGCGCCCTGGGTGGACCTTGGGCTGCGCGCCTTGCTGCGGGCCGGCGGCATTGATCCGGAGTCCGAAGTGCAGATCGCGCCCGTTCCCGGGGCGGCCGGCGCAGGCGTCAGCTTCGGCGTGACCGCTGCCAGCGCGCTTGAGCGCGGCGAGATCGACGGCTTTTGGGCAAACGGCATGGGAGCAGAGACGGCCGTGGAGCGCGGCGTGGGCACGGTCGTGCTCGACGTGCGGCGCGGCGACGGACCGGCCGGCGCGTTCGGCTATACCTTCGCCAGTCTTGCAGCGCCCGACGCGCTCGCGCGAACCGAGGCAGCCGCAGCAGCCGTTCGCGCGTTTGTTGCCGCACAAGCCGCCCTGAAATCGGATGTGACCCGCGCCGGCGAGGTCGGACGCGCTTTGTTCCCGCCGTTCGAGGCCGGTCTGGTTGAGACGCTCATCCGGCGCGATCTTCCCTATTATGACGCGGCGATCACGCCCGAGACGATCGACGGATTGAGTCGATTCTGCCTCGGCATGGGCCTGGCCACGCGCCCAGCCCGCTATGCCGAGGTCGTGGAGACGAGGTTGGCTCCGCTCTGGGCCGGGTAGGAAGCGCCGCACCGGGCGTTGCTTGACAGGAGTGCTGGCAGGATTGTAGGCGATTGCCTGACAAAAAGGCGAACGCTGTCATGCTGGACCGACTTCCATATCGTGCGAGCGCTAGATGAGCGCGTCCATGATCGAGATGCCCAGCGCGTTGCCCGCGCCGGGGTCAGTGATCAGCGGCTCGTTGCAGCGGCTGCGGCACGCGATCACGTCGGGCTTGCTGATGCCGGGCCAGAAGCTTGTTGAAGCCGAACTCTGCCGGGCGATGGGGATCAGCCGTCCGACACTGCGCGAGGCTCTGCGGTCCCTGGAGGCTGAGCGGCTGGTGGAGCTCGTGCCCAATCGCGGTCCATTCGTGGCCAAGCTGGGCCAGCGAGAGATCAGGGATATCCATGATGTCTGGGCGATGCTGACGGGTGAGGCAGTCGCACGCTTCACCGACCTGGCGACGCCGGCCGACACGATCAAGCTACAGGACACGCTGGACCGGCTGCGGGCAGCGATCCGCGAGGCGGACGTGGGCCGCCAGATCGGTGCAGTCGACGACTTCTTCAAGTACATCCTCACCCAGTGCGGCAACCCGATGCTGATGGAAATGGTCGGCACGTTGGTGTCGCGCATTCTTTTTCTGCGCGCGCACGCGCTCCAGCAGAAAGGTTGGGGGCTGTTGTGCATCGAGGAGATCGAGGACGTGCTGAGCGAGATCAGGGGGCGGCGCCCGGCGCATGCACGTCAGGCAATATGCAAGCATATTGCATCTGCATGCCAGGCAGCCCGACAGTCCGCTCTGATCACCGAATGTGCACTCGCTGATCGCGAGCAAGGCCCCGCATCGGCCCCGCCCGGCACGCGGTGACGTTATGGGCGCTCCTCATGCCGGCTGCCCCCCTCGGCCATCCAGAGGTCTCCGTAGCGTCGCACCGCATCGGTCAGCGATGACGGCACCAGTGCGCCGCCGGCCATCGATCCCCGAAACCATGTTCTGCCGTGGATTTCGAGGCCGGTCAGGTCCAGGCCGAGCGGGAACGACGTACGGTCTGCCCACAAGCCGCCAAGGCACTCCGTCCCTGCGAGGGTGACGGCTTGGTGGAAGACGGTTCCGGCCAGCGACAGGTTGGCAAGACAGACCATGCCGTCCAGCGATGCCGGCCCCGCGAACGAGCTGCCATCGAGCGAGACGATGCCGTGGAACTCGGCGCGCGAGAAAACCGCCTTTCCCTCGAAGCGTGCGCCGTCGAGCCGCAGGTCGCTTGCAAACCTGACGTCGCTGAGATCCGCTTCCTGGCGGAATGTGACGCCGCGCAACGAAGTGGTGCCGGTGAACTGTGCGCGACGCGCGAGGAATGGTCCTTCGAACACGGCCCCGGATAGGTCCACGTCGCCGAGCGAGGCGTCCGAGAGGTCAACCGCAGCACGGAAATGCGCCCCGCGCAGGTCGACGCCCGGCTCGCGTGCCGCTTTCAAGATATCGTCCGCGATGCGATTCATGCCGAACCATCCTTTCTGGGTGTTGAAGGTGCTTGACAGCATACCCCATGGCACTGACTGTATCGTCTGACAATGTGGATCAGATCTGGCGGGGGTGCAGCATGAGCGAACTGAATGCCGCTTTGGCACGTCAATCCCTCGCTCGTGACCTGACTTCGGCGGAGGAAGCGCTTGCCAGCGCGTTGGAAGCGCAGTTCCGAACCGGCGACCACGATCTCGGCAAGCTGGTAGAGGTGTTGAACGCCAGCCATGTTGTCCGTCCATCCGGCGGGGCTGGGGTGTGGACTGAGCAGGTGCTCAAGGCCGAGCTGGCGGCGATCAACCAGGCGCTCGACGCGGCGGAACTGGCCCGCGGTTCGGTCGAGCCGACGCTGGCCTAGATCGCGGCCCCATCCGCAACAATACCGACGAGGAGTTTTCCGCATGGTCGTCAGCGACATGAAGCAAAGGATCGAGGATCGGCTGGATCAGGGTCTTGAGGGTCAATGGTACATCGTCGCGAAAAGCTCTGACGTGGCGGATGGCAAGCCGTTCGCGGCCAAGGCACTCGGCCGGCGCCTGGTGCTGTGGCGCACCGCGGGCAAGATCAGTTGCATCGAGGATTATTGTCCGCACCGGGGGGCGCGGCTGTCGCGCGGCGAGGTGATGGGCGAGGACATCGCGTGCCGCTACCACGGCCTGGTCATCAGCGGCGAGGGCCGCATCGTCAAGGTCCCGGCGATGCCGAACTGCTCGCTTGAGGGCAGGATGGCGGTGCAGCGCTTCGAGGTGCGCGAGATGGCCGGGGCGGTGTTCGCCTACATCCCAAGTGCCGCACAGCCGGAGCCGATCCCGTTTGACCTGCCATACGAACTTACCGATGCAGACTACACGACGTTCCTGTGCACGGGCGTTTGGGAGTGCAGCTACCGCTATGCCTTGGACAACATCGCCGATCCGATGCACGGCTGCTACCTGCATGCCGACAGCTTCACGCTTGCGTATGGCACGAAGCAGGACCTGACGCAGATCGAGAAGACCGAGGAGGGATTCATCATCGGCCGGGTCGGGCAACGGGGCGAGAACTTCGACTGGACCGAGGTCATCGCGGACGCTCCGCTCACCTATTGCCGGCTTGATATCCCTTATCCGTTGGCAGGCGGGCCGGGTGGCGTGATGCGCATCCTGACGTTCCTGACGCCGGTGGACGAGAATACTTGCCGCATCTTCTTCTATCGTACACGCAAGATCACCGGGCTTACGCGCGAGATCTGGCGTTTCCTGTATCGCGCTCGTTTCGAGCCGCGGCACTGGCGCGTGCTCGAGCAGGACCGCGAGATGCTGTCGGCGATGCCGGCCGACGCACGGCGGCGGGAGATGCTGTATCAGCACGACATTGGCGTTTCCCGGCTGCGCAAGACGCTCGTCAGCCGCGCCAAGGCGCAGATTGAGGCGGAGGACAGCCTCGCCGCCGCACGCTCGAGCGAGCGAAGCGAGAGGACCATGGCCGCAGTGTGATGCTGACGGGGAAAACCGTCGTCGTCACCGGTGCCGCCCGGGGTGTCGGCCGCGAGATCGCATTGGCCTGTGGCCGCAATGGTGCGCGCGTTGTGGTGGCCGACATCCGGGAGGAACTGGGTGCGGAGACGACTGCCAGCCTGAAGGCGGACGGCATCGACGCCCGGTTCGCCGCCGTAGATATCTCTGAACCCGCGTCGATAGAGGCTTTCGCGGCCGAGCTCGCCCAAATGGAGAATGGCGGTATAGATGGGTTGGTGAACAACGCCGCGATCGCGACCAATGTGGGCGGCGCGGTGTTCGAGGACATCGAGATCGAGTTGTGGGACCGCGTGATGCGCACCAACGTGCGTGGCACTTGGCTCGTCACCCGCGCTCTATCGCCGCTGCTCCGACCCGGCGCGCGGATCGTGAACATGGCCAGCGACACCGCTCTTTGGGGACCGCCTCGGCTGCTCGCCTATGTCGCGAGCAAGGGCGCAGTCATCTCTATGACCCGTTCATTGGCGCGGGAACTCGGGCCGCGCGGCATCGGCATCGTTGCCGTCGCACCCGGCATCATGCGCAACGAGGCGACCGAGTACGTGCCCGCCGAGCGTCATCTTGAATACGAGACGCGCCGCGCCGTGCCCGGCCCCCAACGGCCCGAGGAGATGGCCGAGATCGTCGCTTTCCTGCTCACCCAGCATGCGCTGCCGATGACAGGCCAAGTCGTCAACACCGGCGCCGGGTTCGTTTTCAACTGACCCGTCCACATAGAAGCCGTCGCCAGGGGATACCATGACCGAATCGGTTCCGAACATCGCGGCGACGGTCTCACGACGTTTGGTTCCGTTCCTGATGCTGATGTTCTTCGTCAGCTTGCTGGATCGGGCTAACATAAGTTTCGCGGCATTGCAGATGAACAAGGATCTCTCGCTCAGCCCGCAGGCCTATGGATTCGCCGCTGGCATCTTCTTCATCGGCTATGTCCTGTTTGAAATCCCGAGCAACATTGCCCTTGCGCGTTTCGGTGCGCGAGCCTGGCTCGGCCGGATCACCTTTACTTGGGGGATCGTCGCCGCCGCGATGGCTTGGGTGTCGAGCGAGACGTCCCTCTACGTCCTGCGCTTCGTACTCGGTGCGGCCGAGGCAGGCCTGTTGCCGGGCATCATGTACTACCTTGCCCGTTGGGTCCCAAGCCGGTCCCGTGGCGCCATGCTGTCGCTTATCATGGTCACGACGACGATCGCCTACGTCGTCGGCGGTCCACTCGCGACCTGGCTGATGTCATTCGATGGCTTGCTGGGCTTCAAGGGCTGGCAGTTCATGTTCATGGTCGAGGGCATTCCGGCGATCCTGGTCGGGCTGGCTACCTTCGCATTCCTGCCCGAGACCCCGCACGATGCGACATGGCTTGCGCCTAGCGAGCGTGAGATCCTCACTGCCGCGATCGCGCAGGAACAGCGTGTTCAGCGTCGGGGACGTCAGATGACGTTGCTGGACGGCATCACCGACCGGCGTATCCTGCTCGCCTCGGCGTTCACGTTCTTCTCGATCTGCGACAACTTCGGCACTGTGTTCTGGTTGCCGCAGATCATCAACGGCTTCGGCAATCTGATGCAAATGCAGATCGGGTTCCTGGCCGCGATTCCCTATGCGCTCGGGGGCATCGCCATGGTGCTGCTGGGGCGGCGCTCCGACCAGACGGGCGCGCGACGGCCTTACCTCGTCTTGGGCGCGGTTTTGGCAGCCGTAGGCTTTGGCGCGGCGGCCGTGGCACCCAGTCCAGCCTACAGCTTCATCGGCATATGCATCGCCGCGATCGGGGTCTGGAGCACGTTCGGCGTCATATGGGCGTATGCCGGCGACCTCGTGTCCGGTGCAGCCGCGGCCACCGGCTTCGCCGTCATCAACAGCGTGGGCACGATCGGAGGCTTTGTCGGTCCATCCCTCATCGGCTGGGTCCGCAACCACGCGACCAGCTTTTCGAGTGGCCTTGCCGTGCTGGCAGGCTTCGGGGTTCTGACAGCCCTGCTAGGACTGACCCTGACGGGCCAGTCAGAGTTGCCCAAGAGTACCAGCCTCGAACCTGAGTTGCTGTAGCCTTCGGGCACGATGTGATGGCGTCCATGCACGTATTTGGATGGGATGTGCATAGTGCCTTCAAGTCCCGCTTCGGGCCATGACGGCGACGCGCCGTGGACCGTCCTGCTAATGCTGAACGTTTCTCTAAGTACGAAACAAATATTCATCATCCTCGAAGCCTTAACCGGACCAAAGCTGCTTCCGATCGAGGCCCACCGGAACACCCCCTGAGCTTCCCTCCGTGAGGACCATCCCATGAAGGCTGCCCGCACAAGATCCGTACTCGCACTTACGCTCCTCTGTGGCGGGGTCGCCCACGCGCAAACCCAGACTGGCACGACCGATTCGCCCCTCAACCTGCCGTCCTCTCCCGTTGCCCTGCTACCTGCGTCGGGAACGGCGGGCGAGTATTTCTTCAATCTGCGTCCACTTGGTGCCGACCTTGGCCGAACGCTGGCAAACAACGGCATCTATATCGTCGGGCGCGACCTGTCCGAAGAGGTCGGTGCGGTCGGCGGTGGCATCAAACGGGGGGCATTCTTCGAGGGCTACACGTCGCTGGGCGTCGATCTCGACATGGATCGGTTGCTGTCAATCCCGGGCGGCACGGCCCACATTCTGTTCTCGGATTTGCAGGGACAACCCTACTACTCATATTCTGGTAGCGTCTACGCTTACAACCGTGCCTTTGTATATGGACCTGCCATTCGTTTGAACGAGTTTTCATACGAGCAAAGCCTGTTCGCCAACAAGATCAATCTGCGCGTCGGTCGCGTGACGACAGGGATTGAGTTCGACAGCTCCGAACTTTACTGCACTTTTATCTCCTCCCTCTGTACGACTCCGGCTGGTTATACGTTCGACAAAGGCTATCCCGCCTACCCGACGTCCTCCTGGGGAGCAGTCGCGCAATTCCAACTACCAAAATCCTTCTACTTTAATACGGCCGTTTATGAGAATGAGCCCATTCTAGCGTTCCCAAGCCACGGCAGCTTTCCCGGTCCGGACTGGGGCCTGAACCGTGCCAACGGCGCGACAATTCCGGCGCAGTTCGGCTATCGAACGACGTTCCGGAACGACGCATACCCGCGTGCTTTCAGCATCGGCGGCTT
>CAXUJE010000106.1:0-14729 GCA_964251035.1 uncultured Acetobacteraceae bacterium
CGGCCTTCTGGATCCGGGCCTAAGCTCCCGATCCCGTGATATGGGCAAAGTCGAGTTGAGATTGATAAGCGCACTTCGGAGTTTACCATTGATGGAGCGCTGCACCGGGTGCTGGGCCGCGACATGCCAAGCGCCTCGCGCATCGCCTGTGCGGGTCGGGGCAGGCCACAGCAGACAGCCGGCCCTACGCCGCGCGGGTCAGCCGCTTCATAAACGCCGAAACCCGGTGCCGGCGCAATTCATACCGCGCCTTGTCGTCCGTGGTCATCCAGTTCAACTGGATGACGTAGCGGCGGCCGACGAACTGCTTGTGGCCGTGCCAGGTGGTCGGGCCGTTCGGGAACATCAGCAAGGTGCCGTTCACCGGAGGCACCTCGACGGCATAGTCCTCGATGTCATCGGGGCCGCGCAACAGGCGCAGGCAGCCTTCCTGTTTGACCCAGGCTTCCGTATCGGGGTTGAGGTAAAGTAGGACCGTGACCCGCTTGGCCGTGCTGTCGCAGTGGATGCGACCGTCCTTCTCGCGCGATTGACCGCGCAACGTGACCATGACGGGCGCGTCGTCCAGCGCGAGGCCGAACTTCTCGGCAACCGCCGTGCGGAACCGGTCGCCTTCCAACTCGGCAACCATGGCGCGGGCGGCGTCGCCGAGGCGCAGGCCCTCGGTCGGGAACGACCCGCCCTTGGACGATGCCGGCAATCCCTGCACCACCTGCCCCAGCATTGGCGCCGGGACGAACTGCGGAACGACGACATGGGTGAACGGTTCGGCGGCGATGGGAGCGGCGGCAAGGGCCGCGTAATCGAGTGCGTTCATCCGACGAACCTAGGCGGGCCGGCCGGGCGGTTCAACCGCCGCCCTGGCCAGCGTCACGTGCGCGGGTCACGCGCCGCCTTGAGCACGCCGCCGGTCGCCAGGAACTGCGCGCATTTCATGCGTCCCTCGCAGCACAACGCCGGCGAAGCCCGCATCGATACGCGCGACCAGCCCGCTGCGGCGCAGGTGAGGAGTTGCTTTGCCGCCGGGGTGCGGTATTCGACCGCGGAAGCGGAGCCGACGAGGATCACGCCCATTGCGAGTGCTGCCAAAACCGTCCTCATGGCCCCTCTCCCCTTTGAGTTGCAATTCTCGGACAAACTGACCGTTTAATCCATAGATTGATTACTAACTCGCAATTTCTTGATCTGTGGCTTTAATGCCGCACCGCCCCTCCCGCGATCCACCTGGAGCCATCGCATGACCCCGCCTTTGGACGCCGCCGCCGGCGGGCCGCTCCCATCGTACCGCGCCCGGCTCGCCGCGGGCGAGTTGGCCACCGACCCGTCGCAGGCTTTGGTCGCCGAGCGCTTGCAGGCGCTTTGGACCCGGCTCCGCGGCTACGAGGCGGCGGCGCCGGCCGAGCCTGGCTTCTTCGGCCGCATGTTCCGCCGGCGGGACGACATGCCCGAGGACTTCCCGCACGGCCTTTACCTGGTCGGCGACGTGGGCCGGGGCAAAAGCATGCTGATGGACCTGTTCTTCGACACGGCCGACGTGCCGCGCAAGCGCCGCATCCATTTCCACGCCTTCATGCAGGAGGCGCACCGCCGCATCTACGCCTGGCGCCGCGCCCCGCACCGCCTGGCCGACCCGCATTCTGACGACCCGATCCCGCCGCTCGCCGACACGATCGCCGCCGAGGCCTCCTTGCTGTGCTTCGACGAGTTCCAGGTGAACGACATCGCCGACGCCACCATCCTGGGCCGGCTGTTCAAGGCGTTGTTCGCCCGCGGCGTGGTGGTGGTCGCCACCAGCAACACCCGGCCGGACGACCTGTTCGCCGGGCAGCCCGGGCGCGACGCCCTGCTGCCGTTCATCGCCCTGCTGAAGCAGCACCTGGACGTGCTGGTGATGGCGGGGAGCCGCGACTGGCGGCGGCAGCGGCTGCGCGGCATGCCGACCTGGCACGTGCCCGTGGACGGCCGCGCCGACCGTGCGCTGGATGCCGCCTTCCATGAACTGGCCGGCGGCGCCAAGGCCCGGCCCGAGCGGCTGATGGTCATGGGCCGCGTCTTCACGGTGCCGCTTGCGGCGCAGGGCGTCGCGCGCTTCGACTTCGACGCGCTGTGCGGGCAGCCGCTGGGCGCCGGTGACTACCTGGCGCTGGCGACGCACTACCAGGCGCTGGTGCTGGACGGCGTGCCCCGGCTGTCCCCGGACAACTACGACCTGGCCCGGCGCTTCATCGTGCTCATCGACGCGTTGTACGACCACCGGGTCAAGCTGGTCGCCAGCGCCGACGCGACGCCCGACCAGCTCTATCAACGGGGGGAGGGCGCCCACGCCTTCGAGCGCACCGCGTCACGCCTGGAGGAGATGCAGAGCCGCGAGTACCTGGGGCTGCCGCACCTGACCTGAGCGTCCATCCTATTGGAACGGCAGATAGCGGAAGCTGACCATCATGATGTTGTCGTCCGTCCCGGCATTGCCCTGGCCGCCGCGCGGCGGGATGCCGGCGAACACGTCGCGCCGAAGGTAGGCATACTGCGCGCCGACCTGCGCCGTGCCGTAGTTGCCGTGCAGGACGCGCCACCAGGCGCCGAGCGTGCCTTCCACCAGCCCCGACGTGTTGGCCGTGCAGGCAGCCGTGCTGAGTTCCGTGTAGCACCCGGCGTTGGAGTAGAGCGGGCTGCCGTAGCCATAGCCCTTCCCGGCTGCGGAGAAGCTGCGGCGGCTCGCCTGCTCCGTCCCGACGTAGCCGTACAGGTCAACGGTGGGGATCGGGTGGCTGACCGCCCCGATCAGCGCCGTCAGTTCCGGCACCGGCACGGGCGCGCCGGACTGGGACAGGGTCGAGTCCGGTAGCTGGCCCGACCCGTAGCGGCCGATGCCGTACCCTGCGAGGACGCTGCCTTGGAGCGACACCTTGCCGCCCAGGATGGGGACGTTCGCCGCGAGGCCGCCGCCGCCCGCCAGCGTGGTGTTGTTGCGGCCGCCGCCCAGGACGCTCACCCGGTCGTGCAGGAAGCGGGCGACGCCGAAAGCCTCGAAATGGCCGAAGCCGGGGTCATAGGCCACCTTGGCCACGATGTCGGGCGCGATGTCGGTGCTGTAGTTGACCGTGGAAGCCAGGATGCCGGACCCGGGGTTCTGGAAGTTGGCCGTGCCGCCGACCGTGCCGGCGCCGTTCGGGCCGACATAGGTCACGTTCTGCGGCTGCTCCAGCGAAAGGCCGGCCCAGAGCTTGTGCTCCGCGAAGTCCTTGACCACGCGGATCTGCGGCTGGCGCGCCCAGTTGAAGCCGACGACGTACTGCGCGTCGATGGTGAGCGGGATGTTCTCCCTGCGGGGCGTGATGCCGACCTGCTGCTGGGTCAGCAGGCTCCAGCTTTGGCCGCCGAGGATGTGCAGGCCAAGGTCGGTGTTGTCGTAGGTGCCGTAGGCGTGGCGGAGCCGGAGGTTGTAGCTGCTCGACTCGACCTGGTTGGCGGTGGGCGAGCCGCCCAGGAAGTCCGTCTCGAAATAGGCGGCCAACTTCTGCGTGGGCGAGACGTTGCCCTCGGCCAGCAGCGAGATGCGGCTCTGCCGGGACGATCCCCGGAACTCGCTCTCGTGGTAGAGCGGCGAGTTGGGAAACGGGATGGCGGTGTTGAAGTTGGAGGCGATGTCGGCGACCTCGTTGCGGGTCCTGAAGATGCCGGCGGCTTCGATGAACCCTCCCAGGGTGACGCTGACGCCGCCAAGGCGGATCGTGCCGTTGGGCGTCGGGTCCGGCGTCGTCGAGGCGTTCTGCTGGCCCGTGGTCAGCCCGCCCGGCTGGGTGTCGCTCAGCCCGCCGCCCCCCTGCGGCGCCGTCATGGCCAGGCCTGGCCTGGCGCCAGGCGGGTTCGCACTGGCTGTCCCGGTGGCTGGCTGCCCGGCGCGGCTGCCCGGCTCGGCCCGGGCTGCGGCGCGGGCCTGGGCGGCTTCCTGCCGTGCAGCCCGGACCTGGGCGTCGCGGGCGGCCAGGTCGCGCCGCATCGCACGCAGCTCGTCCTGCAAGCTGCGGATCTGGGACTCGATCGCGTTCATCCGCGTGGCCTCGCCGTCGCCGGACTGCGCCATCGCCCGGCCGTTGACGACGGCGGCAAGCAGCGTGCTTGCAAGGAGGATAGACCGCCACGTTCCGACCGGATGCGCCATAGTCCCTACTCCAATCGTTGGTTCCTGCTGGCGCTCTATATCCAAGGATAATCCAAAGGGTGGAACCCCCATTTGTGAAACAGTTTTATGTCAGGCGCTCCGCAACCCCAACGATCCGCCCTGTCCCGCCCGCGCGGCGAAGGCCTGCCATTCCGACGCGCCCTGCCGGGCGTCTCTGGCTGGTCAGTGCACCTTTCCGGGCCTAAGCGCCGCGGCGAAGGCGTGGCTGAGAGGCCGGCCGCTCGGACGGTACCCGACACCTGGCCCCGCCCCAAAAACGCTGGCAGGCCTTGCCGCCCCCCACGGGATGCGATAGCACCCGGCCACCTTTCGGGCGGCCGGGCGCCTCCCCTGATGGTTTTCCGCACCCCGGCATGTGGACCCTGCAGCAGGAACCCTCATTCCCATGGCACGCAACAAGATCGCCCTGATCGGCGCCGGCAACATCGGCGGCACGCTCGCCCACCTGATCGGGCTGAAGGAGCTGGGCGACGTCGCGCTGTTCGACGTGTTCGGCGGCGTGGCGGCGGGCAAGGCGCTGGACATCATGCAGTCCGGCCCCGTGGACGGCTTCGACAGCCATATGGTGGGCGGCAGCGACTACGCAGCCATCGAGGGCTCGGACGTGGTGATCGTGACCGCCGGGTTCCCGCGGCAGCCCGGCATGAGCCGCGACGACCTGGTGGCCAAGAACGCCGGGGTGATCGCGACCGTCGCCGAAGGGATCAAGACCTACTGCCCCGGCGCCTTCGTGATCGTCATCACCAACCCGCTCGACGCCATGGTCTGGGTGATGCAGAAGAAGTCCGGCCTGCCGCCCAACATGGTGGTCGGCATGGCCGGCGTGCTGGACAGCAGCCGCTTCCGCCTGTTCCTCGCGCACGAGTTCAACGTGTCGGTGGAGGACGTGACCGCCTTCGTGCTGGGCGGCCACGGCGACACCATGGTGCCGCTGGTGCGCTACAGCACCGTGGCCGGCATCCCGGTGCCGGACCTGGTCAAGATGGGCTGGACCACGCAGGAGAAGATCGACGCCATCGTCGCCCGCACCGCGAACGGCGGGGGCGAGATCGTGAAGCTCTTGGAAAAGGGCAGCGCCTTCTATGCCCCGGCCGCCAGCGCCGTCGCCATGGCCGAGAGCTTCCTGCGCGACAAGAAGCGCGTGCTGCCGGCGGCGGCGCACCTGTCCGGGCAGTACGGCGTGAACGACCTGTACGTCGGCGTCCCCGTGGTGATCGGCGCGGGCGGCGTCGAGCGCATCGTCGAGATCGCGCTGGACGGGGCCGAGCAGGCGGCGTTCGACAAGAGCTGCGCCTCCGTCCAGGAGCTGATCGATGCGAGCCGCAAGCTGGTGGGCTGAACCCGTCATCCATGCGCTGCCGTCCCATGCGGTATAGGCAACCCTGGCAGCGCGCCAGGGCGGGCGAGTCGTGCCCATCTTTTAAGAAACGGGCTTCGGCGCCCGATGACGTCATGAGGAATCACGTATGCCCGGCGTAGACCTGCTCGCCCAAGCATTCAATGGCGGCAATGCCGCCTTCGTTGCCGACCTGTATGCGCGGTGGGCCGCCAACCCGGCCAGCGTCGATGCAAGCTTCGCCGAGCTGTTCGGCTCCCTGAACGACGAGGCCCGGGGCATCCTGATGGATGCCAGCGGCGCGTCCTGGGCGCCCCGGCACTTCGACACCGCCGAGCCGGAGCCGGCGAAGCCCATGACCAAGGGCGCGCCCTCGCCGGCGCCAGGCGCCGCTCCCGAACAGGTGCGCGCGGCGGCGCTCGACAGCCTGCGGGCGCTGATGCTGATCCGTGCGTACCGCGTCCGTGGCCATCTGGAAGCGAAGCTCGACCCGCTCGGCCTGCAGGTGCCGAAGCCGCACCCCGAGCTTGACCCGTCCGCCTACGGCTTCGGACCCGGCGACCTGGACCGCCCGATCTTCATCGACAACGTGCTCGGCCGCGAGAGCGCCACGATCCGGGAGATCATGGGCATCATCCGCGCCAGCTACTGCGGGCCGATTGGCGTCGAGTTCATGCACATCCAGGACCCCGAGCAGAAGAACTGGATCCAGCGCCGGATCGAGGGCGCGCCGTGGGTGGGGGGCTTCGACCCTGCCGCCAAGCGCACGGTCTTGGCGCAGTTGACGGAGGCGGAGGGCTTCGAGACGTTCTGCCAGAAGCGCTACGTCGGCACCAAGCGCTTCGGCCTGGAAGGCGGCGAGGTCACGATCCCGGCGCTGCACGCGATCATCGACACGGCGGCGCACGCCGGGGTGCGGGAGATCGCCATCGGCATGCCGCACCGCGGGCGGCTCAACACCCTGGTCAACATCGTCCGCAAGCCGTTCACCGCCATCTTCAGCGAGTTCGGCGGCAACAGCGCGCAGCCGGACGACGTGCAGGGGTCGGGCGACGTGAAGTACCACCTCGGCACCAGCACGGACGTGGAGGTGGCCGGGCACGACGTGCACATCTCGCTCCAGCCGAACCCGTCGCACCTGGAGGCCGTCGATCCCGTCGTGGTCGGCAAGGTGCGGGCGCGGCAGGACATGGCGGGCGACACCAAGGCGCGGCGCAGCGTCATGGGCATCCTGATGCACGGCGACGCCGCCTTTGCCGGCCAAGGGCTGGTCTATGAGACCTTGGCGATGAGCCAGTTGATCGGCTACCGCACCGGCGGCACGGTCCACCTGGTCGTCAACAACCAGATCGGCTTCACCACGGTCCCGGCCCACGCCTATTCCGGCCTGTACTGCACGGACGTCGCCAAGGCGGTGCAGTGCCCTATCCTGCACGTCAACGGCGACGAGCCGGAGGCGGTCATCTTCTGTGCCCGCCTCGCGGCCGAGTTCCGCCAGACCTTTGCCACCGACTTCGTGCTCGACATCGTCTGCTACCGCCGCCACGGCCACAACGAGACGGACGAGCCAGCCTTCACCCAGCCGATCATGTACCGCGCGATCAAGGAGCGGCCGACGACGCGCACCCTCTATGCCGAGCGTCTGGCCGCGGAGGGCAGCGTGCCGGCGGAGGAGGCGAAGGCGCTGTGGGACGGCTTCCAGAGCACGCTGGAGGACGCCTACAAGGCGGCGCAGGCCTACAAGCCGAACAAGGCCGATTGGCTGGAAGGGCACTGGGCCGGTCTGTCGCGGTCCGACCAACTGGACGAGCGGCTTGAGGAAACGACGGAGCTGTCGACCGAGCAGCTCCGCCGGGTCGGCCAGGCGCTCTACACCCCGCCGAACAACTTCGACCTCAATCCCAAGATCGCCCGGCAGCTTGAGGCGAAGCGCGCCATGATCGAGACCGGCGACGGCATCGACTGGGCCACCGGGGAGGCACTGGCGTTCGGCGGCCTGCTGATCGAGGGCAGCCGCGTGCGCCTGTCGGGCGAGGACTGCCAGCGCGGCACTTTCAGCCAGCGCCATGCGGTGCTGACCGACCAGTCGAACCAGCACGAGTACGTGCCGCTCAACAACATCCAGCCGGACCAGGCGAAGATCGAGATCTACAACTCGCTGCTGTCGGAGCAGGGCGTGCTGGGTTTCGAGTACGGCTACACCCTCGCCGACCCCAAGGTGCTGGTGCTGTGGGAGGCGCAGTTCGGCGACTTCGCCAACGGCGCGCAGGTCATCATCGACCAGTTCCTGGCGAGCGGCGAGACCAAGTGGCTGCGCATGAGCGGCCTCACCTTGCTGCTGCCGCACGGCTACGAGGGGCAGGGGCCGGAGCACAGCTCGGCGCGGCTGGAGCGCTACTTGCAGCTTTGCGCCGAGCGCAACATGACGGTGTGCAACCTGACCACGCCGGCCAACTACTTCCACGCGCTGCGGCGGCAGTTGAAGCGCAACTTCCGCAAGCCGCTGGTCGTCATGACGCCGAAGTCGCTGCTGCGGCACAAGCTCGCGGTCAGCAACCTGGCCGACATGGCGGAGGGCAGCCATTTCAGCTTCGTCCTGAACGAGCTGGACACGCTGGTGCCTGACGATCAAGTCCGTCGCGTGGTGGTCTGCTCCGGCAAGGTCTATTACGACCTGCTGACGGAGCGCCGGGAGAAGGGCGTGAAGGACGTGGCGATCATCCGCCTTGAGCAGATCTTCCCGTTCCCGGAACAGACCCTTGCCGCCGCGTTGAAGCCTTACGTCAACGCCGACGTGGTGTGGTGCCAGGAGGAGCCGGCGAACATGGGCGCTTGGAGTTTCGTGGACCGCCGGATCGAGCGGGTGCTGGCGGGCAACGGCGGCCGGGCCACGCGGCCCAGCTATGCCGGCCGGGTCGATGCCGCAAGCCCGGCCACCGGCCTCGCCAAGGTGCACGCCGCGGAGCAGATGGCGCTGGTGCGCGACGCGCTCGGCATGAACGCGTAAGGACAGGAAGCGAATGGCCACCGAGATCAAGGTCCCGACCCTGGGCGAGAGCGTCACGACCGCGACCGTGGCGCGCTGGCTGAAGA
The DNA here is from genome assembly GCA_964251035.1 of uncultured Acetobacteraceae bacterium. Lineage (GTDB taxonomy): Bacteria > Pseudomonadota > Alphaproteobacteria > Acetobacterales > Acetobacteraceae > CAHJXG01. The sequence continues at coordinate 8,613 of CAXUJE010000106.1, forward strand.
AGGCGGGCGAGAGCGTGGCGGCGGACGAGCCTTTGGTCGAGCTTGAAACGGACAAGGTCACGGTCGAGGTCAACGCGCCCGGCGCCGGCACGCTCGGCGCCATTTCCGCCGAGGAAGGCGCGGAGGTCGAGGTGGGCGCGGTGCTCGCCACCCTGGACGCGGCCGGTGCCCCCGCGGCGCCCGCGCCCAAGTCCCCGGCGACGACGGGGGCCCCCCCCCCGGGCCCGCGCCGGGCCCCCCCCCGGCCCCCGCCCCCACGCCCCCGCCCCCGCGGGGGGCGCCCCCCGCGACCGCGTCCTCCACCGCTTCCAATCCCAGCCCCGGCGTGAACCCGCCGCCGCGACCGCTCGGCCCGGTCGCCCGCCCGGCCGCGCCGCCGGCCCAGCTTGCCGTCGCGGAACCGTCGCACGCCTCCGCCCATGCCCCCATGCCGTCCGCGGCCAAGCTGATGGAGGAAAAGGGCCTGGCTCCCGCCGCCCTGGACGGCACCGGCAAGGATGGCCGGATCACCAAGGGCGACGTGCTGCAGTTCCTCGCGCGCCCGGCCGCCCCTGCTCCCGTTCCTGCGCCGAAGCAGGCCCGCACGGGGGAAGTCGGCGAGGAGCGGGTCAAGATGACCCGGTTGCGCCGCACCATCGCCCAGCGGCTCAAGGACGCGCAGAACAACGCCGCCATGCTGACCACCTTCAACGAGGTGGACATGACCGCGGCGATGGCGATGCGCGCCGAGTACCGCGACGCCTTCGAGAAGCGGCACAAGGGCGTGCGCCTCGGCTTCATGTCGTTCTTCGTGCGCGCCTGCGTGGCGGCGCTCAAAGAGTTCCCGGCGGTCAACGCCGAGATCGACGGCGACGAGACCGTCTACAAGAACTTCGTCCACATGGGCATCGCGGTCGGCGGCCCGAACGGGCTGGTGGTGCCGGTGCTGCGCCATGCGGACCGGCTGGGCTTCGCCGAGATCGAGCGCGGCATCGGCGACTTCGGCCGCCGGGCGCGGGACGGCGCGCTGAAAGTGGACGAACTGTCCGGCGGCACCTTCACCATCACCAACGGCGGGGTATACGGCAGCCTGATGAGCACGCCCATCCTGAACGCGCCGCAATCCGGCATCCTGGGCATGCACAAGATCCAGGAGCGCCCGATGGCGGTCGGCGGCAAGGTCGAGATCCGCCCGATGATGTACCTGGCGCTGTCCTACGACCACCGCATCGTGGACGGCAAGGAAGCGGTGTCGTTCCTGGTCCGCGTGAAGGAGGGCGTGGAGGACCCGCGCCGCTTGCTGCTGGACCTCTGAGCGCAGCGCGCCATATCAATGGCGTGAACTCAAGGACCCAACATGGCTGACCCCTACGACGTCATCGTCATCGGCGGCGGACCCGGCGGTTACGTCTGCGCCATCCGCGCCGCGCAACTCGGCCTACGCACCGCCTGCGTGGAGAAGCGCGCGACGCTGGGCGGCACCTGCCTCAACATCGGCTGCATCCCCAGCAAGGCGCTGCTGCAATCGAGCGAGAACTTCGAGGAGGCGGGCCATTCCTTTGCCGACCATGGCGTGGTCGTCGAGGGCGTGAGGCTCGACCTCGCCCGCATGATGGCCCGCAAGGACGAGGTGGTCAGCGCCAACGTGAAGGGCGTCGAGTTCCTGTTCAAGAAGAACAAGGTCGATTGGCTGAAGGGCAGCGGCCACGTCGCCGGGCCGGGCCAGGTCGATGTGGACGGCACGCGCCACGCCGCCAAGCACATCGTCATCGCCACCGGCAGCGAGAGCATCGCGCTGCCCGGCGTCGACCTGGATGAGCATGCCATCGTCAGCAGCACCGGCGCGCTGGAGCTGGACCACGTGCCGGGGCACCTCGTGGTGATCGGCGGCGGCTACATCGGGCTGGAGCTTGGCAGCGTGTGGAAGCGGCTAGGGGCCGAGGTCACAGTGGTCGAGTACCTCGACCGCCTGGTGCCTGGCATGGACGCGGAGGTTGCCAAGACGTTCGAGCGCGTGCTGGGCAAGCAGGGGATCAAGTTCCGGCTCTCGACAAAGGTGACGGGCGCGGTGCGCGGCAACGACGGCGTGACCCTGACGATCGAGCCGGCCAAGGGTGGCGAAGCCGAGCGGATCAAGGCGGATGTCGTGCTGGTCGCCATCGGCCGCCGGGCCTATACTGGGCATCTGGGCTTGGAGGAAGCGGGCGTGGCGCTCGATGACCGCGGCCGGGTGCAGGTGGACGCGCACTACGCCACCAGCGTTCCCGGCATCTACGCCATCGGCGACGTGATCGCCGGCCCCATGCTGGCCCACAAGGCGGAGGAGGAGGGCGTGGCGTTGGCGGAGCGCATCGCCGGGCAGGCGGGCCACGTCAACTACGAGGTCATCCCCGGCGTCGTCTATACCTGGCCCGAGGTCGCCAGCATCGGCAAGACCGAGGACGACCTGAAGCGGCAGGGCATCTCCTACAAGGTCGGCAAGTTTCCGTTCACCGCGAACGGCCGCGCCCGCGCCATGGGCAGCACGGACGGCTTCGTGAAGCTGCTGGCCGACAAGGAGTCTGACCGGCTGCTAGGCGCCCACATCATCGGCCCCGACGCCGGCACCCTGATCGCCGAGCTTGCCACCGCCATGGAGTTCGGCGCCAGCAGCGAGGACGTGGCGCGCACCTGCCACGCCCATCCCAGCCTGAGCGAGGCCGTCAAGGAAGCCGCATTGGCGGTCGATGGCCGCGCATTGCACATTTAGGCAGCACGCATGGCCGTAGAACCTGACCGCGACCACACCTATGTCGTCACCGTCAACTGGACGGGCAACCGTGGGGCTGGCACCGCCGGCTACCGCGGCTACGCACGGGCGCATGACATCGGCGCGCCAGGCAAGCCGCCAATCCCGGCCTCCTCCGACCCGGCATTCCGGGGCGACCGGACCCGCTACAACCCCGAGGAGCTGCTGGTCGCCTCGCTGTCCTCCTGCCACATGCTGTGGTACCTGCACCTGTGTTCCGCCGAGGGCATCCTGGTGCAGGCCTACGAGGACATTGCCGAGGGCGTGATGACCGAGCGCCCGGACGGCGGCGGCGCGTTCGTCGAGGTCGTGCTCGCGCCGGAGATCACCTTGAGCCCCGGCACGGATGTCGAGCGCGCCCGGGCGCTGCACGCGGATGCGCACCGGAAGTGCTTCATCGCCAACTCCGTGAACTTCCCCGTGCGGCACGAACCCGTCTTCCATGTCGGGTAGCGCATGCTGGCGCTGACCATGGGCGACCCGGCAGGGATCGGCGGGGAGCTGACGGTCAGCACCTGGCGTGCGCTCCGCCACGGCGGCCCGGCCTTCACTGCCATTGACGACCCGGCGCGCCTCGCTGGCATTCCGGTCCATGCCGTGGAAACCCTGGCCGAGGCCGCCGCGGTGTTCCCGGACGCGCTGCCCGTCCTGCCGCAGCCGCTGGCCGTCCCCGCCGTGCCGGGCCGTCCCGACCCCGCCCATGCCGCCGCCATGATTGCCAGCATCGAGCGCGCCGTCCGGCTGGCGCAGGCGGGGGAAGCCGTGGCCGTTGTCACCAACCCGATCAGCAAGGCCGTGCTCTACGCGGCCGGGTTCCCGCATCCCGGCCATACCGAGTTCCTGGGCGCCCTGACTGGGTGCGCGCATCCCGTGATGATGCTGGCCAACGACTTCCTGCGCGTGGTCCCCGTGACGGTGCATGTCAGCCTGCGCGCCGCGCTGGACGGCCTGACGGCCGCTGCCATCATCGACACGGCCCGCATCACCGCGACGGCGCTGCGCGACCAGTTCGGCATCGCGGCGCCCCGGCTGGCGGTGGCCGGGCTGAACCCGCATGCCGGGGAAGGGGGCGCCATGGGCGACGAGGAGGCACGGATCATCGCCCCGGCCATTGCGGCGCTGCGGCAGGAGGGCATCGCCGTCACCGGGCCGCATCCGCCGGACACCATGTTCACCCCCGCCGCCCGCGCCGGCTACGACGCGGCGATCTGCATGTACCATGACCAGGCGCTGATCCCCTTGAAGACGCTCGACATGGCGAGTGGGGTCAACGTGACGCTGGGCCTGCCGATCATCCGCACCTCGCCGGACCACGGGACGGCGTTCGACATCGCGGGCCAGGGCCGTGCTGATCCCGCCAGCCTGATCGCCGCCCTGCGGCTCGCGGCAACCCTCGCTGGAAGGCGCAGTGCATGAACCCCGCCCGCGGAACGCCCCGGCTCGGCGTCAACATCGATCATGTCGCGACGGTCCGCAACGCCCGCGGCGGCCTGCACCCCGACCCGTTCGCCGCGGCGCTGCTGGCCGTCGGCGCCGGCGCGGACGGCATCACGGCGCATCTGCGCGAGGACCGGCGCCACATCCGCGACGCCGACCTGGAACGGATCGCCGGCTGCGCGGAGATGCGCCTTAACTTCGAGATGGCGGCGACCGACGAGATGGTGGGCATCGCGCAGCGCCTGCGCCCCGCCGCGTGCTGCCTGGTGCCCGAGCGCCGGGAGGAGGTCACGACGGAGGGCGGGCTGGACGCCGCCGGGCAGGCGGAGACGTTGGGGCCGCGCATCCGCGCGCTGCGCGACGCGGGCATCCGCGTGTCGCTGTTCCTCGATCCTGACGCCGCACAGCTCCGCGCGGCGCGTGACCTGGGGGCGGAGGTCGTCGAGCTGCACACCGGCGCCTACGCCGAGGGGCGCCCCGGCGAGTTCGAGCGGCTGCGCGACGCCGCCGCTCTCCTGGCTGAGATCGGGCTGGAGTGCCACGCCGGCCACGGCCTGACCTACGCGAACGTGCGGCCCATCGCGCTGCTGCCGCAGGTCGAGGAACTGAACATCGGCCATTTCCTGATCGGCCAGGCGATCACGGACGGCCTGGCGAACGTCGTCGCGACGATGAAGGCGTTGATCGCGCGGCCCTGACCTTCCCCCGGTTTAGTCCTGCCCGCGCGGGTGGGCGCGCTGCCACACCGCCCGCAGCCCGGCCGCATCGACGCTGGTATATCGCTGCGTCGTGGACAGGCTGGCATGGCCCAGCAACTCCTGGATGGAGCGCAGGTCGGCGCCCCCGGCTAGCAGGTGCGTCGCGAAGCTGTGGCGCAGCGCGTGCGGCGTGGCGTGCGCCGGCAGGTCGGCCAAGGGCCGGAACGTCTCGATGGTACGCCGGGCCACCCTTGCGTCGAGCCGCCCGCCTTTGGCGCCCAGGAACAGCGGCGCGTCCGGCTGGCGCCGCGGATGCAGCCGCAGCCAGGCGGCTAACGCCTCCCGCACCGCCGGCAGCAGCGGCACCAGGCGCTGCTTGCGGCCCTTCCCCTGCACCCGCTGGGGGGGGGCGCGGTCCGGCACGCTGCCGACATCGAGCGACAGCGCCTCGTTGATCCGCAGCCCCGCCCCATACAGCAGCGTGAACAGCGCCGTGTCGCGGGCCTGAAGCGCCGCGTCGTCCGTCGCCTCCCCGATGCCGTTCGCGACCGCCAAGGCCTGCGTGGGCGTCAGCGCGCGGGGGACCGGAGGGCGCGGGCGCGGCGTGTGCAGGAGTCCGGGCGCCGGGTTGGCGACCCCGCGGTGCCGGGCGAGGAATCGGAACAGGCTGCGGACCGCGGACAGGTGGCGGGCGCGGGTCGCGTTCACGGTGCCTAAGCCAGCCTCATGCGCGAGCCAGGCGCGCAGGTCCGCCTGGGTCAGCGTTCCCAGGTCGGCCAGCCACGGCTCCCGGCCCAAGTGCTCCGTCAGGAACGCCAGGAACGCGCCGAGGTCGCGGCCATAGGCGCTGACGGTGAGCGGCGAGGCTTGGCGCGCCCGGGTCAGCCAATCGAGGAACGCGGCCACCGCGGCGGACGCAGGCTCGGTTGCCGTCATGCCCGCGTCACCGCCACCGCGATCGCCTGGCCCAAGAAGGCCAGCACCGGAGTCGCGGCGCCCGCGAGCGCCCGGCCGTCCCGGCAGGCCAGCGCCAGCAGCGCCGGGGCGTCCGGCAGCGGCACCCGCACCAGCGCCTCCCGCCCGGCCAGGGCCGCGGCCTCCCCATGCAGCAGCGGCGTGCGGACGGCGTCCCGCACCACGGCGCGGGGGGGGCCCCGCGGGGCCGCCCCCCGGCCCGGGGGCGCCCGGGTGGCGCCCCGGGGGGGCGCCCGGCCG
>CAXUJE010000107.1:0-1030 GCA_964251035.1 uncultured Acetobacteraceae bacterium
GGATCACGCCGCGTGCTCCGCTGGCGCCAGTTCCTGCCAGCGCACGCAGCGGGTGGCGCGGGCGCCCATCCGCTGCAACGGCGGCGGCGCGTCGCATCGCGGCCGGCGGTGCGGGCAGCGCGGCGCGAAACCGCAGCCTGGCGGCAGGTCGTGCGGCGGCGGCACCATCCCGGGAATGCCAACCGGCAGTCCGCCCGTTTCGCGCGGGGCGCTGGCCAGCAGCGCCGCGGTGTAGGGGTGCAGCGGGCGTGCGAACACTTCGACGACCGGCCCGTCCTCGACCACCTGCCCCGCATACATCACTGCGACCCGGCCGGCGATCTCGCTCACCACCGGCAGGCTGTGGGTGATGAACACCATCGCCATGCCCCGCTCCGCCTGCAGCCCGGCCAGAGGTCCAGCCCCGGCGCCTGGAGCGGCACGTCCAGCGCCGGCGTCGGCGCGGCGGCGATCACCAGCTTCGGGTCGCGGGCGATGGCCAGCGCGGCCATCGCTCGCTGCCGCATCCCGCCGGACAGCTCGTGCGGGAAGGCGCGGGCGCGGGCCTCCGGGTCGGGGATGCCGACGCGGGCCAGCAACTGGACGGCGCGCGCCATGCGACCCGGGCCGCTCATGCCCTCCGCGACCTGCCGGCCGATGCGGTGCACCGGGTTGAGGCTGCTGAGCGGGTCCTGGAAGATGATCGCCGCCGTCCCGCCGCGCAGCCGCCGCAGCGCCGGGCCGGCGAGGCGCAAGGTGTCCTGCCCGGCGACCCACGCCTCGCCCGCCACGGCCCGCGCCGCCGGCGGCAGCAGGCCCAGGACCGCCAGCCCGGTCAACGACTTGCCCGACCCGCTTTCCCCGACAATGGCCAAGGTTTCGCCCGCCGCCACGGACAGGGACACGTCGCGCACCGGGCGGATCGGCCCGGCTGGCGTTTCGATCTCCACCGTCAGGCCGCGGCGGTCCCGCACCCCGGCCGCGGGGGCGGGGGGGGGGGGCCGCCCCCCCGGGCCCCCCCCGGCCCCGCGCCCCCCCCCCCCCGCGCCGC
>CAXUJE010000107.1:1040-9445 GCA_964251035.1 uncultured Acetobacteraceae bacterium
GCCTGGTACGCAAGCACGGTGGGCGGCAGCGGGCCGGCTGGCGTTTCGACCTCCACCGCCAGGCCGCGCACCTCCCCCACCCCGGCGCCGGACCTGGCGGCAGCGGGCGGCAATCCCGGCGCGGCCCGGCCGAACACGCGCCGGGGCCGGGCCACGGCCCGCGGGTCCAGCACGCCCTGCAGCGCGTCGCAGAACGCATTGACCGCGAGGATGGTCAGCGTGAGCGCGAGGCAGGGCCACAGCAGCAAGAGCGGCGCCTGGTCCATGGTGGCCCGCGCCCCGCGGATCATCAGGCCCCAGCTCGGCGCCGGCGGCACGACGCCGAGGCCCAGGAACGACAGCCCGCTTTCCAGCACGACCGCCGCGGCGCCCGTCAGGCTGAACTGCACCAGCACCGGACCCAGCACGTTGGGCAGGATCGTGCGCAGCATGATCCGCCCGCTGCTGGCCCCCAGCACGCGCACCGCCTCCACGAAGTCCTGCGCCCCCGTCGCCAGCACCCCGGCATAGGCGATGCGCGCGAAGCCCGGCACATAGAGCACCGACAGCACCCCGATCAGCGTTCCCGCCCCCGGCCCGGCCAGGGTCACGACCAGCAGCGCCAGCAGCAGCGGCGGGAAGCACAGCACCACGTCCATCGCCCGCACCGTCAGCAGCTCGACGGCGCCCCGCAAGTAGCCGCCGAGCACGCCAAGCAGGGTGCCGACGGCGCACGCGGCGAGCGACGCCGAGAGCGCCACCGACAGCGACACCCGCGCGCCCCACAGCAGCCGCGTCAGCACGTCCCGCCCGTACTCGTCCTGCCCCAACACATGCAGCGAACCCGGCGCTGCCAGCCGGTGCGCCACGTCCATCCGCACGGGGTCGGGCAAGGGGAGCAGCGGCGCGGCCAGCGCCGCCAGGGCGATCAGCCCGATCCCGGACGTGGACCATGCCAGCCGCCGCACGCCCGTCACCCGTGCCGCACTCGCGGGTCCAGCGCCGCGTGGAGCAGGTCAACCAGCAGGTTCAGCCCGACGAACAGCACGGAGATGACCAGGATCACGCCCACCACCTCCGGATAGTCCCGGGCCGAGACCGCATCCACGAGCATCCCGGACAGGCCCGGCCAGTTGAACACGTACTCGACCAGCACCGTGCCGCCCAGCAGGCTCCCCAGGTGCAGCGCCACCACCGTGACCACCGGCATGAGGGCGTTGCGGAGCATGTGGTGCAGCAGGATGCGTCCGGGTCCCAGCCCCTTGGCCCGCGCGGTCCGCACCCAGTCGCGCCCGGCCACGTCCAGCACGGCGGCGCGCGTCATGCGGAACACCGCCGCGGCGAGGCCCGCCGCAATCGCCAGCGCCGGCATCAGCAGCAGCAGCACATGCTGCCCCGGGCTCTCCGCGAACGCCACGTAGCCGCCCGCCGCCACCCAATGCAGCCGCTGCGCGAACAGCAGCACCATCAGCGTGCCCAGCACGAACACCGGCACCGCCAGCGCCAGCCCGGCCAGGCCCGATGCGATGCGGTCGAGCCACCCGCCAGCCCGCACCGCCGCGAGCGTCCCCGTGGGCACGCCCATCAGCACCGCCAGCAACGCCGCGGCGCCAATCAGCTCCAGCGTGCGGGGCAGGCGGCGGCCGATGGTCTCCATCACCGGGCTGCCGTCCTGGACCGACTGGCCGAGGTCGCCCCGCAAGGCGCCGGCCATGTTCGCCGCGTACTGGGCGAGGATCGGACGGTCGAGGCCGAGCTGCTCGCGCAGTTCCTGCACCGCGCCGGGGTCGGGGGCTGCGCCGCCTTGGCTCAGCAGCAGTTCGGCCGGGTCGCCCGGCACCAGGCGGATCGCCAGGAACACCAACGTCGCCACCACCCAGACCAGCGCGGCCGAGACGCCGAGCCGCCGCAGGGTCCAGGCGAGCACGGGTCAGGACCCTTGGGCGAACTCGGCGCCGTCGAGCGTGGAGCCGGAATAGAAGCTCAACGCGCCGGGCAGGTTCTGGAAGCCGCGCAGGTCCCGGGTGAAGGCATAGCCCTGCGCCCGCCAGGCAATGCCGACGAAACCGGCTTCGTCCAGCGCGGCCGCTTCCATCTCGGCGTAGGTCGCCCGGCGCTTCTCCGGATCGAACTCGCCCCGCCCGGCGGCGAGCAGCTGGTGGACGCGCGGGGTCGGCAGGTTGACGCTGCGGACGTAGGACGCGCCCAGGCTGCCGTCTACCTGGTTGGCGATCCCGTCGGGGTCGTTGCTTTCGGACGCGCTGCCCATCAGCCCCATCTTGTACTGGCCCCGGTTGCCCTGGGCGACGCGGGTGGCCCAATCCGGCAGGCGCAGCTCCACCTGGATGCCGACCGCAGCCAGGCTCTGCTGCACGATCTCCGCCGTGTCCTTGTGCATGCCGTAGGTGGAGGTGGACAGCAGGCTGGTGCTGAACCCGTCGGGATGCCCGGCCTCCGCCAGCAGCGCCTTGGAGCGGGCGGGGTCGTAGGCCTGCGCACGGCTGCGCGCCTCGTCGAAGAACGGGGTGCCCGGGGTGATCGGCAGGCCTTCCAGCGGCGCGCCGCGGCCGAAGAACGCCGCCCGCACCACGTCGTCCCGCTTGATCGCATGGGCAACCGCCTGCCGCACCCGCTTGTCCGACAGCGGGCCGGCCTTGCCCCCGGCTTGACCATTAAACACCAGATACATGTATGGCCCGTCCGTGGTTTGCAGCACCAGGCGCGGGTCCGCCTCGATGGCCGCCATGCTTTGCCACGGCACGTACTCGATCAGGTCCAGGTCGCCCGCCTGCAGCGCCGCCACCCGCAGGGTCTCGTCGGCGTAGGCGGTGAGCCGGACGCCGCGCAGCTTCGGCAGGCCGGGTTTGTAGTATTTCTGGTGCGCCTCCATCTCGATCCCCACGCCGCGCTCGGCGTTTTTAAGGACGAACGGCCCCGCGCCCACTGCTTGCGCACCCCCGGCGTTGGACTCCGGGTAGATCATCGGCATGAAGTAGGTCGCCAGCATCTCCGGCACGGTCGCGTTCGGCGCCTTCATCACCAGCCGGACCGTGCGCGCGTCCGGCGTCTCGATCTTGGCGATCTCCTGGCACTGCGCCCGCAGGTAGGCGGTGCTCTTTTCGCCCGCTACCTGCTCGAAGTTCCATTTCACCTGCTCGGCTGTCACCGGCTTGCCGTTGTGCCAGGTGGCCTCGCGCAGGCGGAACACCCAGGCCGCCGTGCCCTCGGCCGCCCAGCTTTCGGCCAGTTCGGGCTGCAGGCTGCCGTCAGGCGCATAGCCGAGCAGGCCGCGGTTCATCAGCATCTGCACCGTGCCCGCGGCAGTGCCGGCGTTGGCCCAGGGCGCCAGCGTCGGCGGATAGGCGGACAATCCGAAGCGCAGCACGCCCGGCACGCGCGCCGCGCGGGCGGGACCGTGCAGAATCGGCAGCGCGACGGCCCCGGCGATGGCGGCGGGGCGGGTGAGGGGGGGCACGCCCGGGCCTCCCGGAGGGCCCGGGCGCGCGCAGCCGGGTCACGCTCGGCCGGCGGGCCGTAGCCGCCGGCACCGGGTGTCACGATGGTGACGATGTCGCCGGGCCGCAGCGCGCCGTTGCCGTGGTCGAACGGCCCGGCACCGTCGCTGAACAGGAAGGAGCCCATCGCGCCGGGCCGTCCGCCGTCGAGGCCCCAGGGGGCGGAGCGCAGCCGCGCGCCGTCCAGCCGCAGCCGGCATTCCCGGTCGGCGCGGTACACCCGGCGCAGCCCCATGCCGCCCCGCTGCCGCCCGTCGCCGCCGGAGCCGTCCACCAGCTCGTAGCGCAAGAGCGTCAGCGGGTACTCGCCTTCCAGCGCCTCCGCCGGCAGGTTGCTCGTGTTGGTCATGTGGACGTGCACGCCGTCCAGCCCGTCCTTGGTGCGCCGCGCGCCGGAGCCGCCGCCGATGGTCTCCAAATATACCCACAGCGCCCCCTCGTCCGTCGTGCCCACGAAGGTCGCGGACACGCAAGAGCCGTTGCACGCCGCCACCACCCGGTCCGGCACCGCGGGCGCCAGAGCGCCGTGCACCAGGTCCACCACGCGCTGGCACGCGCCGAGCCGGCCGTTGACCGCGGCGGGGCTTATGCAGTTCAGCACCGTGCCCTCCGGCGCGGACACGTGCAGCGGCCGGGCCAGCCCGGCGTTCGGCAGGATGGTCGGATCGACCAGCGTCTTCACCGCGTAGTACACGGTGCTGAGCAGCGCCGTGTAGGTCATGTTGATCCCGGCCCGCACCTGCGGCGGGCTGTCGAAAGAGAGGCGCATCTCGTCCCCCTGCACCTCGATGCAGGCGGCGAACCGCAGCTCCCCGTCCAGTTCCGGGCTGTCGTGCCAGTCCTCGAAGGCATAGGTCCCGTCGGGGATGCCGGCGATGCCGGCCCGCATCTTGCGCTCGGCGTAGTCCAGCAGCGCCTCTCCGGCCGCCAGCACGGTCGCCGCGCCGTACTTGGCGCACAGCGCCTGCGTGCGCTGCACGCCCAGCCGGTTCGCGGCCATCTGCGCCCGCAGGTCCGACAGCCGCTCCCGGGGGACCTGGCAGTTCAGCAGGATCAGCTCCTGCACATCCGCCTGCAACTCGCCCGCGCGGTAAAGCCGGATCGGCGGGATGCGCAGCCCTTCCTGGAAGATGTGGGCGTGGCCGCGGTCGGCGAAGTCCGCGTGGTGCGCGAGGTTCACCGCCCAGGCGACGATGGCGTCGTCCACAAAGACCGGCTCCGCCAGCACGATGTCCGGCAGGTGCGTGCCGCCGCCTTCATAGGCGTCGTTGCCGACGAACACGTCGCCGGGGCGCATGGCGGCGGCCGGGTGGCGCTTGAGGATGTGGGCGATGATGCCGATGAAGCTGCCGAGGTGCATGGGGATGTGCTCGGCCTGGCACAGCGTCCGCCCTTCCGTGTCGAACAGCGCGGTGGAGCAGTCGCGCCGCTCCTTGATGTTGGTCGAGTAGCTCGCCCGGATCAGCGCCTCCCCCATCTCCTCGGTGATGGAGGCGAGCGCGCTGCCGATCACCTCCACGGTGATCGGGTCCACGGGCGCGCGAGGCGCGGCCGCCACGGCATGATGGGTCATGCAGCCTCCAGGATCAGGTTCGCATAGGGTTCGACCCGGCCGGTCATGCCGGGCGGGATCACCGTGGTCGCGTCCATCTGCTCGACGATGGCGGGACCGGCAATGCGGTGGCCGGGCCGCAGGCGGTCGCGGGCGTACACCGGGCAGGACACGAACCCCCCGGCCTCGGGCAGCCATACCGGGCGGCGGCCCGTCACGGCGGCGCTGGCGTCGGCCGGGCCTTCCGGCTGCGCGGGGAACGCGGCCTTGGGCACGAGGCCGGACGCCTCGATGCGGAAGGTCACGAGCTGCACCGGCTCGCCCTTGGCGGCGAAGCCGTACAGCCGGCGGTGCGCGGCGTCGAACGCCTCGGCGAGGGCGTCCAGCGTCGCCAGCGTCACGTCCCCCTCCGGCACGGGGACCGGCAGCTCGTAGTTCTGCCCGGCGTAGCGCATGTCGACCGTGCGGGCCGTCCGCCGCGCGTCCGGCGGGATGCGCTCGTCCCCGAACCACGCCGCCACCCGCGCCGACAGCGCGTCGAAGGCCGCCGCGACCTCTTCCTGCGCCGCCGCCCGCAGCGTCAGCAGCTTCGTGCTGGCGAAGTCCGCGCGCAGGTCGGTCAGCAGCAGCCCCATGGCGCAGAGGATGCCGGGGTTGCGCGGCACCAGGACGCGCGGGATGTCCAGCTCGCGCGCCAGCCGCGCCGCGTGCAGCGGCCCGGCGCCGCCGAACGCCACCAGCGCGTAGTCGCGCGGGTCGTAGCCACGCTGCACGCTGATGACCCGGATGGCCCGCGCCATGTTGGCCGTCACGACCGAGAGGATGCCCTGCGCCGTTTCCATCACATCAAGGCCGAGCGGCCCCGCCAGGCGTTCGATGGCGGCGCGCGCCAGGTCCTGACGTACCGCCATGCGCCCGCCGAGCAGGTGCGTGGGGTTGAGCGTCCCCAGCACCACGTTCGCGTCGGTGCCGCCGCCCGCGCCCACGGTGTGGATGTCCAGCAGCGGCGCCTTGATGGGGTAGCCGTGCACGACGGCCTCGCTGGCCAGCCGGCACTGCCCGCCCGACAGCAACGCCACGTCCGTGCTGGTGCCGCCCATGTCGAAGGTGATCAGGTCGGGGATGCCCACGGCGGCAGCCAGCGCCTGCGCCGCGACCACGCCGGTGCTGGGTCCCGACAGCACCGTGCGGACCGGCAGGCGCGCCGCCTGCTCGAAGCCGATGACGCCGCCGTTCGACTGGGTCAGGTGAGGTGCCGCGCGCAGCCCGCCCTCCCGCAGCCGGTCGCCCAGCCGCCGGATGTAGCGCTGCATCACCGGGCCGAGATAGGCGTTGACCACGGCCGTGCTCATCCGCTCGTATTCGCGGAACTCGGGCGCGACCTCATGGGAGGTGGAGATGAAGGCGTCCGGCAGCACGGCGGCCGTGATCTCCCGCGCGCGCTGCTCGTGCGCCGGGCGCAGGAAGGAATACAGGAAGCAGATCGCGACCGCCTGCACCTCTGCGTCCCGCAGCGCCTCAGCCGCCCGGCGCAGCGCGGCCTCGTCGAGCGCATGCTCGATCGTGCCGTCGTGCCGCACCCGCTCCGCCACCTCCAGCCGGAGGTCGCGGCTGACCAGCGCCGGCGGCTTGTCGGCCTGCATGTCATACAGGTCCGGACGCTTCTGCCGCCCGATCTCCAGCAGGTCGCGGAACCCGTCCGTCGTGATCAGCCCGGTGCGGACGCCGCGGAGCTGGATCAGCGCGTTGGTCGCAACCGTCGTGCCATGGCCGAAGTACCCGGTGTCCGCCAGTGCCGCGCCTACGCGCTCTAGGCCCTCGCCCACACCCTCGGCGATGCCGCGGCTCGGGTCGTCCGGCGTGGAGGGCACTTTCCACACCTCGACCCGGCCCGTCGCGTCGTCGAACAGACAAAGGTCGGTGAACGTCCCGCCCGAGTCCACGCCCACGCGCCAGGCCATCGTGCCTCCTATGCTGCGGCGCGAGGATGGCGGGTTTCGGGACGGGAGGAAAGCGTTTGCCGCGCGCCCCGTGCCTTACCCCGGCGAGCGACGTCCGCCTGCGCTCATGCTGCCTTCCAACGCGGGCTTGTCACGACGCCGCACAGGAACCAGGCGAGGCCCGCCGTCTTCACGCTCAGGGCGGCGGGGCCGACGGACAAGGACAGGACGAAGTAAAGGGCCATCAGCGTCAGCCATTGCCGCTGCTTGGGCGCAAGCCGTCCTTGGAAGGCGAACAGCGACCAAAGGGCGGCCATCGGGATCAGGCCCAGGTTCGACAGCAGCCAGCCGTAGCCGCAATCGACCAGCGTCGCGGCCGAGCTTTTCAGGGCCATCCATTCCTCGGCCCCCCAGGAATGGAGCACGTTCCCCGACATCAGCAGGCGGCCCAGGAGGCCGTTGTCGATCGTGCCGAAGCCGTAGGCGCCGTCCAGCAGCAGAAACGCCAATGCGATGAACGGCAGGCAGAAGATGGCGAGGCCGTTGAGCGACAGGCCAAACAGGTAGATGACCAAAGCCATGAGGCAAATCAACGAGGCCAGCCGCCCGTCCGCCAGCAGGATGTCGAGGGTGGCCAGGAACAAGAAGATGGCGTTGACCATCCCCTTGCTGGAAAACCGGTGCACCATCCAGCCGAACGCGATGCCGCTGAAAGCGGCCGACGAGACCGGCTCCAGGAAAACCGACGACACGCGGTGGTTGCCGATGAGGTCGCCGAGATACGACCCCACGGTCCGCCCCTCGTCCACGGTGCGGGTGCCGCCCGTGTACAGGGTGTTCCCGGGATCGGCCCTGGCCATCTGCTCGAAGCTGACGCCGCTCAACCCGCCGCGCTCATAATAGAAGGTGAGGATATCGACGACCTTCGAGTAGGACTCAGGGAAGAACACCTCGAACAAGGCGCCGGCCGTGACGATGCCGACCGCCCAGTAGACCACCCGGTCCGCCTGCTCCGGATCGCCGCAGGCGCGTCCGAAGGCCACGAAGATGAACGGGATGGCGACGTCGCGGAGGATCTTCGGATCAAGCTCGGGATTGACGAGCATGCGCATCGACAGCACGTACAAGGCCGTCGCGATGGCGATGCCGACCGCGCCCAAGGAGATTTCCCGGCGCCCCCAATAGAGCGCCATCGCATACGTCGCGACCTCGCAGGCAGCGACGGCGTTCGCGCCCACCGGCAAGCCGCGCGTGCGCAGCATGCAGAGGACGAAGTTCAGCAGGATCGTCGAGTAGATGACGGCATGGACCGTCCATGCCGGCAGCCCTTCCTCGGCACGGGTGTCCGACAAGGGAAGCTGGATGGCTGCTCCGGCCCTGTCGCTCATGCCCAGTCGCTCATGCCTTGGCGCTCATGCC
>CAXUJE010000107.1:9545-14660 GCA_964251035.1 uncultured Acetobacteraceae bacterium
CGCTCATGCCTTGGCGCTCATGCCCGCGCCGGGCGGCTGCGCGGCCATGCCCGGCTGCGCCCAACAAGATGGCGGTAAAGGTCAACGTAGGATGCGGTGACCGCGGCCCATCCATAGGAGGCCGCCGCTTGCATCGCCTCCCCGCGCTGGTGGCTGTCGTGCGCCGACGCCAGCTCCTCGATGCGGGGGGCCTCGACGACGGGATCGTCGGGATCGTAGAACATGCCGAGGCCCGCCTTGTGGAGCAGCCTGGCGAACGGCGGGATGTTGGTCAGGATCGGCACTAGCCCGGCCGACAGCGCCTCCACCGCCGCGATGCCGAACCCCTCGTAGGACGACGCGCAGATGAAATAGCTCGCCTGCCCGATGAGGTCGCGAAGCTCCGCGTCGCTCGGGCGGACGCTGATGGTGACGGCCGGCCCCACGCCGGCATCCTGCGCCTCGGCCTCAAGGAAGTCGGCGCTGACGCCGGCTTCCGCCCCGGCGATGATGAGCCGCCAGGCCGGGTTGATCTGGCGCAGCTCGCGCAACAGCGGGAACAAGGTCTCGATGCGCTTGTTGCTGGCGAACCGCCCGAAGCAGACCAGGACGCGCTGCGGCGTCCTGGCCGCGGAATCCCTGAACTTATCGATGTCCGCGCCATTCTCTATGGTCACCAGGTTGCGGCGGGTGATCTTGCGGAAGAGCTGGGCGTCCGCCTCGCTGCACGCCACGACGGAGTCGTAGAACTTCGAGGAAAGCCGGGTCACGGTGTTGAAGAACACCAGCTTCAGCAGCCTGGCGAACTGCGTGTGGAAGAAGCCGCCATGGGTCGACACGATCAGCCGGCAGCCGTGCAGGGGTTTTGTCAGCGCGAGGTAGTCGAAGAAGAAGTCGATGCAGTGGACATGGACGACATCGCTTCCGCGCAGCATCCGGAGCACGCTGGGGGCGATCGGGTAGGACTTGGGGCCGAACCAAGCCATGCGCCGGATGGGAACGCCGCGCGTCGTGTCGTCGTGCAGCAATTGCTGGCCCGGCAACTGGTATGCGGTGTCCAGGGTGACGACGGAGGCGTCGATGCCGTGCGTCTCCCGTTGAACTGCGCTGAGGTTGAGCACGACGTCCTCGAGGCCGCCGATGGATGGCCAGAACTGGCGCACGACATGGACGACCTTCAACGGCCGGGCCGGCGGAGCCACTGTGGTCATAAGCCGCCGTTACAAGGCAATCTTGTCGCCCAGCGCCAACCGGCGGCCGTTGTACGCCTTCATCAGAGGCAGGAACTCCTTGGCGTCGAAGAGCGAGTACTGCCGGAGGTCCACGCGCGAGAGCAGGCAGAAGACCGGGCCTCCCGACACGTTCCGCAACGCGTTGGCAAACACGCGCTGCGGCGTCTTCCGCCACCGCACCAGCATGATCGTCGCGTCGCTGAGGCGCGACAGGCACTCCGCATCCCACAGCCCGAGCACCGGCGGCGCGTCCAGCAGCACGAGGTCGTACTCCTTGCGGGCCTCCTCCAGCAGCGTCGTCATGACCGGGACATCCAACGACGGCAACTGCTCGCCGATGACGCCGCTGGCCAGCACGTCCACCGAGGAGACAGGGTCCTTGACCAGGGATTGCCGCCAATCGGCCCGGCCGCGCAGCACCTCGCCAAGGCCCGCGGCGTTCCCGGCCTTGACCCGCTGGGTCAGGTCGCCGCGGATCAGGTCGCAATCGACGACCAGGACCCTGGCGCCGTGGCGCGCCCCGGTCCGGGCGATGGCCAGCACCGTGGTGGTCTTGCCCTCCTCGGGGACCGACGAGGTGACCATGAACACGTTCGACTTCTCATCATGCTCGACCCGGCAAAGGCGGGACCAGATCGCGTTCAGCATGTTGAGGCAGAGGACGCCGACGCCCTCGTTGATCTTGTAGTGCCCGTTCTTGTCGCGCGCCAGCGAGGGCATGATGCCGATGCAGCGGACCTTGTGCTGGCGCTCGATCTCCTCGACGGTGGCGAAGCCCCGGTCGTGCAGCTCGCGGGCGACGACGACAAGGCTCGTCGCCACGAAGCTCGCGAAGATGACGAACATCTCGATCAGCGGGATCTGCGGGAAGGACGGGCGGCTCGGCACGCGCGCCGGGGACACGATGGACACCTTCAGGAGGTCCGAGCCGAGCTGGGCCGACAGCTCGTTGGTCCGTTGCAGGAAGGCCTGGTAGATCGAGTCCCGCGCGCGCGCGATGTCCTCAAGCTCGCTGAGCTTGAGCTCGGCCTGGTTGACCACCACGACCTGCTGCTCCGAGCCGCGGAGCTGCGCGCGGAGGTTCTGCGTCCGCTCTTGGGCGCTCTGGGCCTGGGCGGCGAGGGACGAGGTCACGCGGTCCACCTCCCGGCGGATCGCCGCGTCCGCGTTGGCGACCTGCGCCCGCATGCCTTCGACCAGCGGGTGCGTGCTGGCCCGGCGCTGCTCCAGGGAGGCAAGCTGCGTCGTCAGGTTCGCCTGGATCTTCCGCAGCTCCTGGATGACGGGCGACTGCATGACTTCGGGCAGGTTCTGCAGCTTCCGGGGGTCCGACCCTGCCGCCTTGACCTGCGCCAGCCGCGACGCGATCCCAGCCTCGTCCGCCATGGCGGAGGCAAGCGAGTCGTTCATGCGGCCCATCGTGGAGCTTGCGGTGCTCTGCCCGCCCACCGCGTAGATGGCCGCGTGCGCCTTGTAGTCCGCGACGGCGCGCTTCGCCGTGGTCGCGTCGCGCTGCAACTGGCTCACAGTCGTGCTGAGCCACTGGACGATCTTCTGGTCGTCGTTCCGCTGCCTGGCCAAGTCATCGTCGATGTAAAGCTGCGTGAGCACGTTGGCGACATTGGCCGCCTGCTGGGGGTCAGGAGACGTGTAGGTGACGTGCATCAAGCCGGTGACGGTGTCGACGCGGGAACTCAGGTTGCGCGCGATGCGCTCGAGCATCTCGGAGTTCGCCATGTCCGGCGGCGCCTGCCGGCCGAATGGCCGGAGCACGGAGCGGAGTTGCGTCACCAGCTTGGTGCCCCAGCCTCTCAGCCAACTGTCGTCATGGCGCGGGTTGAGTTCCGGGTCTTGATCGAGGTCCAGGCGTTCGGCCAGTTGGCTGAGCAGCGGCCAGCTCACCATGCGTTCGGACTCAGCCGCGATGTTCGCCCACAGCATCTGCTTGTCCGCGGGCGTCTCGTTGTTCACGACGGGCAGGAGGTGCTTGGGGCTTGACTCGATCTTCACGATCGCCTTGGCCGTGTAGCTCGGCGTGATCGCCAGAAGCCCTACCAGCGCGGCGACGGAGATGAGGGTGGTCACCGAGGCAATCAGCAGCTTCCGCCGGCGGATATGGCGCAAGATCTCGACAAACGTTGCGGTCGAAACCCCTTCCTTGGGACTTGAGTAGGCCGGCACATAGGGCACCGGGAACTGGCTCAGACTGGCGGACTCGCTTCTGTAACCTGACACTGACCGTCCTCCTTCCAACGAGCGCCGCCGCAAAGCTCACTCAAGTCCAATGGATGCACTGTGACGCATGCACGTGGCTCACCGGCCCTTAGCCTGTATAGCAAGGGATTTGGGGTTGGGCGTCACTTCTATCTTTGACGACAACGCGAAGCAATCCCAATGGCCACCAGCCGCAAGCAAAAATGGTGCAGTTGCGAGAAGCAGGTGCAAGAAAGCGACAGTGGGGCGGTGTCGTGGAAGGAGGTCGCGCCTGGGCCTTGGAGCCGGGCGCCGCCGGGCCGGTCCTGTCAGGCGTCCACTTTAGCTCCAGGGACGCCCATGGGGCCTGGCCGCGGCCGGCGCTTGAGTCCCGCCGGCCGCGGCTGCGCCCCTGTCAGGCCTTGCCCCGGCTGGGCCAGAGTGCGCCCTTGGGCGCAAGGGGCGTCACGCCGTGGCGACGTGCTGGGCCAGCACGCCCATCTGCGGCTGGTCCGTGTAGTTGCCGGGACCGCCCGTGGGTTCGATGGAATACATGTAGTTGCCCCACCACGGCCCGGCCGCCCAGTAGGTGCCGCCCTGCCACACGTCCGAGTGCTGGTCCATGTAGGTCAGCATGTTGCCCATCGCGGACAGGCTGGTCGCCTGGGTGGACGCGCCGAACTCGCCCAGGAACAGCTTGTTGCCCGTCGCCTCCGCCCAGTTCGTGATGTCGGTGATCCGCTCCACCCCGATCGTCGATGACACGGCCGCTGGGTCCGTGCCGCCGGAGCTTGCGTCGAAGTAAACGTGGGCCTCGAACGCCATGTTGTGGTTGGGGTCCGTGACCTTGCCCACGATCGTGGCGTTGTCCGACGTGGCCGACCAGTCCTTGGCATTGTCCCAGCCGGTGCCGGGCACGAGGATCTCCTGGCTGGTGGCGCCCGCGGCCCGGATCGCGTTGACCGAGTCCTGGGCCATCGGCGCCCATTGCGCGGCCGTCTGGTCGTGCGGCTCGTTCATGATGCCGAAGATCACGTTCGAGTTGCCGGCGTAGTGCGCCGCGAGCTTGGACCAGAACGTGGTCAGGCTGGACGCCGGCGTGCCGGAGCTGCCGATGTCGTTGCCGTAGGCCTGGCCGAAGTTGTGCGGGTCCAGGATGGTCTTGATGCCCTTGGAGGCCGAGTAGTTGACGACGTCGTCGATCCGGGCCAGCTCGGCCGCGTCGAGCGGGCCGCCCTGGCTGTGCTCCAGCCGCTCCATCAGGAACGAAAGCCGGAAGACGTTCATCCCCTTCGAGGCATAGTAGTCGATCTCGCTGTGCGTGGGATAAACATAGTCTGTTCCCACGACGCCTGGAACCGAAGAGGAGTTCTGTGCCCCGAAGGCGGGGCCAGCAAGATTTACACCGAGAAGACTCATATGTGCTGACATCTGTTGTGACGTCGCCTGTACGGTAACTTGGGCTGTGTCGCCAGTCGAATACATCCCGTCGTTGATGTTCGCATAAACCTTGCCGTCGTAGTTGATCGAATTTAAGAATAAATTCCGATCTGTGGCCGAGGTCCCGCCATAGGCGTCATTGAGGAACT
This sequence comes from uncultured Acetobacteraceae bacterium, assembly GCA_964251035.1. Taxonomy (GTDB): domain Bacteria; phylum Pseudomonadota; class Alphaproteobacteria; order Acetobacterales; family Acetobacteraceae; genus CAHJXG01. The sequence goes on from CAXUJE010000107.1 coordinate 14,539, forward strand.
TGACTGCGACGTTATGCGGCCCGGCGCCCCAGTTGCCCTTGAAGGTGAAGGACTGCTGCGCGCCGGCCGCGTGCGAGGCCGTGACCGTCTGGGCCGCGCCGAGCGACACGCCGTCGATCGTG
>CAXUJE010000108.1:0-14558 GCA_964251035.1 uncultured Acetobacteraceae bacterium
GCCAGCACGCCGAGCATGGCGGTGGACTGGAAAGCGTGCCAGGCCGCCACCTCGGCGCACGGGCCGGCCAGGGCGGGATCGCGCAGGATCAGGTCCGCTTGGGCCACCACCGCGCCGGGCAGATCGGGGATCGCGTCGCCCTTCGTGCGCGGCAGCGCCTCCGCGAGTTCGCAGAGGAAGCGGGCCGCGTCCTCGCGGTGCCGCGCCGCGTGCAGCGCGAAGCCCGCGAACAGGCAGCGCACATGCGGAGCCGCCTGCTCCACCCCGGCCCAGGGCGGGCCGAGCTGGCAGGCCAGCTCGCGCCGCGCCCAATCCGCCCGGTAGCCGCGCTTCGGGTCCCAGGCATGTGCCCTGATCCACTCCGGGGCGTGCAGCGCCACGTCGGACGGCCGCGGCCCGCCCTCGATGCGCGGCGCCGCCAGGTCCTGCCGCCGCCCGACGAAGGCAGTGGCGTAGCGGTGCAGGGCGCCTTGCGCGTAGGGCAGGCTGTCCAGGTCGAGCTTGCGGCGGAAGCGGCGCGACGGCGCGCGGAGCAGCACCAGGAGGGCCAGAAGGGCGAGCAGCCCAGCTGCCGGCCAGCGCACCGCCTGCCCCACGTAGGTGAACAAGCGCAAGATCGCCGCCCCGGTGACGGTGGCGGGGTCGGCCTTGACGACGTTGGCGTCGAGCGGGGCGTAGTAGTCCGTGAAGTGCCCGATCAGCCGCAGCTCGGCGTGCTTCCACGCCAGCACGGCGGCGCTGATCGGGGCGTGCAGCAGCCACCACAGCTCGACGGAAAAGCCGAGGCAGGCGACGCCGAGTATGGCCAAGGCGAGCAGGGGAGCGCCGTGGGCGCTGGGCCGCGGCTCAGCCACGGGGCTGCCCGGCGCGCAGGCGGCGCGCGGCGGCGAGCACGCGGCGCAGGTAGGCGGCTTTCAGATCGGAGCGCGCGGAGTGGTAGCGGCCCACCCCCTCCCAGAAGTCGCCGTGCGCGTCCGCCAGCGCCCCCCGCAGGACCCAGGCAGCCGCGTCGGCGTTGCCGCAGAAGTTGTCGCGCAGGATCGGGAACGCCTCGGCCGCCGTCATGCCCCAGTGCCGGGCCACCGCAGGTAGCCAAATCTCGTTCACCTGGAACGGGCCGATGTCCACGGTGCCGTTGCGGTTGCCGCTGACCTCGCCCAGGCGCCCGCCTTCCACCTGCAGCAGCATCAGCAGCACGGCAGGCGGCACCCCATTCACCCGTGCCGCGACCCGCACGCAGCCGCGCAGCACCGCCGCCCCGTCCTGCCCGGACGGCGCCAGCGTGACCGCCTCGGCGGCGCTGCGGTACGGGGACGCGGCAGCCGAGCCGGCAAGCGCCAGCACGGCGAGGGCGACCGGAAGAGCGAGGGCGCGGCGGATCGTGTCAGCCTCCCCGGGCTTGCGGCAGGGACGCGGCGGACAGCACCGGCGCCGGGTCCGGCATCGCGTCCCGGGCAACCCGCGCCAGGTCGTTGACCAGCAGGCCGGCCGGCCCGGCGGCGCGGTGCATGGCTTCCAGGATGCACAGCAGCATGGCCGACGACGAGGCGGCGCGGGCGCCGGCAATGCGGTAGCCGAGCAGCGACGCGGGATCGGGCCGCAGGTCGAGGCCGAAGCCGTTGCCGGTGGCCTCGCGCCACACCGCGTCGGCGGCGACCGCGAACACCGGCAGCAGCCCGTCCGGGGCGGCCGCCGTCTCGGGGCGCACCGAGGCCGTGCGGCCCGAAGGGTCGCGCAGCAGCAGCGCCGGCCCGGACCGCAGCAGCAGCACAGCCAGCAAGGCACCCGTGCGCCCGATATCGAAGCCGTCCGACATGTCCTGTTCCCCCTTCAAGCAAACCGTCGCTTCCTGCGGAACGGCACCGCGGGCCGGGTGCGGCCGACGACGAGGCGGCGCAGCGTGCGCACCAGCGCCGGCAGCGACAGGCCGAGCCATCCCAGGGCGGAGAACACCACCGCGCCCGTCAGGGCGACGGCGAAGGTCCACCAGCGCATGTGCGCGAGCCAGAACACCGACGTGACCAGCACGCGGGCGTCGAACGGGCCGATCCGCACCGCCAGCATGGTGTCGCGCCACATCAGGCAGACTCCATCCAGGTCCGCGCCACCTCGTCCGAGATCAGCCCGGCGGCAAACGCCCGCGCGGTGGCGGCCGCGTAGTCCTGCCCGCGCTCGGCCACAAGCTGCCGGGTCAGCCGCGGCCAGTTCGCCACCGGGGTGTCGAGGAACAGGTCGCGCTCGGCGGGGCCGAACACGAGGTACTCGCGAAGCTGGGTGCGCCGTCCGTCGAGCGAAGGGACCAGGGTGCAGTTGATGATCAGCCGCAGCGCCTGCATCAGGCTCACCGCGCGGTCGGCCCGCTCCTCCTGCGGGAACATGGCCAGGATGCGCTGCACCGTTTCCACCACGCTCGACGTGTGCACGGTGGAATAGACGGCGTGCCCGGTCTGCGAGCCTTCGATCGCCACCTCCATGGTTTCGCGGTCGCGGCACTCCGGCGAGACGATCACCTTGGGCTTGCGCCGCAGCGCGTCGCGCATGGCGGCCGCGGCCGACTTCACGTGGCGGCCGATCTCGCTCGGCGAGTAGATCGCGCTGGCGCCCGCGATGCTGTCGAACTCGTACTCGATCGGGGCCGCGACCTCGATGATCTTGCCGTGGAACTGGGGGTCCTCGATCCTGCTGCGCGTCATGGCGGCCTGCAGCCGCGTCTTGCCGGTGCCGGTGGGGCCGCAGATCAGCACGATGCCGTTGCGCGGGCGGTAGGCTTGCAGGATGCCCGGCTCGATGCCCATGCACTCCAGGCGCGGCGGCTCGTTCTCGATGGCCCGCAGCGTGACCTGGGCGCCGTCCGTGCCGTTGGTCAGGATGGAGGTGCCGTTCACCCGGAAGCGGTAGCGCGCCTGCGCCGCCGCGATGTCCGCGCTGTATCGCCCGCCGACGCTGAAGCGTTCGCCTGCCTGCGGCTCGACCACGTGGGCGAGGTCGAAGCTTTCGGCTTTCTTCAGGTGCGCGGGACCGGTGGGGCCGTAGAGCAGCACCACCGCGCTGGCCGCCTCCTCCGCGGTGATGGTGCGGCGGGTGGCCGGATACAGCCGGCCGTGCACGTCGATCATCAGGCGGTGGTTGGTCTGCACGTGCAGGTCGGACATGCCCTGCCGGTGGCCCCACACGAACACGTCGTTCCACAGCTCGCCGCGGATCATGCGGTGCTCCTGGCCGCACAGGAAGGGCGCGTCCCCAGGCGGGACGGGGCTGACCGCGTTCATCGGGCTGGCACCTCGCCGATCGGGCCGGCAGGCAGGCCCTCGGGCCGGCGCCAGCGCTTCTGGTTCGGGTTGAGGCCGGGCTGGCGGCGGATGTCGATGGTGGTGTCGCCGACCCGCATCAGGTCGTGCCCGCCCTGCACCGCGCGCCGGGCGAACACCACCTGCGGCTGCTCCACCAGGCCCGCGCGCAGCAGCACGCGGAAGCGCGCCATGCCGACCAGGTCGCTTTCCAGCTTGCCGAGCTGGGACAGGAAGATGTCCGTGCCCTGCGCCTCGCCCTTGGCCCAGCCCTCGGCCACCCACTTCTTCCAGTACTCCACCTCCTGGTCCGTCTGCGGGCGCTGGCCGTCCGGCGGCGGCACCGGGTCGGGCCAGTTCTGCACGAGGTAGGTGCGCCAGTTCGGCGGCTCGGACGCGAGCTGCGCTTCGCGGGTGATGCGGTAGATGCGCCCGGTCTCGCGGGCGCTCTGGCCGCCCTCGCCCAGCGCGAAGGCGAGCTGCGCCTCGCTGACCACGGGCGGGCGCATCAGGGTCTGCCCGCGGCCGACCGGGACCACCAGGGCGCGGAAGTCGTAGGTGGCGTCGAGCTGGGGTTCCATGCGGCGCAGCGCCTGGTTGAGCGCGAAGCCGCGCGCCGCCAGGCCGCCGGCGGCGCCGAAGCCCACCGCGGCGGCATACAGCTCCTCGGCGCGGGCCGGGGGCAGGCCGGTCTTCGGGTCGGCGCCGGGGCGCGCGGCCATCAACGCTTCCAGCGACATCGGCACGTGGCCGCCGATGCTGCCGGGCACGACCGCCGCCCCGGTCACGGGGCTGTTCGACGGGTTGGCCCGCTCCAGGATGCGCTGCGCCGCGTCCGGGCCGATGCCGAGCGGCGGCACGGGGGCGTCCGCTACGGACGGCGCTGGCGCCGCAGGCGTTGCCGCGCGGACCGGCAGCGTATTGCATGGGCCGGCAAGGATGGTCGTTGCCGCCAGGACGGCGCGGATCGTCTTACCCATGGTAGCGCACCTCCACCTGGCGCTGGTCGGCGTTCACCACCACCTCGGCCCGCTGGCCGGCTTGGTCGCCCAGGGCGCGGAACAGGTCGATCAACGGCATGGGCTGGCCGGGCAGGGCGACCGGGAGCGGCGCGGCGCCCGGCACGGCGTTGCTGGAGAAGCGGTAGCCGGCGCGCGTGGCCAGCGTCCGGGCCGCCTCGGCGCGCGAGCCGGCCAGCGGCGCCCCCCCCGGCCGCTGCAGCTCGGCGGGCACGTAAGGGCCAGCGGTGGTGGGCTGGCGCATGGCCACGCCCTTGCCGCCCATCTCGTTCATCGCCTGGTTCACCCGCGCGATGCTGTCGCGCAGCGCCTTGTCCGCGTCGGCCATGCCGGGGGCCGCCACGTCGGTGGGCACGACGTTGAAGCCGCTGCACCCCGCAAGGGCAAGCAGCAGGAAAGGGGACAGGCGACCGCTTCGCATGGGTTGGCTCCGGTGTGGGACCCCGATCCAAGCCGAAACGGACGCGAGTGCGGCAGGGAACGTCACAGCTTATTCCGCCGCCATGCGCTCGACGCCCGGGGCGAGCCGATGCGGCAGCGCCACGACCTCGGCCGGGCGCAGCACGATGCCGAGGCCGGTGCCGTCGATCAGCTCCCGCGCCAGCCCCTCCACCACGGACTTCTGCGCCTGCCCGCTTTCCTCGCCGTCGCGGACCAGCTCGTCGCGCCGCCGCTCGACCTCCTCCTCGGCGGTGCCCAGCGGGAAGATGCGGGACAGCCGCTGCCAGGTCTCCGCCGCGCCCAGCGCCGCGTAGAGCCGGTCGCGCAGCGCCACGTCGGCCGGGCGGGTGGACAGCGCCCACAGCTCCACCGGGCCGAGGCTGTTGTACAGCATCTGCTCCACCCGGGCGCCGGCCCGCAAGGAGAACACGGCCAGGAACGGCGCCCCCTCGCCCTTCTTGCCCGGACCCTTCAGGCGGTGGCGCACCACCTGCGCGCCGGCCGGCGACAGGTTGAAGCGCCGCGCCGCCTCCATGTTGGCGTCCTCGTTGCCGGCGCCGAGCAGGAAGATGCCGGTCGCCTGCTGCACCAGCTCCGGCGGGAAATCGATCTGCATCTGCGAGCACAGGGCGACGTGCAGGTTGTGCTTGCGGCCTTCGCGGCGGTCGATCTGCACCTGGGCCACGATGCGCGGCCGCCGGCCCGCCCGGTGGAACTCGTCGTAGCACAGGCGCTTGGTGGTTTCCTTGACCTCCGAGAAGCGCCGACGGTGGTGGGCGCGCACCCGCTCGGGGACGTAGCGGACGTAGCCGGGGCGCAGGAACATGTCGCGGCCTAGGATATGGCGGCCCATCAGGTACATGATCTCCGTTTGCCGGTCGTCGCGCGGGCTGCCGGCCGGCGCCACATCCTCCAGGTCCAGCACGATCACCCGCGCCTCGCCCGTGTCGAACACCGTGGGCTGCGAGATGTTGGGCAGCCAGTCGATCAGCGCCGTGACATACCGCTCGAACAGCTCGATCAGCGTCTCGTCCGTCTGCGCCCGCGGCTTGGAATACAGGTGGGTGATGGCCGGCGAGCGCATCGCCGTCATCAGGTCCTCCAGCAGCGGCACGGCGTGGCGCTGGGCAAGGCCGGCCAGGCGGTGCTCGCCGCAGTCGCACAGCGCGTCCACCACGTCCCACCAGCGGGCGTCCGGGTGCAGCCGCACGCGGTGCCGGGCTAGCGCCGCGTCTGCCTCGGGCACCAGCCCCGGCAGGTAGCGCTTTGGGCTCTTGTTGTCGCCGCTGTCGGAGCAGACGCGGTACACCTCGTTGACCACCGCGCCGATCAGCTGGTCCATGCCCTCGTGCGGCGCGTCCTCGCCGATCGGCGTGCAGCCGAGCGACAGGAGGTTCTGCAGGAAGGACCGCTCCAGCGGCAGCGGATACCGGCAGCCCACCTGGGTGTCGAACGGGTTGACGGAGAACTCCGGGCGGTTCTCGTAGCGGATGTAGGCCGCCTCGTGCCGGCGCCGCGCCGGCAGGGCCGCGTGCAGCAGGTCGATCAGCCCCTTGCCGGAGGGGCCGATGTCGGACACGCGCACCAGCGGCAGCTTGGCGCCGGCCGCGCTCTGGGCGGCCGTGCTGAGGATCAGGCCGAGGTTGATCGAGTTTAGCAGCACGGACTTGCCGTGCCCGGGCTCGCCGGAGAACAGGTCGAACACCATGTTGCGCAGCCGCCCCGTGGGGTCGTACGGGTAGGGGCGGCCCTCGGGCGTGCGGAACAGGCAGGCGCCGTGCTCCCACGGCGAGCCCGGCCGGTTGAACGGCAGCATGCGCAGCGCTTCGGCCAGCGGCGCGGCGCCAGCTGGGGCCGTGGACCCCATGGACAGGCCGAGCGCGCTGCCCATCACCCCTTCCAGCGGATCGCCGGCCAGCGTGCCGGCCTGGCAGTAGCCCCAGCCCGCGACCGCGCTGCCCAGGGCCGCCGCGCGCCGGCGCAGCAGCGGGTTGCGCTTGCCCTCGGGCGTGGCCGGTGCCCAGGTGGCCAGCGAGGCGCGCAGGCGCACGGAGAAGTCCCCCGCCTCGCGCAGCCGGGTCAGGGTGTCGATGGCGTTGCGGATGCGCCGGTTGTCCTCGGACGACCAGGCGAGGCAGGTGGCGGCCAGGCCCTTCCACTTCATCGCCGAGTGCCCGCCGCCTTCCAGCTGCAGCGAGACGCGGTACGGCATCGCCTCGCGCCGCAGGTCGCGCAGCAGCTCGGCGAACGGGCGCGGCTGCTCGGGACCGACCGCCATGTCCGTCGCCGCCCAGTCGTGCGCGCCGATGCGCACGTGGCGGCCGTCCAGCGTTTCCGCGTCCTCGTGGAACAGCTGGTCCTTGATCGCGGGCCACAGCAGGTCGGACACGTCCTGCCGCCGGCGCCAGCTCGGCTTGTCCACGATCTCGTCGGGCACGCGCGGCATCACGTCGTCGCCGGGCAGCTTGGCCTTCCAGGCGGAGCCGGCGGTCTCGGGATACACCGACTCGCGCGACGCCTTCAACGCCTGGTGCGGCGTGCGCACGGCGACGCTGATGCCCTGCTCCTCGAAGGCGCTCACCACGCGGTCCACGAACGCCTGGTGCTTGACGGCGAGCGAGGCGCCGGCCATCCAGATGTGCTGCGCGTCGCGCAGGAATGGCGCACCCTTGCGCGACGCCGCCCGCTCCTCCGCGTCCTGCCGGCGCTCCTCGTGGGTCAGCACCGCCGGGCGGCTCCACAGGACAAAGGTCGTGTCCTCCCAGCGCATCAGCGTCGGCCACAGGTGGCCGCGCTCGGCGAAGATGCTCTCCATCGCCAGCCCGATGGCGTCGGCGATGGTGCGGGTGTCCTGCAGCTGACGGTCAATGACGGCGCGGGTGCGCTCGGGGTCGCAGGTGAACACCGCCTGCAGGCCGTGGCCAGGGCGGTCGAACAGCGACGCCAGCCCGGTGCGCAGCGCCTCCGCGGTGGCGATGATCTCGGCCTCGGTCTGCATGCGCCGCATGCCGAGCACCTGCACGTCGGTGCGGTAGTCGCCGCGGTCGCTGACCAGGGCCTCGCCGTCCGACGTTTCCAGCTCGCAGAAGCTGCCGATGGGCTGGCGCAGCATCAGGGCAAGGCTGGCCATCCAGCGCTGCATCCGTTCGATCATGGGGGAAGCTCCAGTGACGGAGGAAGCGGGTCGCGGGGCTGCCGGCGGAGCTGCGCCCGCAGCAGGCCGTGGCAGGGGCCGCCCTTTGCCGTCCAGGCGTCGAGCAGGTCCGGGTAGACGTCCTCGCCGTCGCGGAAGAGCCGGCCACGCGACAGCAGGCGCAGGCCGCTGGTGAGCGCGTCCCCCTTGGCGAGCGCCGCGGGCGGCAGGCCGATCAGCGCCTCCCCCAGCTCGCGCGGGGACGTGGTGCCGATCCGGGACCGGGCCTGCGCCATGCGCCCGGCCAGCGCGCGGTAGCTGTTGAAGGCGCTGCGCAGCGCCGGCGCGTCGCTGGTCGGCCGCTCGGCCATGTGCGGCGGCTCGCCGTGCGCGTGCAGCACCAGGTGCACGGCGCGGACCAGGTGGTTCAGCACCGCCTGCGACGCCTCGGGCAGCCAGATCACCGCGTAGCCCTGCTCCATGCCGTCGCGGCCGAGGTGGCGGCAGTCGTGGCAAAGCGGGCAGGCGGTGGCGAGGCTGTCCAGGGCCGGGCGGCCCCGCGCAAACCAGCCGCAAACGCTGCGCGTTTCGCAGCGAAATCCGAAGGATTTGCGCGGGAGCTGCGCGATTTCGCTGAGGGCGTCGTCGAGGCGCACGACCTCCTGACGGCCGACGGCCTGGAAGCCGCAGAACCGGCAGGCGTGCCTGTCCCGCTCGAACACGGTCGCCGCGGTGCTCTCCTCCACCCGCGGCGGGTCCTGCCGCCAGCGCGACGGGTCCGCCGAAAGGGCGAGCGGGAGGCGCTGCGGCGCCGGACGGTCCACCGCCGGCCCCGGATCGGCAGGCTTGCGGCACCCCTGGCGCCAACCCGACACGTGCGCCTTCAAGCCGGAGGAAAGGCGTTGCAGCATGGGATTGCGCTTACTCGAACCGGACCGCAGGAAGATCGGGGTCCGGTGCAATCAGAATGGGAGAGGCAACTGCCACCCAGGCAATAGCGCCAGCGACAACGAACACGGCCAGAAGCAGGCAGGCCAGCACCATCGGGTTGACCCGGCGGGAGCCGGACTGCCGGAGTCTGACCAGGCCGAGGGTTGCGGCGAACACGGCGGCCCAACAAAGCGAGGCGGTCATCACCCGGCCCAGACTCGTGCAGAGATCCCCCGAGGTCGCACAGGTTCCGAAAGCAGCCCCTAGCCCCTGCGCGAAGGCGTGCGTGCCGGTCAGAGCAAGGCCGGCGAGTGCCGTGGCGACGCCCAGCGCAAGCCGCGCCGGCTGCCGCGGCACGACGGCCGATGAGGACGGTTTGCTCATGAGACCCTCCGTTGCGACGCCGGGGGGCGATCCCCCCGCCCCCTGCGTCGCCGGTGCGGACGCGAGTGCGGCGGCCGCCATCCGCACGCGGGCCGGCCGTTATTGGAACTGGATCGGCTGGGTGGAGGCGCCGGTGATACTCGGGGCCGACCCGGTGAGGGTGTTGGAGCCGATCGCCACCCAGGTGCCGGCCCCGGCCGCGATGAAGGCGGCCAGGAAGGCGCAGATCGGTGCTGCCGGGCTGACCTGCCGGTTGCCCCTGCCAAGCTGCAATACACCGAGCACGCCCAGGATCACGGCAACAGCGGCAACCATGTAGAGCACCCACGTTGCCACGGCACCCCAGTTCAGCGCGTCCTGGGCGAAGGTGGTGGCGCGGGTGCCCAGCGTGCCGCCGGCCCCCTGGGCGAGGGCGTGCCGGCCGGCGACGGTCAGGCCGGCAAAGGCCGTGGCGGTGGCCAGCATGAGCCGCCGCGGCGGCACGACGGCGGGCGGGAACAGGATGTCGGGTTTGCTCACGATGCTTTCCTTTACGATGCCGAGGGCGATCCCCTCGCCAGAAGCATCGCCGGGGCGGACGCGAGTGCATCCGCCGACGTTCCGCTACCCGCCGTAGTTCAGGAGGCCGGGCGCGAGCACGTCGAGGTTCATCAGCACGACGCCCGCGGCCATCTGCACGAAGGCCGGGCCATACCGGTCGCCGTCCCGGCGGACATGGCGCAGCCGCAGCAGCCCATTGAGCGCGAACAGCGCGCCGATGGAGGAGAAGAAGAAGGCGAACAGCCCCACCAGGTTGACCACGGTCTCCGCCGGTCCCGCCCCCATGACGTTGGGCGCCGCCGTCTGGTAGGCGAGCAGCCCGCCGCCGATGGAGGCGGTGTGGGCGCTGCCCATCGAGCGGTTGGCGGCGGTCAGCAGCTTGTCGAAGTTGAGCAGCAGGACCGACAGGAAGAACAGCCCGATGGCGGCAACGTGCTGGCCCTTGGAGAAGCGTGGGCTGTCGCCCATGCGCAAAAGCGCGAGGATGCTGCCGATCAGCAGCGCGCAGCCCATCAGGTAGCAGGAGATGGGCACCATCGCGTTGATGACGTTGGCGACGTCGATGGCGAAGTTCAGGAGGTAGAGCAGCATGGGCGCGGGCTCCCGGCGCTACTCGATGGTGCCGTGCTCGCACAGCACGGCCCAGGCGTGGCCCTTCTGTGCGATGGCGTTGACCCGGCCGTATCCCGGCACCTGATCGCCCACCACGATCTCGACCACCGCCGGCGTGCCGTCGAGCGTGCCCAGCACGGCGACGCCGGGCGAGGCGGCGCGGATCTCGTAGGGCCGCCCGCCGGGGGGGGGCGGCGCGGGCCCCGGCGGGGGGCTGGCGGGCAGGGTTTCCCCCGCCGCCCGCCCGGCGGCGGGGGGCGCCCGCGGGGGGGGGGGGGGGGGCACCCGCCGGGGCGCGGGCCGCACTGGTTCCCGGCGCCCGCCCGCCGGGAGGCGGCTCTGGCCAGGGCGGGAATCGGCTTGGCTTCCACGACCGACAGGCGGCGGTCGAAGTCCGACAGCCTTTGGTCGGTGTCGCGCAGCAGGCTGGCGATCTGCTGGCGCATGTCGGCGTCGCTTCTGCGCTCCTGGGCGATGTCGTCTGCGAGGGCGGCCACCATGTTGATCAGGGCCTGCGGCGCCGGTGCGTCCGCGGGGTCCGGGGTGGGCGTGCCGGCAAGGCTGGCCTGGTCGGCCCCTGGCGGTGCCTTGGAAGCAGCCTGGGCCTCCGGCTGCCCCACGGCGGACGGATTGGCCGCCGGCTCCTGCGGCGTGGGCGTCGCGACCGCTGCGGCGGGCGCGGGCGCGGGCACCGACCGAGGCGGTGCAGGCGGCGCATACGGCCCTGATTGCTTGAGGGCGCGCAGGTCCTCGGCGCTGCTTCTGGGCGTGGGCGTGGGCGCGGGCACGGAAGCCGAAGCGGCGGCGGCTGGAGCCTGCGGCGGCATCGTGCCTGCCGCAGCCGGCGCGTTGGAGGACGGCGGCGGGGCCGGGGCGGACTGGGATGGCTGGCCGGGCGGCTGTTGCGGCGATACGGCCTGCGGCACGCTCACCCAATCGCCCGGAGGCTGCGCTGGATGGCCGGAGCGGAGCAGGACCGTGACGACGCCAAAACCCATCATGCCCAGCACGCCGGCAACCGCCGTGCCCGCCAGCAGCCAGGTGAGCCAGGGCGTCTTGCCGGGTGCCGGCTCGGCCGCGGCCAGGGCCGGCTGCGGCGCTGGCCCGCCCGGCAGGTCGATGGGCGGAAAGGGCCTGGCCCCGGTCGCAGCCGAAGGCGGGGTGGGATGCACGAGAGTGGTCATGATGGCGTCGCCCAGTGCTGTTCGGGGTGATCCTTCCCCGGGCGGACGCGAGTGCGAACCGTCGTCGCGCCTGCGGCCTACGGCCCGTCCTCGACCGGGGCCAGGAACATGATGCCCACATCCACCTCGGCCGCGAGGTTGACGGTGGACTGCTTGGGCGTCTGCTGCTGCAGCACCTGGTTGGCCTGCGCCGCCGCGGTGCCGGCCGCGATGCCGGCGAGCTGCCCGCCGTTGAAGGTGTTGTAGTTCTGCGATGCCCCATACGGCCCGGAGAACACGCTGGAGCCGGAAAGGGCGAGCGCCTGGCCGAGGCCTTGGATGCCCGCCGCCAGCGTGGGCAGCACGATGCGCGGGACATAGTGGTGGTCCACGCTGGACGCGACCGCGGTTTCCTTGCTGTCCGGCGCCATCAGCATGGCGTTGACCGGCACCGTGCGTCCGTCCTGCAGGGTCAGCTCGTTCATCGTGACCGTGAGCCGGTCCTCGTGCTTCTGCGCCGTGCCTTTCACCCGGTCGCCCGCGAGCGGGCCGGAGGTGATCTCCGCCACCACTGGGCCGCCGCTGTCCGAGTTGGTCGCGATCACCGTCCGTCCCGTCACCCAGCGCAGCGCCGGCATCACGACGTGCTTGGGCCGGCCCGCCGCGGCGCCTTCGGCGTTGCCGGCATTACCGGCCACGGCCCGTTCGGCATCGGCGCGGGCCTGCGCCGCCTGCTGCTTCTGCTCCGCGTGCTTGGCCATCTCCTCGGGGGTGATCTCGACGTGGCTTGCCGACGCCTTCGATCCCCAGCTCGCCATCAGCGCCAGCATCGCGGCGCGGTAGGCATCCCGCGCCTCCTTGTCAGGGTCTTTGCCATCCGTGCGTCCCGTCTGCCCCCCTTGCTGCGTCGTGTTGGCAGCTGCCGTGGTCGCGGGAGCGGTCGAGGTTTTGGGTTGGTCTTGCGGCTTCACCGCCGGCGGCGGCTGGACGTTCGGCTGCGACTCCGCGGCGCGCATGTCCGGGGTCGTGGTCTGCCCCGTCGCCCGGGCCGCCTCGGCGTCGCGGTGCGCCTTGTCGATGGCGAGGCCGCGCAGGTAGTCACTGTTGTTGGCGTCGCCGGGTTTCGGATCGAGCGCCGGCGTGCGCGTGACCGTCGAGGCCGGCGACGTCGGGCGCTGGGCAAGCCAATAGACGGCGAGCAGCAGCACGAGCACCACCATCATGCCCAGGGCGGCGCGCACGCGGGCGCTGCCGGCCACGGCCAAGCGTGGCAGGCGGAGGCTGGGCAAGCGGCCCGAGAATGCGGCCATGGGATCAGCGCTCCTGCAGATGGATCGAGGCGAGCTGGCCGCCGGAAGTGACAAGCACGCTCGGCACCGCCGGGATCTCGTAGATCGCCACCCCGTCCATGCCCTTCTCGGTCGCGACCGGCTGGGGCGAGACAACCCTCGCCCGGGTGCGCAGGTAGATCCGGTCGCCCAGGCGCCAGGCCCGGATGTCGTCGGGCGACATGCCGGACACGCCGAGCGGCACGGCCTGCGCCGGCGCCACCCCGTCCAGCATGGAGGTGAGCTGCGCCGCACCCGTCACGGGACCGGCCGGACGGCCGAAGCCGACGCCGGACGCCGCAGCCTTGGCGTTCGGGCCACGGCCTGCGACCATCACCGCCAGCCGGCTGTCGAACTGGTGGCCGTTGCCCATCAGCATGAAGGACAACGGCGCGCTTGCGCCTTCCAGGATCACGGCGATGCTGCCGCGCGGCCCTGGCGAGCGCGTGGTGACGGTGAGCATGTTGCCACCCTTCACGGGCACGGAAACGTCGAAGCCGGTGGCGAACGACACGGCCGGGGCGACGCCCACGCCGGCCGATGCGTTGGTGACGCCGCCCTGGGGCGCCGGGACCGGGACCGAGGGGTTGGAACTCTCGTCCCAGTGGATCGGCCAGGGCTGCCCGGTGGAGTCCAGGAAGGCGATGGTGGTCGTGTAGCCCATCACGGCCTGCACCACCGGCGTGGCGTCGCCGGGGCCGAGGCTCAGGTTGATCGAGCGGTTCACCGGGGCTGCCAGCACCGGGTTAGTCGCCCGCTCGCTGGCCCGGCGCTGGCTGTCCAGGCGCCGCGTCAGCTCCTCGACCAGGGCGTCCGGGATGAACGGGATGGAGGCGGCCGCCGCCTTCGCGTTCGGGTCGATCCCGTCGCTCACAGGCGCGGGTTGGCCGTGCGCGACGGGCGAAGCGGCCGCCAGGCCCAGTGCCACGGCGAGCAGGGGGGCGGGCCGCATCGGTGTCCTCCCGGCGCTCATCTCGGCGGCTCGGCGACGAAGCTGTCGATCGCGATGCCTTTCGGGTAGAGCGCGGTCGGCACCCGCATCACGGTGGCGGTGATCATCAGGTCCACAGGCACGCCATCGTTGGTGTTCGCGTAGGACACCCGGATCGGGATCTGCACGCTCCAGGTCAGGTGGTCGCGCACCTCCGCCCACTTCCTGATCGCGACGCCTTGCAGCGGGATGGCGGACATGGAGATCGAGCGCGCCTCGATCTCGTCCAGGGCGTGCTTCGCTTCCACCGCCGCCTCCACGCTTTGCCAGCCGCTGGCGGTGAAGTACGGCCGGGCCTCGCGCGGCAGGGCTTCGCGGCCGCGCACGTAGTTGACGTTGTAGACGGCCAGGATGGCGCGCACCGCGAAGTCCATCAGGTCCGCGTCCGACATCACCGGCCGGTTCAGCGGCGTGGCCTCCACCAGGTTGGCGTGGCTGTCGGTGAAGCGGTAGGCCGGCTCGGGCAGGTGGTGCGCCAGCCAGACGTGGCCCAGCGCCAGCACCATCAGCACGAAGGAGACGCCGACGTTGAACAGGCCCACGCGCCGGAACCCGCCGCGCCAGAACCCGAACCCGCCCAGCACGCGGGTGGTCGCCCCTTGAGCGTTCTTCATGCCGATGCCCCTTTCCTGATCGCTCGCAACGGCAGGTTGCGCCAACCGGACGCGAGTGCAGCCACCCCGATTGCGGACGCCTGGCCTGCCGGAACGAGGGCGCCCGTGCCGCCTAG
>CAXUJE010000109.1:0-2562 GCA_964251035.1 uncultured Acetobacteraceae bacterium
CCTCCCGGGCCGCCGGCCAGGACAGGCCGCGGAACGCGCCGCGCGACCCCGGCGCGAGCTGCACCGCCCCCGACGCCGGGACCGCGCCCGGCGCGCGGCCCAGCAGCATGAGCGCGCCGGGCTGCACGCGCCATACTGCGAGCACGGTCAGGGCCGCATCAGGCTCGGCGCGGGTCCGGGCGGCGTGGCCCGCGAGGATCGGAGCGGCGACCGTCATGCCGCCCGCCGCGGCGCCGCGAGGGCGAGTTCGTCATACAGGGCGCGGTGCCGGGCGGCGGACTCGCCGATCCCGACCGGAGGCGCGATGCCGCCCACCAGGTGCTCCCACAGGCCCTGCTCCTCGACGGCGCGGCGCATCGCCGCGGCCAATCCGGCCGCGTCGCCGACCGGGAAGTGCAGGCCGTTCACGCCGTCCCGCACCAGCTCCATGGCGCCGCCGAGGGCGCTGCAGATCACCGGGCGACGGTGCTGCAGGGCCTCGTTGATCACCAGCGGCGCGTTCTCCCACCATTCCGACGGGAACACGACCCAATCGGCGTCGCCGATCAGCCGCGGCATGTCGGCCCGGCGGTAGGCGCCGGAATAGCGCGCGTCCGGCGCCGCCTCCCGGGCACGCTCGAACCGGGCCAGCGTGTCCGGCGCCTGATGCTCCGTGTCGCCGTGCAGCGTCAGCCGGTGCGCGACGCCGTCCCGCGA
This sequence comes from uncultured Acetobacteraceae bacterium, assembly GCA_964251035.1. Classification (GTDB taxonomy): domain Bacteria; phylum Pseudomonadota; class Alphaproteobacteria; order Acetobacterales; family Acetobacteraceae; genus CAHJXG01. Next base: position 697 of record CAXUJE010000109.1, read on the forward strand.
CAGCCGGGCGGAGGCGTCGAGCGCCACGGTCGCGCCCTTGAACCGGTTGATGTGGCCGAAAAAGGCGAAGCGGTCGCGCCGGGCCGCGTCCCGGGCCGGAACCGGAGGGGTGGCGGGCAGGCCGTTGGGCAGCACGGAGACGCGCGAGGCCTCCAGCCCCCAGGCCACGTAGCGGTCGCGGAGGAAGCGGCTCGGCGCGATGAAGTGGTCCACCTGGGCGAGTGCCCCGCCGATGTGCAGCTCCCGCAAGCGGAAGTCGGTCAGGCTGCGGTCGGGAAAGCAGCGGCGGCAGGCATCGGGCGTGGCGGCGTGGCACAGCGCGCCCGCGGTCGTGACCATCTGCCCGTCGTTCGCGCACAAAGCGTAATAATCGTGCAGCGTCATCACTACCGGCACGCCCGGCAGCACGCGGCGCACCACGCCCACCATCTCGACCCCCACCGTCATCAGGTGGTGGATGTGCACCACATCCGGCTGCAGCTCGCGCAGCAGGGCGGCGAGCGGCATGGAAACGCCGTGCAGGTCGAGCTGGGACATGTGGAACGGGTCGAACCGGCCGCTCCACATCAGCAGCTCGTCGGGCTGGTCGCCCACCGCCTGGAACGGGGTGCCGGGGCTTTGCGGGCGCTGATGCGCCGCGGTGCCGGCCAGGAACAGCCCGTCGAACCCGGCGTCGCGGCGCAGCGTGCGGAACAGGTCGCGGGCGAAGATCTCGGTGCCGCCCGCCTGCAGGTCGGGGTGGGCGTGCAGCAGGAACAGGATGCGCAACGCCGTCACTCCTTCTCGAAGATGCAGATGTCCTGGAAGCTCGGCCCCTCGCGCCCGCTCCAGCTTCCGTACTGGGCGGGGTTGCGGCGGCGCAGGCCGTGGCGCAGGAATTTTTCGAGGAACGTGTCCTCGTCGAAGGCGACGGCGGCGAGCGGGGCGTCGGGGTCGGCCTGATACACCGGGCCGTCCGCGGCGGCGTCGAACGCGAGGCGGCCCTGCCCTGCCGCGAGCGCCGCCCGGGCGGGCGGGTTCATCTGGAACACCGTGGCCAAGCAACAGCCGCCGGGCGCCAGCAGCCGCGCCACCTCGCCGGCATAGTGCAGCACCTCCGGCAAATCGAGGTGCGTGAAGACCGAAATCAGGCATACCCGGTCGAACGACGCATCCGCGAACGGCAGCCGCGTGCCCACGGTCGGCAGCAAGCCCTGCGGGTTGTACAGCGGGTGGTGCAGGTCCAAGTGCTGGAAGCGCACGCGGGGATAGTGCGCGGTGATGGCGTCGGCGCACCACGCGACGCCCGCTGCCACCGGGTCCACCCCGTCATAGCTGCCGCTCTCGTCCAAGTACTGCGTCAGCGGCAGCGCCAGGCGGCCGATGCCGCAGCCGATGTCCAGCACGCGGTGGCCCGGCGCCAGCCCGGCGTCGCGCACCAGCCGCTCCAGGAACTCCGCCCCGATGGCGCGGAAGTCGCCGTCGCCGCAGAACATCAGCTCCGGCGGCGGCACCGGCATGAAGCGGTTGGCGGCCAGGTGGCGGCGCAGCATCGCGATGTCGGTCATGCCGCGGCCCGGTGCGCGCGCCGGGCCATCAGCGCCGCGATGTCGTGGTCCCAGCGGCGGTGGTGCAGCCGGCGGTTGTACAGCGACACCAGCGTTTCCGCATAGCCCTTGTGCAGTTGGATCGAACGGCGCTCGAAGTGGTACAGCTCCGCCTCCGGCACGTAGGCGATGCCGGCCCCGGCCGCCTGCAGCCGCAGGCACAGGTCGGAGTCCTCGAAATCGCCGATGATGTAGTCCTCGGACAGGCCGCCCCCCGCCACGCACACCCGGCCGCGGCACACCACGGCGGCGCCCGGGACCCCCCGGCCCCCGCCGCCGC
>CAXUJE010000109.1:2572-4220 GCA_964251035.1 uncultured Acetobacteraceae bacterium
CCGCGAAGGGGGGGGCTGGGACCTAGTGGGCGGCGCGGGTGACGCCCGGGACCCGGCGGCGGCGCTGGGCGGCGGGCCAGCCGCGCGGCATCCCCTTGTGATAGTGCGCGTTGAACCACATGCCGTCCGCGTCGCGCTCGAAGAACAGGCCGGCGTGCTGGATGGATCCGTCGTCGAACAGCAGCTTCGGCCCGGCCGCCCCGATCCCGGACACCGACAGCGCGCCGCGCATTGCGGCGAGCCAGCCCGGACGCGCCGGCACCACGTCCGAGTTCAGCAGCAGCAGCAGCGGCGCGCGGGCCAGCGCCGCCGCGGCGTTGCTGGCGGCGGCGAACCCCCGGTTGCCCGGCATCACCGCCATCGTGAACGAGAGGGCATGCAGGCTGTGCAGGCCGCGCAGCAGGAACTCAAGTTCCGCCCGCTGCTCCGGGCTGTCCAGCACGTAGATCAGCTCCGCCCGGCGGCACTCCGGGTCCGCGGCCAGCGCCGCCACTTGGAAGCGCAGGAAATCGAGGTTGCGATACAGCGGGACCAGGATCGAGACCGTCGGCTGCCGCACCCGGGCGCCGATCTGCACCGCGTCCACGGCGCCGCGCACGGCCAGGGCCTCCCGGTGCAGGGCGGCTGCGGCCGGGGCCAGGCAGGCGTCGAGCATCCCCGGCGTGACCGCATCGGGCGGCACGGAAGACAGCACGGCGTCCCGCGCCGCGGCCGGCGGCATCTGGCGGAGCGGCGCCGTCACCTCCACGAGGTTGCCCGAGCGCAGGCGCAGCGCCAGGGTGGGCTGCGCGCACGTCCCGGCCGCCGGGTCGGCGACGTGGGCCACGAAGCCCGTGGGCTGTTCCTGGACCGGAAAGGCGGACTTCGCGTAGTGGCTCGCGACATCGGGGCGGCGGAAGCGGTGGAGCAGGCCCAGCCCGACGTGGGCGGCGCCGGCCGGCGTACGGAGCTCGGCGCCGGAGACCAACTGCATGGGGTCGCGCAGCCAGCCGCGCAGGAACAGGCCGCCCGCCCCGTCCGGCAAGGCAAGTTCGAGGGCCGCGCCCAGGGGCCGAGCCGGGGCGTCATGGCGGCGCGGGGCGGAGGGCGCCAGCATCTGCGCTTCCCGCAGCAGTGCCGCCGCGACCCCGCCCGCGGGCGCGAAGGCACGCAGGCAGGCGGCGCGCAGCGTGGCGGCCGGTCCGCGTGCCGCGCCGCGCAGAACGTCCGGCAGCCCCGTGGCCGCGCCTCCCACCGTCCACAGCAGCGGCTGATCGCACAGCGCGAGCAGCAGGTCGCCCTGACGGACCGGCTCGATGAGCTGGAAGCCGGACGGGTTGGCCCCGGGATGGCCGCCCATCGCCGGCGCGCCGCTGTGCCGCACCCGGTCCGCGCCCAGCACGTACAGCGCGGCGTCACGCGGCGCCTGTACCCCGCCGAGCACCATCCAGGCCGGGGTGGCGTGGGCGAGCGGCTCGGCGGACCCGGCATCCCGGGCGCAAAGGCGCGCGAGCCGGATGCAGGCGTCGGCGAACCCGGCATCCGCCGCCAGGCCGAACGCGGTGCGGCAGAAGCCCAGCAGGAAGCCGAGCAGCCGCCGGCAGGAGGCCGGGTCCAGCTCGTCGGCCAGGTCGAGCGTGTCGGTGCCGATCTCCGGAGCCTCCTGCGT
>CAXUJE010000109.1:4230-7508 GCA_964251035.1 uncultured Acetobacteraceae bacterium
CGGCGAGGCGGAACGGCCCGGCCGCGCCGTGGACGGCAACGGTGCCGTAGGGCGGCGTCACGCCGGGCGGCGCGGCGGCCGCGCCGCCCGGCCCGTGCGGCACGGCCATCAGCACCACGTCGTCCGAGAGCAAGGCCGTCCGCGGCGGGAGGATGTCGTGCGTCAGGTCGCGAAGCAGCATCGTCGGGGTCCCTGGGCTGGCGGGCAGGAGGATGCCGGGGCCGCCTGGCGGCGCGGCCCCGGACCGTCAGTGGCCGGATGGCCACTGGTCAGAGAGTTCAGTGGCCAGAGACTCAGTGGACCGTGAAGTAGCCCGACGGGTTGTGGTGGATGTCCTCGGCCTTCACGCCGACCAGGGTGATCGTCTCGTTGCCCAGGGTGATGACGGCGTTGCCGCCATGATCCTGCACGTGCGCCGCGACGTCGGCCGCGGAGCTGATCGACAGGCCGTTGATGTTCTGCTGGATCTGCAGCATGTCGCCGTGGTTGAAACCCATCACCACGTTCTGGCCGCCGTTGCTGTTGAACACGAACGTGTCGTGGCCGGAGCCGCCGACCATGGTGTCGTTGCCCGCGCCCGCCAGCATGGTCGTGTGGCCGGAGCCGCCGACCATCGACTCGTCGCCGCTGCCGGCGTGCAGAGTGTCCTGGCCGTCGCCGCCGACCAGCGTGTCATGGCCGGTTCCGCCCTGCAGGTAGTCGTTGCCGGTGCCGCCGTTGAGGAAGTTGTGGCTGCCGCCCGCGATCAACGTGTCGTTGCCGGCGCCGCCGAGCAGGGTGTCATGGCCCGCGCCGTAGGTTGCGATGAAGTCGTTTCCGGCGCCGCCGCTCAGGCTGTTGTCATGCCCGCCGTCGAAGATGGTGTCCTGCCCCGATCCACCATCAACCGAGTTATGGTTGCCAAGCAGATTGAAGAAATCGTCGCCATTGCCGCCGCTTGCGGTATCAAAGCTATGGGACATGAAGAACTGGTCGTCACCGGCAGTGCCGGTCAGCATGGCGTGGTTTGTCGTATCTACAATGAAACTGCCACCGGGTATCGTCGCCATCTCGATCTCCTGTTTTCGGACTGCGCCGGGACTGCTGCGAACGTCCGACCTACATAGGCTACATGGTTTCTCACGAATTCGTCAATTCCACTTTGGGTTGATTTTTCCAATTGATTAACAATTGACCCTAGTTGGCCAAAATGCACGGCCAAATAGCGTTCCTGTCACTGGACCTCCTCAAGCGTGGGACACATTGACGCGGGAACAACGCTGGATTTGTGCGATGCAACAGAGCGGCACGGCCCTCCAGGACCGCACCAGCCGCTTCTGGAGGGAAGCGGGGCTTATACCAGCGGCACGGGACGATGACCCTTCCACCGTTCCGGGACGGTGGTATCGCGCGTGGGGTTGGTGGGGTCGCCGAAACGCGCAGCGTTTGCGGCTGGGCCACGCGCCGAATCAGCCTCATACCAACGGTCATCCTTTATGGCCGTCGGTATTAGAGTGCTGCGATGCGCACGCTCCAGCGGACGAGTTCCCGGTCGGCGTCCGCCCGGCAGTCCTTCACGTTGAACCGCGTCGCGAACAGCACGGGCGCCGGGCCGACCGTTTCGAAGTTGCGGTCCGCCGATGCCGGGTCGAGCAGCGATGGGTAGGCGATCGGCGCGGGATCGGCGCAGTTCCACGCGCCCAGCCCGATCGCCGGCAGCAGCAGGGCCGGGCCGGACCAGTGCAGCAGGTCCGGGCTTGTGGCGTAGTGCACGCCGCCGCCCCTCGCCCCGTCCTGCATCAGCGCGATGAACAGGCCGCTTTGCTGGTGGCGCACGAGGCTGGTGACGGGCCAGCGCAGGCCGCCTTGTCCGACCGGCGCGCAGACATGCGCCTCCGGCTGCACCGGCGGCTGCGCGTAGGGGTCGGCGAAGGCGACCCCGAACGCCGACCCGTCCCAGCCGCGCCAGGCCTCCGGCGAGCCGAGCGCCGTGGTGCGCAGCAGGCAGTTCCCTTCCCGTTGCGCCTGGGCCTCCGTCGCGTAGGCGAACATGTACTGCGCGCCCGCCAGGGTCACGATGTTGCTCGGGTTGAAGTAGCCGTGGTGGCCGCGTTCGAGCTGGTCGTAGCGGTACGGCAGCGCTGCCACCAGCGCCCGGCCCGGCACGCGCCCGAACGTGTGGCCGCCGTCGCGGGACACCGCCGCCGTGAGGGCGTTGTACCAGCAATCCATGTAGCGCCGGCTGGGGCACAGCGCAGGGCGGTGATTGCCTTGGAACTCGTTGTGCACCACGGCCCAGACCGTGCGCCCATCCGGGGTCCACGGGCTGGCGATCCAGGCGCGGTCGTTGAAGGCGGCGGGGTCGTCATTCTTCGCACCCTGCATCACCACCGGACAGCGGTGCCCGAGGTGCAGCAGGTCCGCCCCGCTGTCGACCCGGTTGACGAAGTGCGTCGCATAAAGCTGCACCTCGCCCGTCGCGAGGCGGACGGCGCGGGCCGGGGCGTCGGGGATGTCAAGCGCGTCGCACCCGGGCCGCGCGCCCGGCACCGCGGACACCGGCGGCCCCGTCACCTCCCGCCGCAAGGCTGGGGCCGGCTGCGCCTGCGCGGCGCCGGCCAGCAGCAACGCCGCGATCACGGTGAACAGCCTCATGGCGCAATCTCCTGGATGAGGCGCGACTGCGGCTGGAGGCAGCCGCGCAGGTCGAAGTGCCGCACCGCCACGGCGCGGGCGCGGTCCCGCACCGGACGGAGCGACGCGCGGTGGGCCAGCAGGTCCGCGGCCCGGCTTGCCACCGCCTCCGGGTCGCGCCCATCGGCCAGGAAGCCGTTCACCCCGTCCCGCAGCACCTCCCGCACCGGCGCCACGTCCGAGCCGAGCAGCAGGCACCCGGCGGCCAGCGCCTCGACGCAAGACCACGACAGGACGAAGGGCACCGTGAGGTAAAGATGCAGCGCGGAGACCTGCAGCAGCGCCAGGTACTCCCGCCGGGCGAGGCGGCCGGTGAAGTGGACGCGGGCCGGATCGACCCCCACCTCCCGCAGCATCGCCGCGCGCCAGCTTCCGCCGTCCGCCGGCGGCCGGCCGTAGCTCACGCCGTCCTCCCCGCAGATGACCACCTGCGCGCCGGGCCGGCGGCGCAGCAAGGCAGGCAAGGCGCGCATCAGGACGGTGAAGCCGCGCACCGGCTCCAGGTGGCGGGCGACGCAGGTCACGCCCGCGTCGCCCCCCCCCACCCCCCCCCCCGCCCGCCCGGTGCACCCGGCGGGCGGGGCCCGCGCGCCCGCCCGCGGTTC
>CAXUJE010000109.1:7518-14521 GCA_964251035.1 uncultured Acetobacteraceae bacterium
GCGGTCTCCCACCTCCCCCCCCCCCCCCCCCCCCCGGGGCCGGCCCCCCCCCCCCCCCCCCCCCCCCCCCCCCCCCCCCCCCCCGCCAGCACCCGCCCGTCCGGCAGGGTGAACCGGGCGTGCGGGTCCGGCGCGACCTCCGTCGTATCGATCCCGTCATGCACGACGGCGATGCGCGACTGGTAGGCGGCCGGGTGCTGCGCCCGCTGCCACGCGGTCGGCGCGATGCCGCGGTCCATCAGGTCCAGCGCGGTCAGCAGGTCCGCGTTCCACACCCGCAGCCGGCAGCGCCCGTCGAGGTCCAGCGCCGTTTCCGGGATGAAGCCGGTGTCCTGCCCCTCGCTGCGGTAGAACATCTCGCAATAGGAGAGGATGGCGGCCCGCGGCAGCACGTCGCGGAGGAACATCGTCTCCCCCCAGCCGGCATGCGCCACCACCACGTCCGGGATGAAGCCCTCCTCGCGGAGGTCGAGGCAGGCCCGCGCCACGGCCTGCGCCCGCCGCACGTTGCCTTCCATGCGGTGCAGGTAATGGTGGGTCGCCGCACCCGGCGGCTCGGGCGCGGGGTAACGCAGCCAGCGGACCCGCCCAGGCGCGGCAACGCGGCGCTCGCCGAGGAACGCCACCTCCATGGCCGGGTCTTCGGCCAGGTGCGGGGCCAGGTGGCGGAACTGGCCCGGCGCGTTCTGGTGCAGGAACAGGACGCGCAAGGACGGCTCCTTCCCCCTTCTCGGCGCGGCTTCGCGCCGGGTGGCAGGCGGGATCGTGTCATTAACGCAATAGTTTTGCAACGACGTGGTTAACGATTGCTGGGACGGGTTGCACATTCCACACGGGCACCGCATTTCGCAGGCGTGCCTGCCATCCTGAAGACCTCGCTTCTCCTGTTTGCCCTGTTGTTCCTCGTGCCGCTGGGCGTCTCTGCGTTCCGCTACTATTGGGACGGCTCCGGCGGGGAATGGCGGACTGCGGACCGCTCCAGCGCCGGCCTGCTGCCCGCGACGCCCGGGCGACCCGCGGCGGTGCGGGTGTTCGCCGCGCAGACGGTGCGGTGGCGCGGCATCTTCGCCACGCATTGCTGGATCGTGTTCAAGCCGGAGGGCGACACCGCCTACACCCGCTACGACTACACCGCCTGGGGCGACCCGATCCGGGTGAACGGGTTCGCGGCGGACGGGCGCTGGTTCGGCCGCATGCCGCTGCTGGTGTTCGCGGCGGACGGGGACGACGCGGCGGCGCTGATCCCGCCCATGCAGGCGGCGATCGCGGCCTACGCCTACCGCAACCAAGGCGACTACCGCGCCTGGCCGGGTCCGAACTCCAACACCTTCGTCGCCGCCGTGCTGGATGCGGTGCCGGGGATTCAGGCGGTCCTGCCCCCCACCGCGATTGGCAAGGACTACCCTTATGACGGGCGCTGGCTGCGCCCTACCCCGTCCGGCACTGGGCTGCGGCTGAGTTTGGGCGGCTACGCCGGGCTGACGGTTGGGTGGGTGGAGGGCATCGAGGTCAACATCCTGGGCGCGGTTGCCGGGCTGGACATCCGGCGCCCGGGGATCAAGCTGCCCGGCCTGGGGCGGCTGGGCCTACCGCCCGCCATGCCGGGCGGCATGGCGACGCAGCCGTAACGGCCCAGGGAGCCAGACCGCCGGGCGCCCCCTCGGGCCTTGCGCCCCTGCATCGGCCCGGCGATGGTATTGCGATGCAACCAGACCAGCACCCCGCCATGGCCGATCCCGCATGAGCATCCACGCCGCCCTGATGCACCGGACCAGCTACCGCTATGACCGTGCAGTGAAGCTCGGCCCGCAGACCATCCGGCTGCGCCCGGCGCCGCAGACCCGGACGCCGATCCTGTCGTACTCGCTGACGGTCAAGCCGGAGCCGCATTTCGTCAACTGGCAGCAGGACCCGCAGGGCAATTTCCTGGCCCGCGTGGTGTTCCCCGAGCCGGTGACGCACTTCGAGGTCACGGTGGACCTCATCGCCGACATGGCTACCATCAACCCGTTCGGCTTCTTCCTGGAACCGGAGGCGGAGGAGTGGCCGTTCAGCTACGACCCGGTGCTGGAGCAGGAGCTGGCGCCGTTCCGCAGACTGGACCCGGTCGGCCCGCTGCTGTCGGCACTGATCGCCGATGTGCCGCGCAACCCGCGCCGGACCATCGACATGCTGGTGGACCTGAACCGCCGGGTGCGGGACCGCGTGGGCTACATCGTCCGCATGGAACCGGGCGTGTGGGACCCGGAGCGCACGCTGACGGAGGCCCAAGGGTCCTGCCGGGACTCCGCTTGGCTCTTGGTGCGCGCGCTGCGCCACCTGGGCTACGCCGCCCGCTTCGTGTCCGGCTACCTGATCCAGCTCGCGCCCGACATCAAGCCGCTGACCGGGCCGGAGGGGCCGACTGCCGACTTCACCGACCTGCACGCCTGGGCGGAGGCGTACCTGCCCGGCGCCGGCTGGATCGGCCTCGACGCGACCTCCGGGCTGATGGCCGGCGAGGGACACATCCCGCTCGCTGCCAGCCCCGACCCGACCTCGGCCGCGCCGATCTCCGGCCTGATGGAGCCGGCGGAAACGGTGTTCGACGTCGAGATGAAAGTCACCCGCGTCAACGAGGTGCCGCGCGTGACCCGGCCCTACACGGACGCGCAGTGGCAGGCGATCCGGGCCGCCGGCGCCGAGGTGGACCGCACGCTGACCGCCGAGGACCTGCGCCTGACCATGGGGGGCGAGCCGACCTTCGTCTCCGTCGATGATGCGGAGGGCAAGGAGTGGACCGTCGATGCGCTGGGTCCCACCAAGCGGCGGGAGGCCGGGCGGCTCTTGCAGCGCCTGCTGCCGCTTTGGGCGCCAGGCGCCGCGGTGCAGTACGGCATCGGCAAGCACTACCCCGGCGAGCAGGTGCCGCGCTGGGCGCTGAACGTGACCTGGCGGCAGGACGGCGAGGACGTGTGGTCTGACCGCGCGCTGCTTGCGGACCCCGACACCGCGGCCGGCGACGCGGACGCCGACACGGCGCATGAGTTCGCACTGAGCATGGCCCGGCGCCTGCGCGTCGATCCTAAGGCCGTGCTGCGCGCCTACGAGGACCAGCCGTATTTCCTGATGCGCGAGGCCCGCATGCCCGCCAACATCGTGGCGGAAGCGGCGGAGTCCCGCGACCCCCTGGAGCGCGCCCGCATCATCCGGGTGTTCAACCAGGGACTGGACCAGCCGGTCGGCAGCGTGCTGCCGCTGCGCCGGGCCGGGCGTCGCGGGGCGCGGCACTGGACGACGGAGCGCTGGGTGCTGCGGGAAGGCAAGCTGTTCCTGGTGCCGGGCGACGCCTCCGCCGGCGTCCGGCTGCCGCTGAACAGCCTGCCCTGGGTCGATCCCTCGGAGATCGAGGACGAGCCGGAGCCGGACCCGTTCGAGGCGCAGGGGCCGTTGCCGACCCGGGAGGCGATGCTGGCCGCCACCGGCGACGGCCGCCCCGGGCGCGGCATCCGCGTCGCCATGACGGCGCAGGCGCGCGGCGGGCTGCTTTACCTTTACCTGCCGCCGCTGCCCGCGGCCGAGGACTGGCTGGCGCTGGTCGCCGCCATCGAGGCCACCGCTGCCGACCTGGGCCGCCCGGTGGTGCTGGAAGGCTACAAGCCGTCCTACGACCGCCGGCTGCTGACCTTCTCCGTCACCCCCGACCCCGGCGTCATGGAGGTCAACATCCACCCGGCGCGAAGCTGGGACGAGCTGGTGACGCGCACCGAGCAGCTTTACGAGCAGGCGCGTCATGTCGGCCTGACCGCCGAGAAGTTCATGGTGGACGGCCGCCACGTCGGCACCGGCGGCGGCAACCACGTCGTCATGGGCGCGATGACGCCGGAGGACAGCCCGTTCCTGCGCCGTCCGGACCTGCTGAAGTCGCTGCTCGGCTTCTGGCACAACCACCCGAGCCTGTCCTACCTGTTCAGCGGCCTGTTCATCGGCCCGATGAGCCAGCACCCCCGCATCGACGAGGCCCGGCAGGACGCGCTGCGCGAGCTGGAGGTCGCCTTCCGCTATATCCGTCCGGGCCACGAGCCGCAGCCCTGGCAGGTGGACCGGATGCTGCGCAACATCCTGACCGACATGACCGGCAACACCCACCGGACCGAGTTCTGCATCGACAAGCTATACTCCCCTGACAGCTCCTCGGGCCGCCTCGGCCTCGTCGAGTTCCGCGCCTTCGAGATGCCGCCGCATGCCCGCATGTCGGTGGCGCAGATGCTGCTGATGCGCGCCGCCGTCGCCGCGTTCTGGCGCTTCCCATACGAGCGGCGGCTGGTGCGCTGGGGCACCCGGGTGCACGACGACTTCCTGCTGCCGCACTTCGTTTGGCAGGACCTGCTGGACGCCGTCGAGGAGCTGTCCTCCTACGGCACCAAGCTCGATCCCGCCTGGTATCGCCCGCACTTCGAGTTCCGTTTCCCCGTGATCGGCGAGGTGGCGGTGCATGGCGCGACCGTCGAGCTGCGCCACGCGCTGGAACCCTGGCACGCGCTGGGGGAGACCGCGGGCGTCGGCGGCACGGTGCGCTACGTCGACAGCTCCGTGGAGCGGGTGCAGGCGCGGGTCACGGGCTGGGAGCCGGAGCGGTTCGTGCTGGCCTGCAACGGCGCCGCGGTGCCGCTCAGCCCGACCGGCACGGAAGGCGAGTTCGTGGGCGGCGTGCGGTTCAAGGCCTGGGACCCGGCGGCGGCGCTGCACCCGAACATCTCCGCGCAGGTGCCGCTGGTGTTCGACGTGTATGACCGCTGGACCGGGCGCTCGCTCGGCGGCATGTCGCACCACGTCGCCCACCCCGGGGGGCGCAGCTACGACACCTTCCCGGTCAACGCCAACGAGGCGGAGGCGCGGCTCCGCGCCCGGTTCCTGCCCATCGGGCACACGCCGGGCCCGATGGAGGAACCGCTGGTCAGCGTGTCCCCGGAGCACCCGCGCACGCTCGACCTGCGCGCCGTCGCTTGACGGTCGAGGCGCTGCCGATTGGCGGCACGGCGCCGGGGACGGCGCAGGCGCTGACGGTGCGGTGGTTCGGGCGGCCCGGCGCGCGGCCGAAGGTGTACGTGCAGGCCGGGCTGCACGCGGACGAGCCGCCGGGGATGCTCGTGGCGCATCACCTGATCGGGCGATTGCAGGCCGAGGCCGACGCGGGCCGGGTCGTGGGCGAGGTCATCGTGGTGCCGGTGGCGAACCCGATCGGCTTGTCGCAGCGGGTGATGGGCGGCCTGCTCGGGCGGTTCGACCTGGCTGACGGGATCAACTTCAACCGCGGCTACCCCGCTTTGGCCGACGACGTGGCCCATGCCGTGTCCGACCGGCTGACCGACGACGCCGCGGGCAACACGGCGCTAATCCGCGCAGCCTTGCTTCAAGTCAACGCCGCGTCGGGTGCAACCACCCCGGCGGCGCACCTGAAACGCCTGCTGCTCGGCCTGGCGCTTGATGCCGACCTGGTGCTTGACCTGCATTGCGAGAACGAGGGCGCGGTGCACCTTTACACCCTGACGCCGCTGGCGGACCGGGTCGCGCCGCTGGCGGCGCTGCTCGGCGCGCGGGCGCTGCTGCTGGCCTCCGAGTCCGGCGGGCATCCGTTCGACGAGGCGTGCAGCGCCCATTGGCTGGACTTGCAGACCCGTTTTCCCGCGCACCTGATCCCGCTGGCCTGCTGCGCTGTCACCGTGGAGTTGCGGGGCGAGGCCGATGTGAGCCATGCGCTGGCGGCGGCGGACGCCGATGCCCTGCTGGCCGCTATGGTCCTGGCCGGCGCCATCGACGGCCCGGCCCCTGCCCTGCCGCTGGCGCGCTGCGCGGCGACGAACCTGGCCGACGCCGAACTGCTGTCCGCGTCCATGCCGGGCGTGCTGGTGCCGCACCGGGCGGTGGGGGACACTATCGCGCCGGGCGACTTGGTGGCGGAGGTCATCGACCCCGCGTCCGGCACCGTGGTGCCGCTGCGCGCCCGCTACGCCGGGGTGCTGTTTGCCCAAGAGTCCCTGCGGTTCGTTGCGGCCGGGCGCAGCGTCGCCAAGATCGCCGGCACGGAGGCCCGCCGGTCAGGACGGCTGCTGGGGGCTTAAACGGTTAGCTCACGTGATCTCCTGCTTCACAGCGTCGAGCTTCGCAGGCCAGTGCTGCAAGCACGACGAGATGCTGGGCTTCTAACAGAGCATAAGCCTAATCGAAAACCAAACTAGCGCAGTCAGCTTCAGTAACTCTGACAGTTTACGAAATCGCCAGTATGGGTGCAACTTGTCGTGACCGGCGCCGAAAAGGTAGGCACAGGTTGAGTTGTTGGCAACGGTGCCGGCTTAGCTGCCATCCCGCCCAGTACGGCTCCGAGTACTGCGTTAGAGTGTGCAACACGTCCTTGCTCGAAATTTTGCCTACATGTCGCGTAAGCGGTCGTGCCCGGCGTCAGGCCATAAGATTGGCACCGAGTGTCGTCCTGCGTCAGTCGTTGCTGCATCTTGTTGTAGCCCGCCGTGCCAGGCAGGCAATCGTCCCAGTCCATTATCCCAAGCGCGCAATCTCCGGGATGGTGCGCGCACCCCGCCGCGATCAGCACTGCCATCAACACCAAAGCCGCTCGCAACCGTTCCTTCCTTTGGTGCAATTTCGCAAAAACATGGCATATGGGTAGCGGCACTGTCCACATGTCGCACCAGTAGCGTACACCGGCATAGAAAATGCGGTTCGGTTGTAGCCTTTGGAGACGTTGCTGAGGATGATGATCCTGACTGGCGCTATTATCGACTCGGTGTCTATTCCAGGTATCCTGTGCTGCGCCGGGTGATTGGGGAAAACACCGCGCCCGTTGCAGCGGCGCCAAGATCGCCGGCACCGAAGCCTGCCGGTCCGGGCACTTGCTTGGCGCCTAAGCCCAGGGGTGCCTAAGTCGACTGCTGCTCCGTGATCTCCTGCGTGACCACGTCGAACTTCGCCAGCCAAGCCGGCCCAAAGTTGGTCACGAGCGCCACAT
>CAXUJE010000110.1:0-9784 GCA_964251035.1 uncultured Acetobacteraceae bacterium
GCGGACGCCCGCGCGTCAGGTCCGCCGGCGACGGCCGCGGCAGGTCCACGCCGGACAGCACGGCCATCGCCACCAATGCCACGGCCGCCTGCGCCAGGTAGCTCGCGACGAACAGGCTGGGCGACCACAGGTCCATGGTCCAGGTGACAAGCTGCGGCCCCAGCACCCCGGCGAACACGCCGCCCGCCATCACCCAGGACAGCGCTTTGGGCCGGAACGCGGCACTCGCGCCGTCCGCGGCGGCGAAGCGGAACGACTGCACGGCGGAGGCATACAGCCCGGCGAACAGCGTCGCCAGGCAATACAGCGGAAAGGATCGCAGCAGCAGCGCCATTGCCGCCAGCAGCCCGGCCAGCACGCCGCAGCAGCCGCCCGCCATGAACGCGGCCCGGCGGCCATGGCGGCGGGACAGCCATCCCACCGGCAGGGTGCCAGCCGCCTGGCCGACGACGAACACGCTGATCGGCACCGTCGTGAGCGCCGGGTCGGGCGACAGGGTGCTGCCGATGATGGCGCCGGTCGCGTAGACGACGGAGGCGTTGGCCCCCGCCAGCGCCTGCGCCGCCGCCAGCCGCAGCACGTTGGCCCTGGCGCGGCGGTCCCCGGTGGGCGAGGTCTCGGCGGTGGCGTCTGACATGAGGAAACCCTAGCTGCCGTGGCCCGGTGCAACTCATTCCGATAACACATGGCCGCTGCCCGGAACGGCAAGGCCGTTTGGGAACGCCGAGGCCGTCCAGCCGTTGCGGCCAACATGACCGTTGCATCGTATGGCCGCACCGACGCCGGCGCCGAAGTCCACCGCATCAGCCTGGGCGACGCCACGTTGCGGGTGAGCATCCTGACGTTCGGCGGGGCCGTCGAGCGCATCGACGTGCCGGACGGGGCGGGGCGCCTGGCCAACGTGGTGCTTGGCCTCGACAGCCTGGACGGCTACCAGCATCGCAGCCCGCATTTCGGGGCGCTGCCGGGCCGGTTCGCCAACCGTATCGCCGGCGGGCGGTTCGTGCTGGACGGGGTGGAGTACCATCTGGCCTGCAATGACGGGCCGAACGCGCTGCACGGCGGCCCCCACGGCTTCGGCAAGCGGATCTGGAGCGTCGAGGACAGCGGGGAGCGCCACGTGACGCTCGGCCTGCTCAGCGTGGATGGCGATGAGGGCTATCCCGGCACCCTTCGGGTCCGCGTCACTTATAGAGTGGACGGTCCCGAGCTGCGCCTCGATTACTGGGCCTCCACCGACAAGCCGACCGTGCTCAACCTCACGAACCACAGCTACTTCAACCTCGCGGGCGAGGGCAGCGGCAGCGTGCTCGGCCATCTGCTGCAAGTCGAGGCCGACGCCTTCCTGCCCGTCACCGCAAGCTCGATCCCGACGGGCGAGATCCGGCCCGTCGCCGGCACGCCGTTCGACTTCCGCACGGCCGCGCCAATTGGCAGCCGCATCCGGCAGGCAGACCCGCAGATCCTGTATGGCCAAGGCTACGACCACACCTGGGTGCTGCGCCCCGGCGCCGGCCTGCGCCAGGCGGTACGCCTGCACGAGCCGGCCAGCGGCCGGGTGCTCGACGTGCTGACCACCCAGCCCGGCGTGCAGGTCTATACCGGCAACCAGCTCATGGGCACCCTGTCGGGGCCGAGCGGGCGCAGCTACCGTCAGGGCGACGCCGTGTGCTTCGAGACCCAGCACTTCCCCGACAGCCCGAACCAGCCCGCCTTTCCCAGCACCGTGCTTCGCCCAAAAGAAGAGTTTACGTCCACGACGGTGTTCCGCTTCACGGCGCCCCCCGCGTGTTGACGTACAGCGCATAAACCGACTGGCTCGCCGCCATGAACAGCCGGTTCCGCTTGGGGCCGCCAAAGCACAGGTTGGCGCAGCGTTCCGGAAGCTGGATGCGGCCGATCGGATCGCCCTGCGCGGAAAATACCATCACCCCGTCCAGCTCCGGCGTGCCCATGCCCCAGCCGCACCACAGGTTGCCGTCCTCGTCCAGGCGGAAACCGTCGGGCGTGCCGGGTCCGGCGTCGATCAGCACCCGCCGCCCGGTGATCCGCGTCCCGTCGCCGGTCACGTCATAGGCCAGGATGTTGCGCGGGCTGGCCCGGCTTTCGACGACGTACAACACGCGCTCATCCGGCGAGAAGGCAAGGCCGTTCGGGCCGGCGATCCCGTCATCCAGCACCGTCGCCTGTCCGGTCGCGGGATCGAGACGGTAGAGGTTCTGCGGCAGTTCCTGCTCCGCCCGCGCCCCTTCGTAGTCGCTGAGCAACCCGAACGGCGGATCGGTGAACCAGATCGAGCCATCCGACTTCACGACGACATCGTTGGGCGAGTTGAGCCGCTTGCCCTCGAACCGGTCCATCAGCACGGTGATGGTCCCGTCAAGCTCGGTCCGCGTCACCCGGCGCCCGCCGTGCTCGCAGGTAATCAGGTGGCCCTGACGGTCCCGGGTGTTGCCGTTGGCGAAATTGGAGGGGCGGCGGAACACGCTGACCGCGCCGGTCTCCTCCTCCCATTTCAGGATACGGTTGTTCGGGATGTCGCTGACCAGCAGATGCCGGGCGTCGCCGAACCAGACCGGCCCCTCGGCCCAGCGCAGCCCGGTCGCCAGGCGCTCGACGGCGGCCAGCGGGAGGCGGTACTTGGCGAAGCTCGGGTGCAGGATCTGCACCGCCGGGTCAGGGTAGAAGCTGCTGGGCTGCCACATGCCGATCGTCCTCCGCTGTCCCGCCGCCGTGCATTCGGCGCGACGGGTCGTGCCCTTTCTGTTATACCCACCCCATCGCGGCAACCCCGCGGGAGGACAAACGGCGCCGTGCAGACCGTTCGGAGACTCCGGCCCTGGCTGGTTGTGACGTTCGCGGCGGCCGCGTGCCTGGCGTGGCCTGCGGACGGTTTTGCGCGGGCCAGCGGCGGCTACTCCCGGCCGGGCGGTTCCAGCAGGACGCCATCGTTCGGCAGCGGCAGCACCCCCCGCACCCCGTCGTTCGGCGGCGGGAGCGGCGGCTACAGCCGGCCCTCCCCTTCCTACCCACGGCCGGCCTGGACGCCACCGTCATCGCCGGGCGACCGCAGCTTCTCGCAGGACCGGTCCGGCGGCGCCTTCAACAGCTATCGCAGCCAGCAGGACGCCCAGCCACGGCGTCCAGCGCCGCAATACGCGCCGAGCCAACCCACGCCGGGCCAGTATGCGTCGCGCCCATACGGGCCTGACCGGTCCGGCTGGTTCAGCAACCGCGGCTGGTCCGTGCCGCCACCTGCGTTCGGCGGCAACCGCAGCTTCGGCGTGTGGGACGGGCTGTTCCTGGGCGCGCTGCTGAGCAACCTCGGCCGCCCCGGAGCGGGCGACTTCTTCCACAACAACCAGAACGACCCCGGCTACCAGCAATGGCGGCAGGAAGCCGACCAGCAGGCGCAGGGCAATGCCGAGCTGCGCGCCAAGCTGGACGAGCTGGACCGGCAGTTGGCGGAGCGCGACGGCGAGCCGCGCACTCCCGGCGCCCTGCCGCCCGACATCCCGCCCGAGGTCGCGAAAGCATCCCCGGCCCGCACCCCCGGCGTGCCCGGCACGGGCGGGTCCGGCTGGGTCTGGGCGGTGCTGCTGGCCGGCGGCGGCGGCATCGCGTTTCTCGCCTACCAACGCCGCCCGTCCGGCAGCGGCGCATCCGGAGGACCAGCCGTGCGCCCGCCCTCGAACGCCCTGCAATCCGCCGGCAACCTGCTGCGCCACAAGCTGTCGGGCGAAGGCTATGCGCCGTCGAAGTTCCGCGTCGGCATGACGCTGGCGCTCGATCCCACGCCGTTCATCCTGGCGGGCGGCAGCATCAAGCTGCCGCAGCCGGACGGCAGCGGTCCGGTCAGCGTAAGCGCGGTTGGCCAGGTGTCGTCTGGCAACACGCGGCTTTTGCGGCTTTATTTGCCCGATGGACGCAGCCTGATCCAGCTTCACCTCGACGCCGCCGGCGATCCCGACGAATGCCGCCTGTTCGGCACCATCGACGAGGTCACTCCGGCCGACCCCGGCGAATGGGGCGCCTGGCTGGACCCGAACGAGGGCATGATCGGCTGGCCGGAGTTCCAGACCAAGGACGGGAAAACCTACGCCCGCGTGTGGACGCCGGGCGGCGGCCGCGTACCGCCCCGCGCGCTCACGGAAACGATCGAAGAACTGTCTGGCAGCCGCACGGTGCAGAGCCAGGCCATGCTATATGCGGCGCCGACCGGCAGCCCCAGCCCGGCGCCCGCCACCGAGTACATCATGGTCGCCGCGGTGCAGGATGGCGGTCGGGCCTGGGTTGACATCCGGTCCGGCATCGACCTCAACCCCGCCACGCTCCAGCTCGCATAGGGACTGATGGACAGCATTCTCAACACCTTGCAGATGGGCTTGCCCGTGCTGGTCGGCCAATTCGCCGCGACGCTCGCGCTGCTTGCCATCGGCATGGCCTGCTACATCGCGCTGACCCCGTTCAACGAGTGGCGGCTGGTGCAGGAGGGCAACGTCGCCGCCGGCATCGTGGTCGCCGGAACCCTGGTGGCGCTCGCCATGCCCCTGGCGGCGACGCTTGCGACCAGCGTGCTGGTGCTCGACATCGTGCTGTGGGGGCTGGTGGCGCTGGTTATCCAGCTCGCGACCTTCTTCGCCACGACCGCGCTGCTGCGCGGGCTGCGCGCGATGATCGAGGCCGGCAACATCGCCGCCGCCCTGGTGCTGATCGGCATCCAGCTCGCCGTGGCGCTGCTCAACGCCGGCGCCATGGCCGGATGACTCACGACACAAAGAAAACGGGAGAACGCTATGATCACATTCATCCGCAACCTCGTCAGCGTAAAGGCCGACCGGGCGGTGAACAACGCCGTCGAGGCCATCGTGCGTTGGGACCCCAAATCCGCCACCGAGGCCGAGCTGCGCACCATGGAGCAGCACCTGGACGACCTCGGCCGCCAAGTCGCTCAAGCCCGCGTCGCGTTCGACAAGGAGAAGCGCGAGGCCGACGCGATCATGACCCTATCGCAGCAGCGCATGGCGGCGGCCGAGCAGATTCAGCGCCGCATGGAGGCGGAGGCCGACCCGTCCCGTAAGTCCGAGCTGGAGCGCAGCCTCGGCACGGTCGTTTCCATGCTGGAAACCATGGCGCCCGATGTCGAGCGCGAGAAGCAGGACGCGGTGGACGCCGGGGACTTCCTGCACTCGCTGGAAGCCACCTACCAGCAGGCGGGGCAGAAGCTGAAATCGGCGCGGGACGACCTGAGCCGCGCGCAGCGCGACATGGGCCGGGCGGAGCAGCAGCGCGACATGGCGCAGCAGCGGGCGGAGGCCGCGCGCCAGGCCGCCGGGCTATCCAGCGCCACCAGCGGGCTGAGCACAGCACTCAAGGCGATGCAGGACAACGCAACGCGCAACCTGGCCGATGCGGAGGCGGCGAACGCCAAGGCCAAGCTGCTCGCGCCGACCCGGCCGGAGCAGGACGACCCGAACATCGCGATGGCGATGGCGCAGGTCCAGGGTACGCTGCCGACGCCCACGAACCTGAACGACCGGCTCGCGGCGCTGCGGCAGAAGCAGGTCGGCGGGCCGGCCAAGCAGATCGGCGCGTCGTAGCCGCAGGCCTGGCGCCCGGCTTCGCATCGGGTAGCATCGGGCCTGCGGCGCGGGGAGGCCGGCATCTTGGACACACCGGACTACCTGATCATCGGCGGCGGCACCGCCGGCTGCATCCTGGCGGCGCGGCTGTCGGAGGACCCGTCCTGCCGCGTCACCCTGCTGGAGGCCGGGCCGGAAGATCAGGACATTTGGATTCACATCCCCGCCGGCTATGCCCGCCTGTTCTCCAGCGGCAAGTACGACTGGCGCTTCGCGACCGAGCCGGAGGCTGAACTCAATGGACGCAGCATCGCCTGGCCGCGCGGTCGGGTGCTGGGCGGGTCGGGGTCGATCAACGGCCTGGCGTTCCTGCGCGGCTCGCCGCACGACTATGACCGCTGGGCGCAGGCCGGCGCGCGCGGCTGGTCGCATGACGACGTGCTGCCCGCGTTCCGCCGCATCGAGCACTGGACCGGCGCCCCCGGCCTCACCCGCGGCACCGGCGGCCCCATCCCGGTCGGCGCGCCGCACGGCCTGTCGCCCGGTGCCGCCGCCTTCATCGCGGCGTGCGAGGCCATGGGCTTTCCCCGTCACCGCGACATCAACGACGGCGCGATCGAGGGGGTGGCGCCCATTCAGATGAACGTCCGCCGTGGCCGCCGGGTCAGCACGGCGCAGGCCTACCTCCGCCCGGCCCGCCGCCGCCCGAACCTGCATGTCATCACCGGCGTCACCGCGCAGCGCCTGCTGATCGAGGGCGGACGCGCGATGGGCGCCGTGGTCCGCCGCGCCGACGGGTCCACGGCCGAGGTGCGGGCGCACCGGGAGGTGGTCGTCTGTGCCGGGGCGATCGCCACGCCGAAGCTGCTGATGCTGTCCGGCATCGGCGACGGCGAGGCGCTGCGGACGCTGGGCCTCCCGGTCACGTTGCACCGGCCCGGCGTCGGGCAGAACCTGCAGGACCACTTCATCAGCCGCTTCGGCTTTCGCACCCGCCCGGCCGGCACGCTGAACGAGATCACAGCGAGCCGGCTGCGCACCGCCGGCATGGCCGCCCGCTACGCGCTGCGCCGCAGCGGCCCCATGGCCGTGGGCGCGACGGAGGCGACGCTGTTCGCCCGCGTGACCCCGGGCGCGGAGGAGGCCGAGGTGCAGTTCCAGTTCATCAACTTCAGCCTGACGCCCAGCGGCGGCTACGTGCTGCCGAAGCACCCGGGCTTCATGTTCAACTTCGGCCAGTGCCGCCCCGACAGCCGCGGCGAGCTGCTTCTCCGCAGCGCCGACCCGGACGACAAGCCGGTGATCCGCGCCAACTACCTTTCGGCGCCGGGCGACCAGCACGTGATGGTCGCGGCGGCCCGCCTCTCCCGCGCGCTGAGCCGCACCGCGCCGTTCAGCGACCTAGTGCTGGAGGAGTTGGCGCCGCCGCCGGAGGTCGCGTCCGACGATGACATGCTGGATTACATCCGCGGTTCCGGCACCACGGTGTACCATCCCTGCGGCACCTGCCGGATGGGCGGCGACGCCGGCGCCGTGGTTGATCCGGAGCTGCGGGTACGCCGAATCGACGGCCTGCGGATTGCCGATGCGTCGGTCATGCCGCTGGTGCCGTCCAGCAACATACAGCCGGCGGTGATGATGGTGGCGGAGCGCGCGGCCGACTTCATCCGGGTGCCGGGCTGACGGACATCCCTGGGCGGCTGCGGGCGGCTTCGGCCGCGACGAAGTTGTGCGCCAGCGCATGAT
The DNA here is from genome assembly GCA_964251035.1 of uncultured Acetobacteraceae bacterium. GTDB lineage: Bacteria > Pseudomonadota > Alphaproteobacteria > Acetobacterales > Acetobacteraceae > CAHJXG01. The sequence continues at coordinate 7,329 of CAXUJE010000110.1, forward strand.
AGACACCCTCCGGACAGACCAGTCGCGACGCCCCGTAGGCGATCAGCGAAGCCAGCATGAGCGGCAGGATCAGGGCGTGGTCGTTCGTCATCTCGCCGACGATGACGAAAGCCGTGATCGGCGCCTGCACCACGCCCGCGAAGTAGGCCACCATGCCAAGCACGACGAGCGCCGGCGCCGATGCTCCCGGCAAGAACGCTGCCACGTTGGCCCCCAGTCCCGCTCCCACGGCGAGGGAAGGCGCGAAGATGCCGCCCGGGATGCCGCTGACCGAGGAAGCCATCGTCGCGAGCAGCTTCAGTGCCCCGAACGCGGCGGGTATGCCGGCGTCGCCCTGCACCAGCATCCGTGCCTGCGTGTATCCCGTGCCGAACGCCGCCCCGTCTGAAAGCAGCCCGCACCCAGCCACCACGAGGCCGCACAGCGCGGCGAACGCGACGCGGCGGCGCTTGATCGCGCCGCCGAGCCGGCCGGGCAGGCCGCGGCCGAACAGGATGAGCACGCGGCTGAACGCGCCGCCCAACAAGCCGCCGAGCACTCCGAGGACTGGGACCGCAAGCCATCCCTGAACCCCGCCCAGGACGGCATGCGTCGTGCCGAAGTAGGTGTAGTCGCCCTGCAGCGCGAGGGACGTGACACCCGCCGCGATGACGGCGCCGAGCACCACGCCGTTTGTCCGCGCCTCGAAGGAGCGGCTCATCTCCTCGATGCCGAACACGATGCCCGCGAGCGGGGTGTTGAACGCGGCGGCGACGCCCGCGCTCGCGCCCGCAAGGATCAGCCCGGGCTGCCGCCGCGGCGACAAGCGCCCCAGCGCGAACATGACCGACGCGCCCACCTGCACCGTCGGCCCCTCCCGCCCAATGGACGCGCCGCACAGCAGGCCGAGCAGCAGCAGGGCCATCTTGCCCAGCGCGGTCCTGATCGAGACCAATCGCTCCCGCGCCGCCGTCCCCTGGAGTTCCCGCGCCGCAATGGCTTGCGGGATGCCGCTGCCGCCGGAGTTGGGAAAGTAGCAGTAGGCCAGCCAACTCGATGCGGCAAAGCCGGCGGGTGTCAAAGCCAGCACAGCCAACGGGTGCCACGCCAGCACCGCCTGGAACGCCGCCCCCATCTGGTCTGCAGCAAGGGCAAGCCCGACCGCCGCCAGGCCCACGGCGACTCCGCCCAGAACGAAAAGCGCCCGGCGCTGCCAGCGCCGCGACATCAGACGGATGCGCCGTGCGCGCCGGGGACTGAGCGATGAAAAGGGAGGGCCTGGCATAAGGGCATGAGTAGCCCGTTGCGCCATCAGCCGCATAGTCTTGGTAGGGTTGGGCCCGGCCCAGCGGCATACCATGCGGCCACGATATGCGATTAGGTTTGCGCGGCGTGGTGGAGCTGAGCGGGATCGAACCGCTGACCTCCTCATTGCGAACGAGGCGCTCTCCCAACTGAGCTACAGCCCCGCCGTGCAGGCGGCGGACAATGCTCAGACCAACCGGGCAAGTCAAGCCGGCCCCTGCACATTCCGCACGCGGTTGCGTGGCGCCGGGCGCATCGGTAGGGTCCCGCGCATTCTCCGGGAGGCGGCCAAACGTGATTCCAGCGTTATTTCAGTTGCTCAACGCCATCATCGGCCTGTTCGTGTGGGCGCTGATCCTGTCGGCCATCTTCAGCACGCTGGCCTCCTTCGGCGTGCTCGATACCCGCAACCGCCTGGTCTGGACCATCGGCGACTTCCTCACCCGCGTGACCGAGCCGATCCTGCGCCCGATCCGCAGCGTGCTGCCCAACTTCGGCAACATCGACATCAGCCCGATCGTCGCCATCCTGCTGCTGCAATACATCGCGCGCCCGCTGCTGGCGACCATCTTCACCGGTATCGTTACCGGGGTCTGGACGCTCATGTGATGGCGGCCCGAGTCATCGACGGCACCGCGGTCGCCGCCGCCCTCCGCGCTCAGATCGCCGAACGGACCGCGGGCCTGCCGTTCAAGCCGGGGCTTGCGGTCGTCCTGGTCGGGGACAACCCGGCGAGCGCCGTCTACGTGCGCAACAAGGACCGCGCGGCGCAGGGCGCCGGGCTGCTGGCGCAAACGGTCCGGCTGCCGGCCGGCGTGCCCGCCGCGGACTTGATGGCGGTGATCGGGCGGCTGAACGCCGACCCCGAGGTGGACGGCATCCTCGTGCAGCTCCCGCTTCCGAACGCCATCCCGCCGCGCCCGGTCCTGGAGGCCATCGACCCGGCCAAGGACGTGGACGGCTTCCACCCCCTGAACGTCGGCCGCCTGCAGGACGGGCTTGACGTGCTGGCCCCCTGCACGCCCAGCGGCGTCATGCGCCTGCTGGCGGCGGGCGAGACGCCGTTGCGCGGCGCCCGGGCCGTGGTGCTGGGCCGGTCCGCCATCGTCGGCCGGCCGATGGCGGCGCTGCTGCTGGCGGCCGACGCGCCCGTGACCATCGCCCATTCCCGC
>CAXUJE010000110.1:9794-14465 GCA_964251035.1 uncultured Acetobacteraceae bacterium
GGGGGGGGGGGGGGCGGGGCCCCCCCGGGGGGGCGGGCGGGGGGGGGGGGGGGGGGGGGCGCCCCCCGCGACCGTGACCATCGCCCATTCCCGCACGGCGGACATCGCGGACGAATGCCGCCGGGCCGATATCCTGGTGGCGGCGGTGGGACGTCCAGAAATGGTGCGCGGCAACTGGATCAAGCCCGGCGCCGCGGTGATCGACGTCGGCATCAACCGCTTGGCCGATGGCAGGCTGGTCGGCGACGTCGCCTATGCCGAGTGCGCCGCCGTCGCCGGGGCCATCACCCCGGTGCCGGGCGGCGTCGGCCCGATGACCATCGCCTGCCTACTGGACAACACCGTCAAGGCCGCCCTGCGCCGGCGGGGGGCGCGCGCCTAGAAGTCGGTGCAGCGGCCCTTCTGCTCCCAGTCGCCGAAACGGGTCGGCTCCGGCCCCTTGGGGCCGCCCAGTTCCGGAGGCAGCTTCGGGTCATGCGGTATGGACGCGGGCGGGGTGCGCTCGGCGTCATGCCGGGCCAGGTGCTCGGCGGCGGTCGGGGGGTGATGCGGCGTCTCGTTCATGTCCAGGAGATGGTCGGGCCGGCGCCGTTCGCAACGTCAGGCCGGCCCGCGCCGCAGTATCCGCGCCAGCCACAGCGTCAGCAGCACGATGCCCCCGGCGTCGAGCAAAAACGCCGCCGGGTAGCCGAAACGCGCGATGGCGGCACCGATCAGCAGTGCGCCGAAGCTCTGCCAAAGGAACAGCAGGCGGGCGAAAATCGCGACTGCCTTGGCCCGCGCCTACGACGTACATGTCCCTGAGCAAGTCCGGCGTCTTCCGACCCGCCGACCGACCTGCTCCGCCCAGCAAGACGGCCGGAAACCCTGGCGGCGCGGCCTAGGGTCATGCCCCGTTAAAACAGGCAGACGAGCGCAAGGCCTCCCAGCATCAGGGCGGCGCCGGCAATGCGGGGAAGGCTGGCATGGTGCACGCTGAAGCCAAGCAGCCCGTAATGGTCGAGGATGATGGAGAACACGATGGTGCCGGTCACGACCAGCCCGTTGAACGCCCCCCCGCCCAGCCGGCCCGCGAAGAACAGCGTCGAGATGACCGGGATGGCGGCGATGGCCGTGCCGAGCCAGGCCCACCAGGGCGTCGCCTTGAACGTTTCCGCGGCCGGGAAGCTTTCGCGGGCGAAGCCGACGCCGACAAGCAGCACCGCGCCCGAGATCAGGCACACGAACACGCCGGCCCACCACGGACGCCCCATCGTTGCATTGAGCTTGGCATTGGTGCCCGAATGCACGGCGTTCATCAGCCCAGTCATCAGGACAAGGGCATAGGGGACCAGGTTCATCGGGTCTCGCTTGCTGCGGGCTTGGGCCGGATCTGGGCGGTTAGGCCGCCGGGCGGGTCCGGCGGCTGTCGGTCCGCAACTGGCCGCAGGCGGCGAGGATGTCCTGCCCGCGCGGCATCCGGATCGGGGCGGCGAATCCCGCGTCCTGTACGATGGTCGCGAACCGCTCCAGCGCCTCCCGCCCGCTCGGACGGTAGTCGCTGCCGGGCCAGGGATTGAACGGGATCAGGTTCACCTTGGCGGGGATGCCGGCGATCAGGCGCACCAACTCCCGCGCCTCCGCCTCGCTGTCATTGACGCCGCGCAGCATGATGTACTCGAAGGTGATGCGCCGGGCGTTGCTGGCGCCGGGGTAACGGCGGCAGGCGGCGATCAGCTCGGCGATGGGATACTTGCGGTTGAGCGGCACGATCTCGTCCCGCAGGTCGTCCCGCACGGCATGGAGGGAGACGGCCAGGTTGACCCCAAGCTCCGCCCCGCAGCGGTCCATCATCGGCACGACGCCCGAGGTGCTGAGCGTGATGCGGCGGCGGGACAGGCCGATCCCTTCCCCGTCCATGGCGATCCGCATGGCGCGGGCGACGTTCTCGTAATTGTAGAGCGGCTCGCCCATGCCCATCAGCACGATGGTGGACAAGAGGCGCGGCGTCTCGCCGCGTGGGCTGGGCCATTCGCCGTAGGCGTCCCGCGCCGCCATGAACTGGCCGATGATCTCGGGGGCGCCCAGGTTGCGCACCAGCGTCTGCGTGCCGGTGTGGCAGAACCGGCAGGACAGGGTGCAGCCGACCTGGGACGAGATGCACACGGCGCCCCGGTCCTCGCGCCGGTCGGGGATGTACACCGTCTCCGCTTCCTGCCCGTCGCGGAAACGGAACAGCCATTTGCGGGTCTCGTCCTCGCTCGTTTGCACCGTCGCGACGCTGGGCCGACCGATCACGAAGCGCGCGGCCAGGTGCTCCTGCAGCGGGCGGGCGACGCTGGACATCTTCGCAAAATCGGTCGCGCCCCGGTGGTAGATCCAGTGCCAAAGCTGCTTGGCGCGGAACGGCTTCTCGCCGATGGCCGCGAGTTCGTCCGCAAGCTCCTCGCGCGTGAGGCCCACAAGGTCGCGCCGCCCGTCCGGCAACTGCGCGGCGGGGGGGTTGAACAGCGCAGACTTCGCCAGGATGCGGGTACGCTCGGCGTCGGTCAGGTCAGGCGTGGTGGTGGTCGTGCTCACTTGGCGGGGCATGCCTTGTTGATCGCCGCGTAGGCCGGGCTGAAGCCGCGCAGGCTGAAGGTGTCAGTCACCGTCATATTGTGCGCCGCTGGCGACTTCGCGACCGCCTCGCGCCCTTTCGCGAAGGCGGCCACCGCGGCCCGGCCGTCGCGGGCGAAGGCCGAACGGCCGGCGGTGTAGAACGCAAGCTGGGTCGGCTCGACGCCCATCTGCACCTCGGTGTCGGCCGCATAGGGGAGCCCGGCGCTGATCGCCACGGAGTCCCGCCCGCCGTTGCGATGCGTCACCGTCAGCACGACATCGCCCCGGCCCGGCAGCGCAGGCTGCGAGCTGGCCGCCCTGACAAAGGCGTAGCAGACGAGCTGCCCGCTTTCCTGATGCGTGACAGCCTGCCAGTCGTCGAACTTGCCGATCGACTTGGGCGCGTTGCTGACGGGAGGGGTCGGGGCATGCGCCGGAGGGTGCGCCGCGGTCCTAGGCTGCGCAAGGGCCAGCGACGGCAGCGCCGCTGCGGCCAAGATGAGAACATGTCTGGATGGCATGGCCGTCAGATACGGTGCGTCCCGAGTCACGACAAGCGGCGTATCAAGTGTCCGTGACGCCCGGCAGCCAATCCGGCCTCGTGCGGCGGAACCGCGGGTCGCCATGGCCCTCCGGCGGCGGCAAGGCCTGGCCCGGCCCGCCGCTCGCCACCGGGCGCTCGGCGAAGCGCCCGTGCTGCAGCAGGCGGTCATACATCACCAATGCCCCGGCGACCGCGAGGTTGAGGGCGAAGCGCGTCGGGATGCGCACGACGTGCCGGCACCGCCCGCGCAGCGCCGCGGACAGGCCCGACCGTTCCGGACCCAGCACGTAGGCGGCGTTCAGCGGATGCCGGAACGACGGCAGGTCCACGGCGTCGTCCAGCAGCTCGATGCCGACCAGCGCGCATTCCCGCGGCAACTGGACCGCGGCCGGGTCGGGAAAGCGCCAGAGCGGCACGTGCGCGGGCGTGTCCGCGGTGTCGGCCGCCCGCCCGGCGCGCGCGTCCCATCCCGCGCCGACCGTGAAGCAGAACGCCGTCCCGAAGGCATGCCCGGTGCGCAGCAGCGCGCCCATGTTGGCGGATTTCGAGACGCCCTCCGCCCCGATGCCGAAATAGCCGCGTGCGGGAGTGCCCCGTGCGCGTACACTGGGTGTCTTGGCCGAACACATCGGCGCGGGATAGGTGTTCCCCATGACAGATGCAACCGACGCCAGGCTCGCCGCGCAATACGAGGCCTTCCCCTACCCCAAGCGCGACCCGCGGGACGAGGCGCGGCGCCTGATCGTCGGCAGCCCGAGCCACTTGCGGGAGATCGACCATTGGGTGTTCGGCGCCGCCCGCCCCGCGTCGCAGCCGCTGCGGGCGCTGGTGGCGGGCGGCGGCCCGGGGGGCGGCGCGATCATGCTGGCGCCGCAGATGGCGCCGGCGGGACGGCCGGGCCGGGTCGCCTACCTGGACCGCTCCACGGCTGCACACGGGGTAGCGCGGGCGCGGGCGGAGGCGCGGGGGCTGACCCTCGATTGGCACGTGGGGTCGCTGCTGGACCTGCCGCAGTCGGGCCTCGGCCCGTTCGACTACATCGACTGCTGCGGCGTGCTGCATCACCTGCCGGACCTGGCGGAGGGCCTGCGGGCGCTGCTATCCGTCTTGGCGCCGGGCGGCGGGATGGGGCTGATGGTGTATGCGCCGCATGGCCGCACCGGCGTCTATATGCTGCAGGACGCGCTGCGGCTCCTGGCGCCGGACGAGGACGCGCCGCCGGCCCGGCTGGACGTGGCGCGCCGGGTCATGCGGCACCTGCCGGAGTCCGCCTGGCTCCGCCGCAACACCTACTTCGGCGACCACCTCGATGGCGGCGACGCCGGGCTGTATGACCTGCTGCTGAACCCGCGCGACCGGGCCTACACCGCGCCCGAGTTCATCGCCTTGCTCGAAAGCGCCGGGCTGACGGTCACGGCGCTGATGGAGCCGCTGCGCTACGATCCCGCCGTCTACCTACCGGACCCCAAGCTGCGCGCCCGCACCGACGCCCTGGACCCGCCCGCCCGCGCCGGCCTGGCGGAGGCGCTGACCGGCCACCTGAGCAC
>CAXUJE010000111.1:0-4188 GCA_964251035.1 uncultured Acetobacteraceae bacterium
GTGGGACGAAGCGAAACGGGCAACCAACCTTCGGGACCATGGCGTTGATTTCGAGGACGCTGCCCTGATTTTCGCCGGCCCTGTGATCGAGGCGGACGACACCCGCGTCGATTATGGTGAACCCCGCTTGCGGGCTGTGGGACAAATGGAGGGCGAGTTTTTCACGGTCGCCTACACATGGCGCGGCCAGAACCGCAGGATCATCAGCGCATGGAGGTTGGACGATGACGGCAGAAGACGATACGAAGCAATACTCTCTGGAGGAACTTCAAGAGCGTCATAGGCAGGGCAAAACCAAGACCCGGCCCGATGCGCCGAAACATGCCGTGGAGCCGGAGTTCTGGGCGTCCGCCCGCGTCGTCATGCCGCCGCCCGGCAAAACATCTGTTCACCTGCGGTTGGACTCCGACGTGCTAAAGTGGTTCAAGCAGGGAGGCAAAGGGCATTTGTCCCGCATGAACGCCGTGCTGCGGTCGTTCATGGAGGCCCAGAAGGGACCACGCGGCAACGGATAAGGCCGGGCCGCAATAGATGCGCCGGGCGCCGGATAGCCAGCGCCCTATCCCTTCGCAATCGGCGCATAGGACGTGCGGTCCGGCAGCGGCTTTTGGCGGAAGCCGGTGCCGGGACGGCCTGGATGGTAATAGACAGACGGCTCGATGCCGCATGTGGCCCTTTGCCGGCCACAACCCGACCCGATAATCACCAGTATGGAAATGAACGCTTGAAACGATATCGAAGCGGCCTATTTGCCCGTTGACGCCACAAGCGGCGTTGAAAGGATGGTGTCTCTTGCACGCCATTTTGACGACTAAGGGCGGCACTCTCCCTTCGTGACTTGTGGCCCGCGCCGCTACCGCGAGAATTGGCCTCGGCCAAAGGTGACAACTTCCCCACGCGGGTTGAACCATTAACGGGGAAGTTTGCGGCATTAGTCGCTGTTCCCTCCCGTGTCGAAGCCCAGCTATCGACACGGGAGGGGGCTAAAACTTCCGCCTTCTCAAATGCTAAGAATGGCGCAACAGCCCTATAAGTGCAGCAACCATCACTGCAATAGTTCCAATAACAGCCACGACAATCGGAGTTTTGGGATTATCCGGACGGTGATTGTAGTGATTGTTTAGATTTATGATTGCATCACGTCCTGCAGCTACATTTTCGACCGATTGCTTTGGTGACGGCGGTCGTCGCGATGCAGCCATTTCCTCCTTATGCAAAAGCTCCTTCACCTCGGAAATCCACTTTGTTAATTTCCTTACTTCACCAGAACTAAACGCTGCGATGAAGACGAGTACCAATCTTAGTAGAGCGGTCGGAGCTAGTACCAAACTGAATGGCCATCCGAAGACTCCGTAATCTGACAACCATGGCCAGACCCAGTTGAGGGTGCCGGGTATAATCCCAAATAGCACACGCAGTATTCCCCCGAATGGATCGACAATGGGAGTGGGCTGACCCGGCTGGTGATTGAACTCGTAACCTATCTTTAAAACGCTTAGCACTAATGTTGGCGTACCAATGATCGCTGCGCCCCCGCCCAATAGTCCGTAGGTCCACCGGTATGCCCTTGCCTGGTCGTTTGTCATGCCTAGTCCTTGTTATGCCCCTACACACTTTTTCAAGGCTGTTACCCAGATAAGCAAGAGCGGGGATCCGAGAGCTCGCGCAGAAATCAGAACTTCTGCAAATTCCTCGCCCCCAATCGCGTCAATGGGTTGCGCTTTGCAAGATATGCGATAGGAACTATTTCACTCCGAAGGTCACAACATGGCTCCGTGCAGCAGTCGCAGAATGACTACAGAGCGGGGGTCGTCCGCTTCAATGCCATAAACGACCAGATAGGGCAGACCGGAAATCACGAGTTCCCGCGTGTCGGGCGAACGGCCCGGCTTGCCACGGAAAGGGAACTCCGCAAGCTACTCGACCGCCGCCAGTATGCGCCGACCGACCGGCGCGGCAACGGTGGGATTATGGGCAGCGATTCATTCAATAGTCCCCAGGAAATCATCGTTTGCCGGTTGGGTCCATCGGATCGTCATGGGCGCGGCGAAACGATCCGTTCAAAGGCCGCGACGACCATCTGATGATCGACGGTCCGGCCGTCTCGCAGCGCCTGCTTGCCCTTTTCCACGGCAGCAAGGAATTGCTGTTCAGTGGCGACGTAGGATCGCAGGGCCTCATTGACGAGCCATGATTTGCTGCGCCCGGTAGCGGAGGCCAGCCGCTCAAGTTCGTCGTCAAGACCGGCCTCGACACGGGCGGCTATGGTGACGGACTTTGCCATGATTGTGCCTGTATGTTAAACAATGTTTACATTGTATCGCACTCTCCATCAGCATTGCAATCAGCCCTGATTCTCCAGTACCAAAAGGTTGGTGTTGCCATTGCTCCCACATGACATCGAGGTGACGCATGCTGCTGTCGCACGTTCACATCGGGGTGTCGGACTTTGATCGCGCCTTCGCCTTCTATTCCGGCGTGATGGATAAGCTCGGGTTTGTTCTCAAGTTCTCAAAACCGGAAAAGTCCTGGTCTGCCTGGATGGAAGCAGGGGTTGCAAGGCCGCTGTTTCTCGTTGGACGCCCATTTGATGGTGAAGCCGCGCATCCCGGCAACGGCCAAATGGTCGCACTCCTTGCACCCAACCGGAACGGCGTGGACCAATGTTACGCTTGGGCGATAGGAAACGGCGGAGTTGACGAGGGAGCGCCGGCTTTGAGGCCGCACTACCACCCTGACTATTATGGAGCCTATTTTCGCGACCCTGACGGCAACAAGATTTGCGTGTGCTGTCACAGTCCCGACCCGTATGACAGCCTTTGAGTCCGGGTAAAATCACCTTCAGGACGCGGCGGGTGGGCGTAGCGGCGGCTACTCCTCCTCATCCAAGAAGAACTGATCCGCCTCCTCGTCATACGAATACAGCTCGGCATACCGGCCCCAGGAGATCGCCGCCGACAGTGTGTCCTCGGCGTAGTCCGGGGACATGAAGTCCTCCAGCTCGTCGCGGAAGCGCACCGCGGCGGCGCGGTGGTTCGGACGCTCGTCCAGCACCCGGCGGATTTGCGCCACCAGCGGCACGTTGGCCCGCAGCGCCTCCCCGAAGATCTTCTTGCGGGCGTCGGTGTCGGCCTCCACGAACACCCGGCCGCGGTCCAGGAGACGCATGTCGCCCTCCTCCAGCACGCCCAGGCCAAGGAGCTGCAGCGCCTCTCCCATCGGCAGCAGGTCATCCAGCTCAAGCTGCAGCGACCCCGCCAGCGCCGGCAGGTCGGCGCGTCCGCGGTAGGGCGGCGCCGCCACCGTCTCCACGAGGCCCGCGAGCAGGTTGGTGGAGACCCGGTGCAAGCGCATCGCCATGGTCGGCGCGGGCGCGGCGGTGCGGAGCGCGGGCGCGCGCCGGGTCATCAGCGCGTAGATGTCATCGACCATCTGCCGGAACGCCGGGTCGTGCCGGTTGCGCGGGTGCGGGAACGGCACGCGCAGCTCGCTCGCGACCCGGCCGGGGTTGGAGCTGAACACCAGGATGCGGTCGCACATCAGCACCGCCTCCTCGATGTTGTGCGTGACCATCAAGAGCGACTTGACCGGCAGCTTGCCCTCGCTCCACAGGTCGATCAGGTCGGTGCGCAGCGTTTCCGCGGTCAGCACGTCGAGCGCGCTGAACGGCTCGTCCATCAGCAGCAGGTCCGGATGCACCACGAGCGCGCGGGCCAGGCCGACGCGCTGCCGCATGCCGCCCGACAGCTCCTTGGGATAGGCGCTCTCGTAGCCGCCCAGCCCGATCAGGTCGATCGCAGCCTCCGCCCGTTCCTCCCGGTCGGCGCGCGACACGCCGAGTGCCTCCAGCCCCAGCTCCACGTTCTCCTGCACCGTAAGCCACGGGAACAGCGCGAAGCTCTGGAACACCATGGCGACGCCGGCCGCCGGGCCGTGCAGCGCCTGGCCGCGCCACAGCACCTCGCCGGCGGTGGGCGCCAGCAGGCCGGCGATGATGCGCAGAAGGGTGGACTTGCCGGACCCCGACCGGCCCAGCAATCCCACGATCTCGCCGCTGCGCAGCGACACATCGACGTTGTCCAGCACCACCAAATCGGCGGTGCTGTCCTTGTGGTAGGACTGGCGGACGCCGCGAACCCGCAGCAGGTCTTCGGCCGCAAGCGTCTGGTCCATGGGCAGGCTCCTGTC
>CAXUJE010000111.1:4288-14227 GCA_964251035.1 uncultured Acetobacteraceae bacterium
GAACCCGCAGCAGGTCTTCGGCCGCAAGCGTCTGGTCCATGGGCAGGCTCCTGTCAGAGGGTCAGGCGTCGGCTGGCAAAGCTATACAGCGGGCGCCACAGCAACCGGTTGAAGGCAACGACGAAGGCGGACATCACCGCGACGCCCAGCACCACCTTGCCCGTGGCGCCATCGGCCGTCGCCTGCGCGATGTAGGCGCCCAGGCCGTGCGCGACCAGCTTCTTGTCGCCCCAGCTCGCGACCTCCGACACGATGGCGGCGTTCCACGATCCGCCGGACGCCGTGATGGCGCCTGTCACGTAGTACGGGAACACGCCCGGCAGGATCACCCGGCGCCACCAAAGCCAGCCGCCGACCCGGAAGTTGCGCGCGGCCTCCTGCAAGTCGCCGGGAAAGGCGCTGGCGCCGGCGATCACGTTGAACAGGATATACCACTGCGTGCCCAGGATCATCAGCGGCGTCAGCCAGATGTCGGGGTTGCCCGCGAAGCGCACGATCAGCACGACGAAGATCGGGAAGAACAGGTTGGCCGGGAACGCCGCCAGGAACTGCGCCACCGGCTGCACCCGCCGGCCCCATTTCGGCCGCAGCCCCAGCCACACGCCGATCGGCACCCAGACCAGCGTCGCCAGCGTCATCAGGACCACGACGCGCACGAGGGTGATCAATCCAAGCTGCAGCGCCTCCAACAGGTCCGACCAGGCGAGCGACGCGGAGGCGTAGCTCACGATCTGCCAGAGGGCCAAGGCCAGCCCGGCCGCCAGCACGGCCAGGAACGCCGCGTCGCCCGCGCGGCGGGATGGCGCCCGGAACCCGGTCGGCCTCGCCTGGGCGCGGAAGGACAGCCGCAGGCCGCCGAACGCATCGAACACCGCGCCGACCGCGCCGGACGCGGCGCGCAGCAGCCGGGTGCGGCGGAGCAGCTTGAGCACCCAAGGGTCCTCCGCCTCCTCGGACGCCGTCAGCTCGAAGCGGAACTTGGCCGACCAGGCCACCAGCGGGCGGAACAGCAACTGGTCGTAGGCCAGGATCACGACCAGCATGGCGAAGATCGCATACAGCACGGCGCGGATGTCCCGCTGCTCTAAAGCGAGCGCCACGTAGCTGCCGATGCCGGGCAGCTTCCAGGTGGCGTCGCCCACGCTCACCGCCTCGCTCGCCACCACGAAGAACCAGCCGCCCGACATGGACATCATGGTGTTCCATACCAGGCCCGGCATGGCGAACGGCACCTCCAGCCGCCAGAACCGCTGCCAGGCGGTCAGGCGGTAGCTGCGGGTGGCCTCGTCCAAGTCTGCGGGTACGGTCTTCAGCGACTGATACAAGCTGAACGCCATGTTCCAGGCCTGGCTGGTGAAGATGGCGAAGATGGCCGCAAGCTCCGCGCCCAGCACCCGGCCGGGGAACAGGCCCATGAAGAACACGACGGTGAACGACAGGAAACCCAGGATCGGCACCGATTGCAGGATGTCGAGGATGGGCACGAGGATCAGCCCGGCCCGCCGGCTCTTGGCTGCCCAGGTGGCGTAGGTGAAGGTGAACAGCAGCGAGCACACCAACGCCGCGAACATGCGCAGCGTCGTGCGGACCGCATAGCCCGGCAGGTTCAGGGGATCGAGCGAGATGGCCGTCGCTTCCGGCGCGTCGAGCGGCGCCATGGTTCCCCGCGCGACGCCTGCCACGTAGATCAGCGCGCCGAAGATGCAGACGCCGGCGACGATGTCGAACAGGTTGGGCAAGCGCCGCACGGACGCGAAGGCGGGGGCGGTGTTGGGCATGCGGGCAATCCTGCCGGGAACGGATGCCTGTTACGCCCTTCGGGCCGAGGTGTCAGCACGCCGGGGCATGCCAATGTCGCGGCAGCCCGGCCACGTTGCCGTCCCCTACGCTCAGGCCGGCACAGCGGCCCAGTTCCGCCCTAGGGTCTTGATCAGTCCGGGCACCTCTGCAGCCGGCGCCGGCCGGCTCAGCAGGTATCCCTGAACCTCGCTGCACCCTTCGCCGCGCACATGGTCAAACTGCGCCAACGTTTCCACCCCCTCCGCCGTGGTGCGCATGCCGAGGTTGGCGCCGAGGCCGGTGACCGCCCGGACGATGGCCTGGGCGTTGCTGCCTGCGCTGCCCCGTGCCGTCAGGTCGCGGATGAAGGACTGGTCGATCTTGATCTTGTCGAACGGGAAGCTCCGAAGATAGCTGAGCGACGAGAACCCGGTGCCGAAGTCGTCCATCGAGATGCGCAGGCCGAGTGCCCGCAACCGGTGCAGCGTGGCGAGCGTCGCGTCGCTGTCGGCCATCAGCACGGATTCCGTGATTTCCAGCTCCAGCCTTGCGGCGGGCAGGCCGGACCGCGCCAGCGCCTCCTCGACGGCCAGGACCAGGAACGGGCTGCGGAACTGCACGGGAGACACGTTGACGGCGACCTTCACGTTGTCCGGCCAGGTTGCCGCCTCCGCACAGGCCTCCGTCAGCGCCCACTCGCCGACTTGCACGATCAGGCCGGTGTCCTCGGCCACGGGGATGAACTGGCCCGGGGACACCCGCCCGGCTGGGTGGTTCCAACGGATCAAGGCCTCGAAGCCGCAGACGCGGTTCTCCCTCAGGCCGAACAACGGCTGGTACAGCAACTCGAATTCCCGGGCGGCAATGCCCGCGCGCAGCCCAGTCTCCATCGCGCGCCGGGCTTGCTGCCGGGCATCCATCTCCGCTTCGAAGAAGCAGACCGTATTGCGGCCGTCCTGCTTGGCCCGGTTGAGGGCCAGATCGGCCTTGCGCAGCAGCGCATCCGTCGTGGCGCCGTCCGTTGGGGCCATGACGATGCCGATGCTGCTCCCGATCACGACCTCATGCCCGTCGATGGCGTAGGGCGCGCTGATCGCGTCGCTCAGGCGCCGGGCAGCCTCGGCAGCATCTTCCGGCCGTTGCAGCCCGGAGGCCATCACCGCGAACTCGTCCGCGCCGAGCCGTGCGGCCACCTCCGTCCGGCGCAGGCAATCGGAAAGGCGCTCCGCCACCTCCCGCAGAACCTGGTCCCCGACGGGAAAGCCCAACGTCTCGTTGACCGCCTTGAAGTGGTCGAGGTCGATGAGCAGGACGGCGAACCCGCCGCCCTGCTCAAGCCCGGCGACCGCGGCCTCCACCCCCTCCTGCAGCACGGCCCGGTTCGGCAACCCGGTCAGCGCATCGTGGCGCGCCATGTGGAAGATCTTTTCCTCCGCCCGCACGCGGTCCGTGATGTTCTCATAGGTCGTGACCCAGCCGCCATCGGGCATCGGCTGGTGCACAAGCGAGATCACCCGGCCCTGCCCCATCTCCAGCACCTGCGTGTAGGCCACGCCTTGGGCGATCTGCGCCGCGCGGCCCGCGTGCAAGCGGTTGGCCTCCGCAGGCGTGAAGGCGCCAGCATCGGTGCAAATGTCGTAGAAGGCCCGGAGGGGCGTGCCGATCGCCGGCATCGCGGGCCATAGCTGGAAGATCTCGCAAAACCGCCGGTTGATCAGCCGCAGCCGGTTGTCCGCGTCGAACATGCAAAGCCCCTGGGCCATGTTGTTCAACGCGGCGTCCAGCCGGGTGTTGGCAAGCTCCAGCGCCGCCTCATGCTGCTTGCGGGCCGTGATGTCGCTGCAGATGGCGACGAAGCCGCCTTCCCGGGTGCTGCTGCGATTGACGCGCAGCCATCGGCCATCGGGCAGGCAGGTCTCCCCGGCGCTGTCCACGGCGCCCATCAGCGCGCGCAGCGGCGCGCTGTCCGCAGGCGCGGACACCGACGGCTCCGCCGGAACGCCTTGCAGCGTGCTGAGGTACTCGCCCATGCGGGTGTTGGCGACCGCCACCGCGCCGGCAGCGTCCACGACCATCACCCCTTCGCTCGACCCCTCGATGGCGTCGGTCAGGCGGCCCTGGGCCGACCGGCGCTGCGCCACTTCCCGCGCCATCATCGCCGAGATGTTGGCCCGCATCACCGCCATGGCCGCAAGCAGCGCGCCCAGCTCGTCGCTGCCGCCGACCGGGACATGCGTGTCGAGCTGGCCCGCCGCGATCCGGCTCGCAGCCGCCGAGGCGGCCGCGACGGGCCCGATGATGCGCCGGGCGAGCAGGACGGCGACGATGACGCCCAGGAGCACCGCGACCCCGGTGCCGAGCAGCGCGAGCAACTTGGCCTGCGCCACCTTCGCCCGCGCGGCTTGCCGGAAATGGAAGCCGTCGCCGGCGGCCTGGTTGATGAGCAGGTCCAAACGCTCGTTCACGGTACGGGCGAGCGCGTCCACGTGCTGGTTGCCGACCACGGCCTCCGCTCCGGCATCCAGTCCTGCCGCTGCGCGCCAGTCAGCGATGGCGGCGGCGGCGGCGGCGGCGGCCTTTGCCGCTTGCGGCGTCAAGCTGCGCTGGGCCGCAACGGCCAGGTCGTCGTCCAGCGTCCGCGACAGGTCGTCCACTTGCGCCGACAGGCTGGCCCGGTCGGCCGGCGCGATCCCGTAGGCCAGGCGGGCCGTCGCGGCCTCGATGCCTACGAAGTCCGCCGAGGCCGCGCGCGCGTAGCTGATCGACATCAGGGCGCCGTCGAACGTCTGCTCTGTCAGGTGGCCGACCACGGCGATGCTGAACACGGCATAGGCGCCAAGGCTGGCCGTGATGCCGCCCATGCAGAGGAACGCCAACAAGATCTTACGCCGGATGGTGAAGCGCAAGCCCGGGCGCGCGGCACTAAGCGCCGAACGCGCCTTGGCCAAAACGCCGGCACGGGAGACCGAGATCGACATTGCGGCAGTTTGCCTATGACATCTTAGCGAGATCTTACGGCCCTGCCCGGGGCACCTGCTCAACCAAACATAATGTACAGGCTCAACTTTTTGTTGTTAAAACGTCATTATTTTCACTCCTGGGCAATCGGGCCTGGGGCGACGTGCTGGGAGGTCAGGGCGGATACGATGCGGGGAGCAGTCAATCGGCTCGTTTGCGGGCTGGCATGGGCCGCCCTGGTTGCTTGCGCTGCTCCCGTGCGGGCACAGGACCAGGTGCCGGAACGCGGGAAGCTGATCGCAACCGCCGGGCTGATCCAGGTGGAGGGCGCGGGCGGCGGCGGGCTGGCGCCCTGGGCGCTCATCACCGGCTACGGCACGCGGGACGCGGTGGGCGGCAACGTGCATGGCACCGTGGTCCGGGTGACGAACTTCACCTTGTCCACCCTGGGCGCGGCGGTGGGGCTGTATGACCGGGTTGAGCTGTCCTATGCCCGGCAGTTCTTCGACACCGGCGCGACCGGGGCCGCGCTGGGCCTGGGCGGCGGCTACCAGTTCAATCAGGACGTGTTCGGCGCAAAGCTGCGCCTGTTCGGCGACGGCATCTTGGACCAGGATAGCTGGCTGCCGCAGGTGGCGGCCGGGCTGCAATACAAAGTGAACAACCGGGGCGCCGTGCTGCGCGCCATCGGGGCGAAGTCGGACCAGGGCGCAGACTTCTACCTGGCGGCAACCAAGCTGTTCCTGGCGCAAAGCCTGCTGCTCAACGCCACGGTCCGGATGACGCGGGCGAACCAGACCGGCATCCTCGGCTTCGGCGGCGACCGCAGCGACGCCTACCACCCGGAGTTCGAGGGGTCGGCGGCCCTGCTGCTGAGCCGCAACGTGGCGGTGGGCGGCGAGTACCGCACCAAGCCGGACAACCTGCGCTTCGCCCGCGAAAGCGACTGGTACGACGCCTTCGTCACCTGGCTGCCGGCCAAGTGGGTTTCGGCGACGCTCGCCTACGTGGACCTCGGCAGCATCGCCACGCGCAAGCATCAGGAGGGGGTTTATGCCAGTCTTCAGCTTGGCTTCTAGGGTGGGAGCGGCGCTCGTGCTGGCAGCAGTGCTGCTGGCCGCGCCGGCCCGCGCCGGCACGCTGTACGACGACCTGGGCGGGCGCGCCGGGCTGACCCGGATCGCGGACGGCACGGTGCAGCGCGCCTTGCAGGACCCGCGGATCAAGGAAAAGTTCGCCGACGCCGACATCGAGCGGCTGCAAGGGCTGCTGATGCTGGAGTTCTGCGTGGTGAGCGGCGGGCCGTGCCGCTATCCCGGACGGAACATGAAGGCGGCGCACGCCGACCTGCACCTCGAGCCGCGCCACTTCCTCGCGATGGTCGAGGACCTCCAGGACGCGCTGGACGCGGAGGGCGTGCCGTTCTGGACCCAGAACCGGCTGCTGGCGCTGCTGGCGCCGATGCACCGCGACGTCGTGGCCGCACGATCCGCCGCCAAGGGAGGAGCAGCGCCATGAGCGCCCAACGCCGTCCACGACTCTGCCTGGCCTCCTGCGGGGCCGCGCTGACCTTGGTCTTGGGCGCCTGGGCGGCTTCGGCGGCCGACGTTTGCATCGTGACCCAGGCGAACCGCAAGTTCCAGCCGCCGCAGGTCGAGGTGGCGCGCGGCGGCACGGTCCGCTTCGTGAACGACGACGGGCAGCTCACGCACCACGTCTACTCGACCTCGCCTGCCTTCGATTTCGACAGCGGCGAGCAGGAGCCCGGCAAGATCGTCGAGGAACGGTTCACCGTCCCGGGCACCTACACCGTGCTGTGCGGCATCCATCCGAAGATGCGGCTCGTGGTGACGGTGCATTGAACCCGGCCGGCACGGCTGCCCCTCTGCATGGTTGAGTGTCGGCAGGCCAAGTGCGCTATGCTGCCTGACCGATGATGAGAGGTGCCGTTGGCCGACGATCCCTATGCGCTGCTGGGCGTTCCCCGCAGCGCGTCAGAACAGCAAATCCGCTCCGCGTTCCTCAAGCTCGCCAAGACCAGCCACCCAGACGTGAACCCCGGGGACAAGAAGGCCGAGGAACGCTTCAAGGCCATCTCCGGCGCGCATGACCTGCTGTCCGACCCTGCCAAGCGGGCGCGGTTCGACCGGGGAGAGATCGACGCGGCCGGCCTGGACGTGCCCCCGCGCGGCTTCCGGCCCGGCGGCGCCAAGGGCGGCCCCCAGTACGCCAACGGCGGCGACATGGACGATATCTTGGCGAGCATGTTCGGGGCGCGCGGCCCGGCGCGACCGCAGCGTGGCGCCGACCAGCGTTACACCTTGAACGTCTCCTTCATCGACGCGGCCCGCGGCACGACGCAGCGGCTCGCCCTGCCGGGCGGCGGCGACCTGAACGTGCAGATCCCGCCGGGCGTGGAAAGTGGGCAGACGCTGCGCCTGCGCGGCAAGGGCCGGCCCGGCGCCGCGGGCGGGCCGGCGGGCGACGCGCTGATCGAGATCACCGTGGCCCCGCACCCGCTGTTCCGCCGGGAAGGCCGCGACATCCACCTCGACCTGCCGATCACGCTCGGGGAGGCGGTGCTGGGCGGGCGCGTCCCGGTGCCGACGGTCGCGGGCGCCGTCACCATGGCGATCCCCGCAGGTTCAGACAGCGGGACCAAGCTGCGGCTGCGCGGCAAGGGGCTGCCGGGACACGACGGCCAACCGCCTGGGGACGCCTATGCGACGCTGCGCGTGGTCGTCGGGTCGGCAGACGATGCGCTGCGGAATTTCCTGCGGGACTGGGCGCCGGGTCAGGCGTTCGATCCGCGGTCCGGCTTGCCCAAGGAGTGAGCCGGCGCCGGCCCGGCCATGCGGCGGATCGCCTCGACGAACTCGGCGCTGGCCCAGTCGGCCGCGCCCTCCAGCCGTCCCCGCTCCTTGCCGGCACGGTCGATCAGCAGCGTGGTGGGAATGCCACGCGCGCCCAAAGCCCGCGCCGCGTCGCCCCGGGGGTCCAGCAGGACCGGCAAGGTTTGGATGTTCTTGTCCCGGTAGAAGCGCTCGACCGGGGGCGCGCCGCCGCGGTCGGACGACAGCGCCAGGACCGCCACGCCGTCACTGGCCACCAGCCGGGCCAGGGCGTCGAGCGCGGGCATCTCGGCGACGCAGGGAACGCACCAGGTGGCCCACAGGTTCAGCACGACCCCCTGCCCGGCGTAGTCGGCCAGGGTGCGCACCGTGCCGTCCGGGGTGGAGAAGCGCAGCTCCGGCACCGCCGCGCCGTCCGTGGGCTGCAAGCGCCCCAGGTCAGCCAGCCCGGGCGTGGCCGCCCGCGGTTTGCGCAGGGCCAGCGCGACCGGTAGGGTCAGGGCCGCCGCTGCCAGCATGGCGCGGCGCGTCAATGGAACCATGGTGCGTCCTTGAGTAGCGACACTGTCAACAACGATTCCGTTCCAGGTGGGGTCGAAGGAGGACCGATCCAAGCGGGGCCAGGTGGGGCCGACACCCTGCGCAACGCCGAGGCCAACGCGCAATGGGGCGGACGCTTCGCCCGTGGCCCGTCGGTCATCATGCAGGACATCAACGCCTCCATCGGCTTTGACCGCAAGATGTGGCGGCAGGACATCCGCGGCAGCCTGGCGCACGCAGCCATGCTGGCCCGCGCCGGGGTGATCGCGCCGGGCGACGAGGCGGCAATCCGCGGCGGCCTCGGCGCCATCGCGGCCGAGATCGAGGCCGGGCGCTTCCCGTTCGTGGAGGACCTCGAAGACATCCACATGAACATCGAGGCGCGGCTCACGGAGCGCATCGGCGAGGCCGGGAAGCGCCTGCACACCGGGCGCAGCCGCAACGACCAGGTGGCGACCGACTTCCGCCTGTGGGTGCGGGACGCGCTGGACGGGCTGGATGGGCAGGTGGCCGACGTGATGCGCGCGCTGGCCGGCCGGGCGGCAACGTTCGCGGCCGACCCGATGCCGGGCTTCACCCACTTGCAGACGGCGCAGCCGGTGACGTTCGGGCACCATCTGCTGGCCTATGTCGAGATGCTGAACCGCGACCGTGGACGCTTGGGGGACTGCAGGCGCCGGCTGAACGAGTGCCCGCTGGGTTCGGCGGCGCTGGCCGGCACCAGTTTCCCCATCGACCGCGGCGAGACCGCGGCGGCGCTGGGCTTCGACCGGCCGACCGCCAACTCGCTCGACGCCGTGTCGGACCGGGATTTCGCCATCGAGTTCCTGGGAGCGGCGGCGATCTGCGCCACCCACCTGTCGCGGCTCGCGGAGGAGCTGGTGGTCTGGTGCAGCGCGCCGTTCGGCTTCGTGCGGCTGTCGGACGCCTTCACCACCGGCAGCAGCATCATGCCGCAGAAGCGCAACCCGGACGCGGCGGAGCTGACGCGCGCCAAGACCGGGCGCATCACCGGGGCGCTGGTGGCGCTGCTGACGGTGATGAAGGGCCTGCCGCTCGCCTACGCCAAGGACATGCAGGAGGACAAGGAGCCGGTGTTCGACGCGGCCGACGCGCTGGCGCTGTCGCTCGCGGCGACGGGCGGCATGGTGCGGGACATGGCGCCGGACCTCGGGCGCATGCGGGCGATGGCCGGGTCGGGGTTCGCGACGGCGACGGATTTGGCGGACTGGCTGGTGCGGGTGCTGCGGTTGCCGTTCCGCACGGCGCACCATGTCACAGGGCGCGTGGTGGCGGCGGCGGAGGCGCGCGGCGTCGGGCTTGCGGACCTCGACTTACGGGAGATGCAGGCCATCGAGCCTGGGATCACCGCGGCGGTGTTCGACGTGCTGACGGTGGATGCCTCGGTCAGGAGCCGGACCAGCTTCGGCGGCACCGCGCCGGCGAACGTGGCGGCGCAGGCGGCCCGGTGGCAGGCGCTGCTACAATGAGGGCCACGACGCTGCTGCTGGCGCCCCTGCTGGTCATGCTCCTGCTGCTCGCGTCCTGCGGCAAGAAAGGCTCGCCCAACGCGCCTGGCCCGGCCAACGAGATCGCCTACCCCCGCACCTACCCGTCCCGGTGACCATGCCCCACCACGCCGCCCTGCCCCACGATCCCGACCCGACACCCGGCGAGTTGGTCGCTGCCCGCCCGCATTTGTCGATGCATGCCATGGACGGGCTGCTGGTGGAAGGCGTGCCGCTCAACGCCATCGCCGACGCGGGGGGGGCGCCCCCCCGCCACCCCGGTTGCCGCCCGAGCAGGAGGC
>CAXUJE010000112.1:0-14144 GCA_964251035.1 uncultured Acetobacteraceae bacterium
GCGGCAGCGCCGCGCCGCCAAAGTTCTTTGGCCCGCCAGCCTCCAAGGAGGCCCCGTGCTCGCCGCCATCCGAGGCACGACGCTGTAGTTCGACGTGGAAGGCGCCGGGCTGGTGCCGGACGGCCCCGCGATGCGCGAGCGGCCCGTGGCCATGGCCGTCCATGGCGGCCCGGGCGGCGACCACGCGGGGTTCAAGCCCGCCATGTCGCCGCTCGCCGACGCCATGCCGCTGGTCTACTTCGACCATCGCGGCCAAGGCCGGTCCGGGCGCTCCGACCCGGCGCGCCACACACCGGACGAGAACGTCGAGGACATGGAGGCGCTGCGCCGCCGCCACGACCCGGCCGGCGGCACATCCAGGCGTCGGCTTCAGTCGGCGGCCATCTCGACCGCCGTGTCGGGTCCAGCGGTCCGTGCCGCTCCCCATAGCTTGCGCGTGGCCTGGAAGCGCGACACCAGGAAGTCGCCGGACAGCACCGGCGGGTAAGCGGCCTCGCTGTCAGGAATGCCGAGTTGGCGCGGATCGACGACCGTGCGGAAATCGGGGTTGCAGAACAGCGGCATGGAGAAGCGCGCCGCGTCCTTCCGATGGATGACCCGGTGCACCGTCGCCTTGAAGCGGCCGTTGGTCCAGCGCTTCATCAGCTCGCCGACGTTGACGACGAAGCTGCCGGGCACCGGGGGTGCCGCGATCCACTCGCCATCGGCGCCCATGACCTCCAGCCCGCCGCTGTTGTCCTGCCAGAGGATCGTCACGATCCCGTGGTCGGTGTGGGCGCCCGACGCGGTCTCGCTGCCGCCGACGCTGACGGCCTCGGCATGGCCGAAGTAATGGTTGATGACCATGTCGGCCACGGGCTTCCGGAAGTGCCGGGTGAAGAAGGCCTCGTCCTGGCCGAGGGTGAGCGCGAAGCCTTCGAGGATCTTGAGCCCGACCTGGAGGCAGCCCGCGTAGTAGGCCGAAAGCGCCGCTTCGAAACCGGGCAGCTCGGGCCATTGGTTGGGCGCGTAGAGCGGCGTGCCGGCCAGCACCTCGGGATCGTCGGCCGTGACGGGAAAGCCCAGGTCGTAGCTGTCGCGGGCGAACAGCTTGCCGTTCTTGTGGACGGTGTCGCCCATCTCGCGGTAGCCCCGGTTGTTGCGGTCGCACTTGACCCGCTGCCTCTCGGCCAGGGGCAGGTCGAAGAACTCGGCCGCCTTGTCGCGGGCGGCCTCGATGGCGGCAAGCGGCACGTGGTGGTTCACCGCGTAGAAGAACCCCACGCCGCGGCAGGCCGCGCCGATCTCGGCGGCCACCCGCGCCTTGTCCGCAGGATCGGTTGAGTAGAGGCCCGAGATGTCGATCTGCGGGATGAGGCCCTGCGGCTTGGCGGTCTCGGCGGTGATCATGTCATCCTTTCCTTCCTACGATGGGCGATCTGTTTCAACGGCCCGCCAGTCCAGGCGGCGGCCGACGGCATGGACGAAGGCATAGATGGCAAAGGACAGCAGCGTCGCGAGCAGCGCCACGGCATAGACCTGGTCGCCGCGGTAGGTTTGCAGCGCGCGGTTGATCACGTAGCCGAGGCCGGTCGAGGAGATCATCCACTCCGCGCTGATCGCCACGATGATCGACCCGCTCCCGGTGATCTCCTGGGCGGCCACGATGTGGGGCAGCGCGAAGGGCAGCCGCACCTGCCAGAACGTCTGCATCCAGCTCGCGTTCAGGATGCGCATGCGGTCGAGCAGCACGTCGTCGGCCGCGCGCAATCCCTGGGCGGTGTTGACCAGCACCGGGAAGAAGCCCGCCAGCGCCACGATCGCCACCTTGGAGCCGACGGTGTCGCCGAACGCCAGCGCCAGCACCGTCACCAGCGCGACGTAGGGCACGTTGCGGAGCGTGATCGCCGCCGGCATCAGCAAGTTGCGGGTGAACGGCAGGCTGTCGAACAACACGGCCAAGCCGATCCCCGCGGCATTGGCGGCGACGAAGCCGAGCGCCGCGACCTCCAGCGTCGCCAGCAGGTGCACCGTGATGAAGCTGCGGTCCTGGATCAAGGTCTCCAGCACGCGCTCCGGACGGGGGATCACGAACGCCGGCAAGCCGGAGAACAGGATGGCAAGATACCAAAGCGCCAAGATCGACAGAACGGGCGTCGCCAAACGCAGCGCGGCGCCGAGCGCCTTCGCCACCGGACGAGGCAGGGACGGCCACCGTGCGGGGCCGCCGCCGCTCCCCGCGAGATCCGCATGACCCATGGTGGCCGGCTTCTCGGACACGGCTAGGCGCGGCCCGAAGCGTGGAGCAATAGGTCCCGGACGTGCGACGCAACCTCCACGAAGCGAGGGTCCCGCCGGAAACCGGGGTCGCGGGGCCGGCTGGCCGGCACCGCCACGCTCTCCAGGACCCGGCCCGGCGCCGCGGAGAACACGATCAGCCGGTCGGCCAGCATCACCGCCTCGTCGATGTTGTGGGTCACGAACAGCACCGTCTTCGGCCGCTGCGCCAGCTCGCGGTCGAACCAACTGCCAAGCTCCTCGCGCTTCATCTCGTCCAGCGCGGAGAACGGCTCGTCCATGAGCAGGACCGCCGGGTCATGGGCGATGGCGCTGGCGATGTTGACCCGCTGCAGCATGCCGCCCGAGAGCTGCCGGGCGCGCTTGGCCTCGTGGCCGGCCAGGCCGAACTCCTCCAGCACCTGCTCGGCCCGAAAGCCCGCGCGGCGGGCGATGCGCTGGGTGAAGCGCACGTCGTCGATGGCGCGCTTCCACGGCAGCACGGCCGGGCGCTGCGACACGAGGCCCAGCAGCCGGGCGCGACGGGCCTCGGCGGCGCTGTTGGCCCCGATCCGGATTTCGCCGGTGCTGGGCGGTTGCAGGTCGGCCACGATGCGCAGCAGCGTCGTCTTGCCGCAGCCCGAGGAGCCGACCAGCGCCACGAACTCCCCGGCCGCGATCTCAAGGTCCGTCGGGCGGAGCGCCATGCTGTCCCCGAACCGGCGCGAGACCGACCGTATGGAGATGGGCGCCGCCCTCACGGCAAGGCCGCGGCCGGGATGAACCGGTCGGTCATCGCCTCCTGGGCCGGGACGGCGCGCGGGATCTGACCGGCGTTCTGCATGAACTGCGACATTTGGTCCCAGGTCGCCGGGTCCATCCACAACAGCCCGTGCGCCTCCGTTCCAGAGCTGACGAAGAGCTGGTTCTGCTGCCGCCACCGCCAGGCGAGCTTGGCCGCGTCCTCGATCTGGCTGGGGAAGCTCGCGACGAGCCGGACGGCCTCCTCGGGGTGGTCGAGGATATACTGCATGCCCCGGCTGACCGCCTTGACGTAGCGGCGCACCAGCTCGGGGTCCTCCCTGATCACGGCGCCCGTCGTGAAGATCACGTCGCTGTAGGCGGGAAGGCCCCATTCGGCGAAGCGCAGCGCCTTCCAGGCCTTGCCGCGCAGCTTGGGCGGGGCGTCGCTCTTCGCCGCTTCCTGCTCGATCTGGTAGGTCTGGTTGATCACCCATCCGTTGAAGTAGTCGATCCGGCCGACGAGCAGCGGCTCCGCGTTGGCCTGGACCGTGACGACCTTGATCTTGCTCTCGTCCACGCCGTTCTTGCGCGCCAGCGCGGTGACGAAGAACTCCGACCCGGCCTGCACGCCGATTGTCTTGCCTTCCAGGTCCTTGGGCGTGGGGTCGCGGTCTCCGGGATCGCCGATCGTCAAGAAGGCGCTCGGGGTCTTCTGGTACAGGGCCGCCACGGCCACCACGTCGACCGGGTCCCGGGCGGTGCGGGCCGCAAGCAGGTATAGGCCAGACGTGGCGACGCCGAACTGCGCCTGCCCCACGGCCACGATTGGGATGGGGTTCTTGCCGGGGCCGCCGTCGATGATGCGGTGGGCGATGCCTTCCTCGGCAAAGAACCCTTTGGCCTCCGCGACGAGGATGGGGGCGAACTCCCCATTGCGCACCCAGCCCAGTTGCGTCACGGCGCTCATCACCGCCTTTGGCCGTCCGGAGGGCGCGCTTTGTGCGTTCACGGGAAGCACGTTGCCCACGATGCAGGCAGCGATCAGCAGGACGTGGAACGGCGCGCGCCAGATGGCCATGAGCTACACACCCGTTTGTGGACCAGGACGATGGAGGCTGAACGCCGGTGGCCTCGCGCCTCGCTCACCGCTGCCTCGGTGATGAGAATGCACGTTGCGGGCCACCCAGCGTGGCATGGGCGGCTTGGGCATCCCGGCAGGACGGTTTCGGCTTAACCCCCGAGCACGAACCCCTCGTAGCCGTTCGCCGCCACCTCGCGGCAGATGGCGGCGTAGCGCGCGAGGCCGCCGGCGTAGGGCATGAACACGCGCGGCTTGCCGGGCACATTGGCGCCCAAGTACCAACTGCTCGCCGCCGTCGGCAGCAGGGTCGCGTGCGCCGCCTCGTTCACCTGCCCGACCCAGCGCTCCGCCGCGTCCTCCCGGGCCTCGATCCGCGCCAGCCCGTGATTGCGGATGTGCCGGATGCAGTCGGTGATCCAATCCACGTGCTGCTCGATGGCGGTCGGCATGTTGCACAGCACGGAGGGGCTGCCGGGGCCGGTGATGGTGAACAGGTTGGGGAAGCCCGCCACCTGCAGCCCCAGGTACGTGCGCGGCCCGGCCGCCCAGGCGTCGGCCAGCGCCACCCCGCCGCGCCCGCGGACGTCCATGGCGAGCAGCGGCCCGGTCATCGCGTCGAACCCGGTCGCGAACATGATCATGTCGAGCTTGTGCTCGCCCGCCGCGGTGCGCAGCCCGTCCGGCGTGACCGCCTCGATGGGGTGGGCGCGGACATCCACCAGCGACACGTTGCCGCGGTTGAACGCCTCGAAGTACTCGGTGTCGATGGGCGGGCGCTTGGTCGCGAAGCCGTGGTCGCGCGGGGTCAGCAGCTCGGCGGTGGCCGGGTCGTGCACGATCTCGCGGATCTTGCCGCGGATGAACTCGGACGCGGTCTCGTTCGCCTCCGGATGGCTCAGGAGGTCCCTGAACGCGGCGCGGAAGCGGAGGCCGCCGACCTGCCAGGCGGCCTCGTACAGCGCCATCCGCTCCTCCGGCCCGGCCTCCAGCGCCGAGGCCGCCGAAATGTCCCAGGGATGGCCGTTCGTGCTGGCACGCGACTTCTCGCGGATGGCGGCGTAGTTGCGCTTGATCTCGGCCCGCGCCTCGGCGCTCATCGGGCCGTTGCGCGCGGGGATGCTGTAGTTGGCGGTCCGCTGGAACACCGTGAGGTGGAGGGCGTCGCGGGCGATCACCGGGGTCGCCTGGATGCCCGTGGAGCCGGTGCCGACCAGCCCGACGCGCTTGCCGCGGAAATCGACGCCCCCATGCGGCCAGCGGCCGGTGTGGTACCACTCGCCCCCGAAGCTCTCAAGTCCGGGAATCCTGGGCACGTTGGTGGAGGACAGGCAGCCCACGGCGGTGATCAGGAACTGCGCCGAGAAGCGCTCGCCGGCCTCGGTTGTCACCTGCCAGCGGCTTGCCGCCTCGTCGAACGCCGCGTGGGTGACGCGGGTGCCGAACTGGATGTCGCGCTTGAGGCCGAACCGCTCGGCGACGTGGTTCAGGTAGCGCATGATCTCCGGCTGCTCCGGATAGCGCTCCGACCATTCCCATTCCTGCTCCAGCTCCTTCGAGAACGAGTAGGAATAGTAGTAGCTCTCGGAGTCGCATCGGGCGCCCGGGTAGCGGTTCCAGTACCAGGTGCCGCCCACGCCGTCCCCGGCCTCCAGCACGCGCACGGACAGGCCGAGGCGGTCCCGCAGCGCATGGAGCTGGTAGAGCCCGGAGAATCCGGCGCCCACGATGATCGCGTCGTACTCTGCCGTTTGCGCGTCGGGCATGATCCCCTCCCCCTCGGTCCCGCCAGGGTAGGCGCTTCCGCCAGGGTTCGCCAACCCGATGGCCGAGCGGAGAACTGCGCCCGCAACGCCCCTGCCGCCGCCGGGCGGCAGACCCGGCGCAAGGGGCGCGGAGGCGGCGAAGTTGGGCGTCGGGACGCGGCGCAGGGCGCGTGTTCACGCAAAAGCTTGCTGGCCGTCGTGCAGCCAATGGCGGACAGCGCCGTTCCTGCTCGCAGCTGGGCCGTTCCGGGCCGGGTCAATGGGCATAAGGGGACAAGCGCGATGGCGATGGCGGCGCGACAGGCAGCGCAGCCTCGGGTGGGACAGGGCGGCCCAGGCAAGGCGGAAGCCTTTGGCGTGCTGCCGCCCGCGCTGGCCGGCGAGGCGCTCGCCTGGGCCTTCAAGGCGCCGACGGGCACGCGCGATGCCCGACATGCTTGACCTCGCTGGCCGCAACCCGGCCCTGCAGGCAGCCGCCGTCATCGGCGGCACCTTCGTGCTCGAGGACGCGGCCACGGTGCTGACGGCCATCGCGGCGCGGGCTGGCAGCATCCGGACCTCGCTGGCGCTGGGCAGCCTGTATGCCGGCATCGTGCTCGGCGACCTCGGCCTGTATGGGCTTGGCATGCTGTCGGCGCGCGTCGGCTGGGCACGGCGGCTGCTGCCGCCGGCCGCGCGGCAGGAGGGGCAGGACTGGCTGCGGGAGCACGTGTTCCGGGTCGTGTTCGCGAGCCGCTTCGTCCCCGGCGCGCGGCTGCCCACCTACACGGCCTGCGGCTTCCTCCGCGCCGGGTTCAGGCCGTTCCTCGCCGCCGCCGTGGTGGCGACCTCGGTCTGGACCACGATGCTGTTCGGGGTGTCGCTCGCGGCAGGCGAGGTGCTGGTGCGGTACCTCGGCCCTTGGCGTTGGGCGGGCGCCGCCGGGTTCGCGGCGGCGGTCGTGGCTATCGGGCGCTTTGCGCGGCGCATGCAGGCGGCGCGGCCATGAAGACCGAAGCTGTGAGAACTGGGGTCATCGGGAGCCGCGCCGAAGGCGCCGACGCGGTGGTAAGCCATTTCGAGTTCTGGCCGGGCTGGGCCTTCTACGGCCCGATCATCCTGCAATGGATCGGGCTTGGCCTGCGCTACGGCGATTTCAGCCTGCCGACCGCCGCCAACCCGCGGATCGAGGTCGGTGGCCTGTGCGGGGAATCGAAGGGCGCCATCCTGGACCAGATCCGCGCCCCGGCCCGGGACGTGGTGGCGCCGTACGTGCGGCTATGGCCGGAGGGGCTGGACGCCTGCGAGCGCGCCATGGACGCAGCAGGGCTGGCCTATCCGGTCGTCGCGAAGCCCGACATCGGCTGCAAGGGCTCGGGCGTGCGCCTGGTCCGCGACCGCGCCGACCTGGCCCGCTACCTCCACGCTTTCCCGGCCGATGCGGCGCTGCTGCTGCAGCGCTATGTGCCGTTCGAGGGGGAGGCCGGACTGTTCTACATCCGCCACCCCGGCGAGGCGCGCGGGCGGATCACCTCGGTCACGCTGAAGCAGGCGCCGGTCCTGACCGGGGACGGGCGCTCCACCTTGCGGGCGCTCCTGATGGCGGACCGGCGCGCCTTTGCGGCGCGGCACCAATACCTGCCGCACCTCGCGGGCCGGCTGGACCAGGTGCCGGCGCCCGGCGAGCGGGTGCGGCTCGTGTTCGTCGGCAACCATTGCAAAGGCTCGATCTTCTACGACGGACGCGACCTGGTGACGCCCGCGCTGGCCGCGCGGGTGGAGGCGTTGGCGCGCGCGATGCCCCACTTCCACTTCGGGCGGTTCGACGTCCGCTACGCCTCGGGCGCAGCCCTGCGGGACGGCGATTTCCAGGTGATCGAGGTCAATGGCGTCGGGTCCGAGGCCACGCACGTCTGGGACGCCCGCACCCGGCTGCGGGACGCCTGGCGCGACCAGCTCCAGCATGGCCGCGCCGTCTTCGAGATCGGCCGGGCCAACCGCGCCCGCGGCCTGCGCCCGAGCGGGATGCGGGCCGTGCTGCGCCACTGGCTGCTGCAGCGCCGGCTCATGCGGAGCTACCCGGCCCATGACTGACCTGGCTGTGCCCTGGCACAGAGCGCTTC
The DNA here is from genome assembly GCA_964251035.1 of uncultured Acetobacteraceae bacterium. GTDB lineage: Bacteria > Pseudomonadota > Alphaproteobacteria > Acetobacterales > Acetobacteraceae > CAHJXG01. The sequence goes on from CAXUJE010000112.1 coordinate 7,947, forward strand.
AAGCTGGTGGCGGCGGGTGCCCAGGGCGGGATGTCCCGCGTCGCGCCGCGGCTTGTCCGTCGCGATCACCCTGGCAACGTCGTGCAAGCCTCCCCCAACGGCAGCACGGGAAACAGGCGGTCGGCGATGGCGTCACGGGTTTCCGCGTCGTGCACGATGCCGAGGATGGCGACGCCCCGGGCCTTGGTCGCCTGGACCAGCCCGACCACGACGGCGCGGTTGGCGGCATCGAGCGACGCAGTCGGCTCGTCCAGCAGCAGGACCGGGTGGCGGCCCAGGAAGCCGCGCGCCAGGTTGACCCGCTGCTGCTCGCCGCCGGAGAAGGTGGCGGGCGGCAGGCCGTGCAGGCGCTCCGGCACGTTCAGGCGCAGCAGCATCGCCCGCGCACCTGCCCGGGCCTCCTCTGCGCCGATGCCGCGCGCCGTCAGCGCCTCCGCCACGATGTGCAGCGAGGGCACGCGGGGCACCACGCGCAGGAACTGACTGACATAGCCCAGCGTGTCCCGCCGCACGTCGAGCACGGTCCGCGGCCCGGCCGCCGCCAGGTCCAGCCAGGCGCCGCGATGGCGGACCCAGATGCTGCCGCCCTCCGCCCGGTAGTTGCCGTATACGGTCCGCAGCAGAGTGGATTTCCCCGCGCCCGATGGTCCCGACAGCACCACGCACTCCCCCGCCCGCAGCTCCAGCGCAACCCCGTCCAGCACGGGGATGCGGACGCCGCCTTGCAGGTGCAGGGTGAACGACTTGCCCACCCCTTCGGTCCGCAGCATGGCCGCCCCGGCGCTCATGCGTGCAGGACCGAGCTGACCAGCAACTGCGTGTAGGGGTGCTGAGGGTCGTCCAGCACCTGGTCGGTCAGCCCGGTTTCCACGACCCGCCCGGCCCGCATCACCACGATCCGCCCGGCGAGCAGGCGCGCCACCGCGATGTCGTGCGTGACCAGCACCACCGCCACGCCCAGCCGGGCCACCAAGCCGCGGACCAGGTCGAGCAGCCGGGCCTGCACCGACACGTCCAGCCCGCCGGTCGGCTCGTCCATGAACACCAGCCGCGGCTCTGTCACCAGCGTGCGCGCAATTTGAAGCCGCTGCAGCATGCCGCCGGAGAAGGTGCGGGGCAGGTCGTCCACCCGGTCGGCGGCGATCTCCACCTGGCGCAGCCAATCGATGGCCGTCGCGCGGATGTCGCCGTAGTGCCGCGCGCCTTGGGCCATCAGCCGCTCGCCCACGTTGCCCCCGGCGGACACGGCCATGCGGAGCGACTGCCGCGGGTCCTGGTGCACCGTGCCCCAGTCCGAGCGGTGCAGCGCGCGGAGCGCCGGGGCGGGCATGCGGTGCACGTCATGCACGGCGCCGTCCGGGCCACGGTACGACACCATCCCGGCCTCCGGACGCACGGCGCCCGACAGGGCATGCAGCAGCGTCGTCTTGCCCGACCCGCTTTCCCCCACCACGGCGAGCACCTCGCCGGGGAACACCTCCGCGTCCACCCCGTCAAGTGCTGCGATGCGGCCGAACGACAGCCGCAGGCCGCGTGCCGACAGCAGCGCGTCCGGACTCATGCGGCCTCGCCGGATTGGCGGGCCGCGCAGAAATCGGTGTCGGAGCACACGAACATGCGCCCGCCGCGGTCGTCGGTCACGACCTCGTCCAGGTAGCTGTCCGCCGCGCCGCAGAGCGTGCAGGCGTGCGGCGCGCGGGTCAGGCGGAACGGATGGTCCTCGAAGTCCAGCGGCTTGACCGAGGTGTAGGGCGGGATGGCATAGATCCGCTTCTCCCGCCCGGCGCCGAACAGTTGCAGCGCCGCCATGCCGTCCATCTTGGGCGTGTCGAAGGCCGGGATCGGCGAGGGCGACATCAGGTGGCGCCCGTTCACCATGACGGGGTAGTCGTAGCTGATGGTGACGGCGCCGATCCGGGCGATATCCTCGTACAGCTTGACGTGCATCAGCCCGTACTCCGCCAGCGCGTGCATCCGCCGGGTTTCGGCGCGGCTGGGTTCCAGCTTGGACAGCGGCTCGGGCTGCGGGACCTGGTAGACGATGATCTGGTCCTCGCGCAGCGGCACCTCCGGGATGCGGTGCCGGGTCTGGATCACGCTGGCCTCGGCCGTGCGCGTGGTGGTGGCGACGCCGGCCGTGCGGGCGAAGAAGCGGCGGATGGATACGGCGTTGGTGGTGTCGTCGGCGCCTTGGTCGATAACCTTCAGCACGTCCGCGCGGCCCAGGATGCTTGCCGTGACCTGGATGCCGCCGGTGCCCCAGCCATAGGGCAGCGGCATCTCGCGCGAGCCGAACGGCACTTGGTGGCCGGGGACGGCCACCGCCTTGAGCAGGGCGCGGCGGATCATGCGCTTGGTTTGCTCGTCCAGGTAGGCGAAGTTGTAGCCGTTCACGCCGCTTCCTCCACGCCGGCCCGCAGCCGCCGGATGGTTTCCAGCTCGCTCTGGAAATCGACGTAATGCGGCAGCTTCAGGTGCTCGACGAAGCCTGTCGCCTCGATGTTGTCGCAGTGCGACAGCACGAACTCCACGTCCTGCGCCGGCGCCGTCACGTCCTCCCCCAGCTCGGCCGCCCGCATCGCGCGGTCCACCAGGGCCATGCCCATCGCCTTGCGCTCGCTGTGGCCGAAGCACAGGCCGTAGCCGCGGGTGAACTGCGGGGGCACCTGCCTGCTGCCACGGAACTGGTTGACCATCTGGCACTCGGTCACGGTGACGTCGCCGATGTCGAGCGCGAAGCCCAGCTCCGGCACTTCGACCTCCACCGCGACCTCGCCCACGCGCAGCTCGCCGACGAACGGGTGCGCGCCGCCGTAGCCGCGCTGGCTGGAGTAGCCGAGCGCCAGCAGGAAGCCCTCGTCGCCGCGGGCCAGGCTTTGCAGGCGCATGTCGCGCCCGGCGGGAAAGGCAAGCGGCTCGCGGGTCAGGTCGCCCGGGACGTTTCTGGGGCGGCCATCGGGACCCGCCTCCGGCTCGATCAGGCCCTCCTGGCCCAGCAGGTCCATCACGCCCGGCATCGGCTCGCCCGGCGGCGCCGACCCGGCCTCGGCCACCGCGCCGCCGGGTTCGGCCAGGGCGAAGTCGAGCAGCCGGTGCGTGTAGTCGTAGGTGGGGCCGAGCACCTGGCCGCCCGGCATGTCCTTGAACACGGCGGACACCCGGCGGCGCACCGCCATGGCGCCGGTCTCGACCGGGCGCGTGTCGGCGAAGCGCGGCAGGGTGGTGCGATACGCCCGCAGCAGGAACGCCGCCTCGATCAGGTCGCCCTGCGCCTGCTTGACCGCGAGCGCCGCGAGGCCCGGGTCGTAGCACGCGCCCTCCGCCATCACCCGGTCCACGGCCCGGCCCAACTGCTCGGCGATCTGCGCCGTCGCGAGTTCCGGGACCGCCGGGTCGCCCCGCCGGTCCTCCGCCATCCAGGCATGGGCGGCGTCGATGGCGCGCTCGCCCCCTTTGACCGCGACATAGGCCATCGGTCAGCCCTCCTCGATCCGCACGCTGCGCGGCAGGGCGCAGAGACGTTCCCCGGCGCACAGCACCAGGTCTACGCCGCAGGGATACAGGGCGTGGTTGGCCGCCCACTGGGCCGCGAAATCATCGGGAAGGCCGTCCAGGCGCAGCAGCGCCGGGGCGCGCAGCCCGGGGCCGGACAGGCGGAAGGGCGTCCCCTGGCCCAGCGCCGGCACTTGCAGGACCAGCGTCGCCGACTCCTCCGGCGCCAGGTCGGTGCCGGGATGCAGGCTGGACAGCGCCGGCACCGTGAGCGCGCAGGCGAACGTGGCCGCCCCGATGCTCCCCGCCCGTGGGGCGCCGCAATGGAACGCCGCCCAATCCGCGGCCTCCAAGGCCGCCGGGTCCAGCCATAGCGGCGTATCGGCATCGGCCAGCGTCAGCAGCACCGCCGCCGTGGCCGGATCGAGCGGCGCCGGGGGACGCAGCCCGGCCCCGGCGGAGGCGATCGTGCCGGGCCGGCTCATGGCGTGCAGCACGGCGCGGAAGCAGGATTGGGCGTCGGTGGCGGGGTCGGCGAAGCCGGGCCGGTCGAGCGTCATGAGCGCATGGTCGCCAACGTGAAGAACGCGACGCGGGTGGCGGCGGCCTTGCCAGCGGTTGCGTTGCGCGCCGCCTGCTGGGCGGCATACAGCGGAGCGATCACCGCCCGTTGCAGCCGATCCTGCCGCGCCGGGTCCTGCAAGGCAGCGTCCAGCGCCGCCGCCAGCTCGGCCTGCCGCGGATCGCGCCCGGCGATCACGGCATGGCCGATCCGCCCGGCCTGGTCGCGCACCGTGCAGCGCGTCACCGTCATCTCGCCCAGGTTGAACGCGGCCCCGGTGCCGCCGGCCCGGCCGCGTACCATCGCCAGCCCGACCTCCGGCCCGCGCAGCCGCGTGTGCGGCGGCAACGTCTCGGCCAGATGCGCCTCGATCTCGGCCGCCTTGGCCCGGGCGAGCACCGCCATCCAGTGTTTCCGCCGCCCATCCGTTCCGGCATCGTCCATGGTCAGCCACCAATCATCTATACGTCTAGACAACTAGGACCGATGCGCGATAGCTGTCAACCAATGTGCTCCGCCCCTGCCCCACCCGGCGATGAAGTTCCGATGGCACCGCAGGCGGACCGTCTGGCGCCGGGCAGCGGCATCGCCCAATGGCGGCAGATCGCGGACACACTGCGGGCCGACATCGTCGGTGGCAGCTTGGGACCCGGCGACCAGTTGCACACGGAAACCCGCCTGGCCGCCCGTTTCGGCGTCAACCGCCATACGGTCCGCCGCGCCTTGGAAGAACTGTCCCGCGCCGGGGTGATCCGGATCGAGCAGGGGCGCGGCAGTTTCGTGGCGGAGGACGTGCTGGACTACGTCGTAGGCCGCCGCACCCGCTTCTCCGAATGGGTCCGGCGCCACAACCGGGAACCGTCCGGCCGCGTGCTGGCGCTGCATGAGGTGCCGGCGTCCCCCGCCGTCGCGGACGGGCTGGGCATCCGGGACGGCGAGCCGGTCGTGGTGTTCGAGCGCGTGGGCCTGGCCGACGGGCGTCCGGTGAGCCTGGCCAGCCATCACTTCCCCGCTGCCCGCCTGCCCGGCATCCAGGACGCCCTGCGGCGGGAACCCGGCATCACCGCGGCGCTCGCCCGCGTGGGCGTGGCCGACTACCTGCGCCAGTCCACCCGCGTCTCGGCCCGGCTCCCCTCGGCGTCCGAGGCGACGGCGCTCGCCATGGCGCGCGGGCTGCCGCTGCTGGTGTGCGAGAACGTCAACGTGGACCGCACCGGACGCATCGTCGAGTTCGGCATCGCCCGCTACCCGACCCCGCGCGTCCAGATCGTGTTCGAACCGGAGGGAACGGCATGAGCCTGAGCATCACGGGCGGCACCTGGCTGCTGCCCGAAGGGTTCGTGCCTGCCGACCTGCGGATCGACGGGGCACCGTCGCGCCGCCCGGCCCGACGTCCCGCCGCCTCCATGCGCGCGGCTTTTTGGTATTGCCCGGCATTGCGGACCTGCACTGCGACGTGCTCGAGCGGCGAATCCGGGCTTCCGGCAGATGCGGTAATGGGCCTGCATCGGGACTGCGTTTCGGGTCGGCTTTCCTCCAAGGTGGTGGCGTGACGCGCGGGTCCGAGCGGTTTGGGTCCGGCCATCAGGAGAGACGGCGACGGAGCACCCTGTTGGGATTGATGTGTCGCTGCGGCTGGGCAGCCTGTGCGTTCTGGACGCGGCCGCTGCGGCGTGCGCGAGGCCAAGGCGGCGAGCGATCCGGAGGCATGGGTTGCATTCCTGCGCAGGCTCGGGCTGTTGACCGCCCGTGCCGGCCTGGAAGCCGGTCCAGTGTCGCAGCGGCTCCACGGCAGGCTGCGCGAGGCAGGCTTTGGTGCGGTGCCGCTGGAAACACGGCACGTCAAGGCGGCGCTCCCGGCCATGGCGGTCAAGACCGGCCGGCGGGACGCGCGCGGCGTTGCGCAGTTGTTGCGAATGCCCACTCCAGGCATAGGCCGCCAAGAGGACGCCGAGCATCGCTGCGCCCTCAAGGCGGAGAAGAACAAGCGGTCCGGATCGGACGGCTCCATGGAACGGTGCTGGCGTTAGGATGCTTCTGTCATTGGATTATTGGCGGCTTTCCACTTCAAACGCGGATGACCCAATGTCTAAGCGGCCTTCGGCAGGTCATGGCACGGATGCATGACGGCGCGGTCCTTGTTC
>CAXUJE010000113.1:0-14013 GCA_964251035.1 uncultured Acetobacteraceae bacterium
GCAGGACCTTTACGGGGTCGGCGGCGCGATCACCGCGGGCGCCGCGGTGGCTTGGTGCCAGGAGCAGCTCGGCGCGGCGCTGCCGCTGTCGACGCTCGACGCCGAGGCGGCGGGCATCGGCGCGGGGGCGGACGGGGTCGTGTTCCTGCCCTACCTCATGGGGGAGCGCAGCCCGGTCTGGGACGGGAAGGCCAGTGGCGCCTTCGTGGGCCTCAGCCTGTACCACACCCGTGCCCACCTTTACCGCGCGGTGCTGGAGGGCGTGACCTTTGCCCTCCGTCACAACATCGAGGCCGGGCGGCGCAACCTGCAGGCGCTCGACGACACGCTGATCGTCGTGGGCGGCGCCGCGCATTCCGACCTGTGGATGCAGGTCGCCGCGGACATCACCGGCTATCCCGTCCAAACCATCCAGGAGAACGTCGAGGCGCCGTTGGGCGCGGCCCTGCTCGCCGGCCTCGGCGTCGGCCTGGTCACGCCCGAACAGGCCGCAGGCGGCTGGGTGACACTGGTCCCCCGCGCCCAGCCAAGCCCGGCGGCGAAAGACACCTACGACCGCCTGTTCGACGTTTATACTGGGCTTTACCCAGCGCTGCGGGACACCATGCACCGGCTGCGGGGCTAGGCCCCATGGACGACCCGCACCCATTCGCAGGCCGCCGCGCGCTGGTGACTGGGGCCGGCAAGGGCATCGGCCGGGCGGTCGCGACGGCGCTGGCGGCGCGGGGCGCGGAGGTGGTGGCGCTCGGGCGCACGGCCGCGGACCTCGACAGCCTGGCGACGGCCACCGGCTGCCGCACGGTCGTGGCCGACGTCGCCGATGCCGAGCAGGCCGCCGCCGCCGTCGCCGCGGCGCTGCCGCTGGACCTGCTGGTCAACAACGCCGGCATCTCGATCCTGGAGCCGGCGCTGGAGGCGACCTCCGCCGCGTTCGACGCCGTGCTGCGGGTCAACACCTGGGCGCCGCTGCGGCTGGCGCAGGTGGTGGCAATCGACCTGATCGCCCGCGGACGCCCGGGCGCGGTCGTCAACGTGTCGAGCACGGCGGCTTCGCGCGGCCTCGCCTTGCATGCGGCCTACTGCGCGTCTAAGGCGGGCCTGGATGCACTGACCCGGGTGCTGGCCATCGAGTTCGGCCCGCACGGCATCCGGGTGAACAGCGTCAACCCGACCGTGACGCTCACCCCCATGGCGCAGCGCGCCTGGTCGGACCCGGCCCGTTCCGCGCCGATGCTGGCCCGCATCCCGCTCGGCCGCTTCGTCGAACCGGAGGAGGTGGCGCGGACCGTCTGCTTCCTGCTGAGCGACGACGCCGCGATGGTCAACGGCGCGTGCCTGGAGGTCGATGGCGGGTTCTCGGCGGGTTAGTGCACCGCCGGGCGCAGGCTCCCCTTGGCATAGAGTTCGGTCATCCGGTCGAGCGGCACCGGCTTGATGCGCCCTGCGTGCCCGGCGCAGCCGAACGCCTCGAAGCGCTCGCGGCACAGCTCCCGCGTGGCGGTGACGGCGGCGGCGAAGAACTTGCGCGGGTCGAACTCGTCGGGCTTCTGCGCCATCAGCCGGCGCATCGCCCCGGTCATCACCAGGCGCACGTCGGTGTCGATGTTCACCTTGCGCACGCCGTGCCGGATGCCCTCCTGGATTTCCGCCACCGGCACGCCGTAGGTTTCCTTGATCTGCCCGCCGTATTCACGGATCACGTCGAGCCACTCCTGCGGCACGGAGGACGAGCCGTGCATCACGAGGTGCGTGTCCGGGATGCGCGCGTGGATCTCCCGGATGCGCCCGATGGCCAGGATGTCCCCGGTCGGCTTGCGCGAGAACTTGTAGGCGCCGTGGCTGGTGCCGATGGCGATGGCCAGCGCGTCAACGCCGGTGTCCCGCACGAACTCCGCCGCCTGCTCCGGGTCGGTCAGCAACTGGTCGTGCGACATCTTGCCTTCGGCGCCGGAGCCGTCCTCCTCGCCCGCCTCGCCCGTTTCCAGGGAGCCGAGCACGCCCAGCTCGCCCTCCACGGACACGCCGACCGCGTGCGCCATCTCCACCACGCGCTGCGTCGTCTGCACGTTGTAGGCGTAGTCGGCCGGGGTCTTCATGTCCTCCTTGAGCGAGCCGTCCATCATCACGCTGGTGAAGCCGGAACGGATGGAGCGCTGGCACACCGCCGGGCTGCCGCCGTGGTCCTGGTGCATGACGACCGGGATGTGCGGCCAGGTCTCGACCGCGGCCTCGATCAGGTGGCGCAGGAACGGCTCGCCGGCGTATTTCCGGGCACCTGCCGAGCCTTGCAGGATCACCGGGCTGTCGCACTCGTGCGCCGCCTGCATGATGGCCTGCACCTGCTCCATGTTGTTCACGTTGAACGCGGGGATGCCGTATCCATGCTCCGCCGCGTGGTCCAGCAACTGCCGCATCGAGACCAATGCCACGTTTCTTCTCCCTCGGTTGTTACAGCCGCTTTTTGCGGTCCATGAGCTGCAGGATCATCGGCGTGAAGATCAGCTGCATCGCCAGCGGCATCTTGCCGCCGGGGCAGACGATGGTGTTGGCGCGCGACATGAAGCTGTCGTGCAGCATCGACAGCAGGTAGGGCATGTCGATGCCCTTGGGGTTGCGGAAGCGGATCACCAGCATGCTCTCGTCGGCGTTCGGCACGTCGCGGGCGATGAAGGGGTTGGAGGTATCGACCGTCGGCACGCGCTGGAAGTTCACGTGGGTTTCCGAGAACTGCGGGCAGATGTAGTTCACGTAGTCCGGCATGCGGCGCAGGATGGTATCGACCACGGCTTCGTGCGAGTAGCCGCGCGTCTTCTTGTCGCGGTGCAGCTTCTGGATCCACTCGACGTTGATGATCGGCACCACGCCGATCAGCAGGTCTGCGTGCCGCGCAATGTTGACTTCGGGCGTCACGACGCCGCCGTGCAGCCCCTCGTAGAACAGCAGGTCGGTGCCGGGCGCGATGTCTTCCCAGGACGTGAAGGTGCCGGGGTCCTGCCCGTACGGCGCGGCCTCCTCGTCATTGTGCAGGTACTTGCGCGAACGGCCCGAGCCGGTTTCGCCGTAGGCGCGGAACAAGCTTTCCAGCTCGGCGAACAGGTTGGCTTCCGGGCCGAAATGGCTGAGGTTCTGGCCCTTGGCCATCGCGTCCGCCAGCAGTTCCCGCATCGCCAGGCGGTCGTAACGGTGGAAGGAGTCGCCCTCGACGATGGCGGCCTTCACGCCTTCGCGCCGGAAGATCTGCTCGAAGGTGGTGGTGACGGTCGTGGTGCCGGCGCCGGAGGACCCCGTGATGGCGACGACCGGATGCTTCTGCGACATGGGTGCGCTCCGGTCAGGCGGTGCGGAACAGGCTGCGGGCGTTGAACAGCGGCGTCTTGAACGGCGTGTCCTCCCCCGCGTCGTACTCGGCGTGGTAGCGCACCAGCCGCTCGACCTCGCTGCGGGAGCCGAGGATCACCGGCACGCGCTGGTGGATCGCGGCGGGCGCCACCTCCAGGATGCGCCCGCGCCCGGTGGAAGCGGCGCCGCCAGCCTGCTCCACGATCATCGCCATCGGGTTCGCCTCGTACATCAGGCGCAGACGGCCCGGCTTGCTCGGGTCCTTGGCGTCGCGCGGATACATGAACAGCCCGCCGCGCACCAGGATGCGATGCACCTCCGCCACCATGGAGGCGATCCAGCGCATGTTGAAATCGACGCCCCGCACGCCGGACGCGCCCTCCAGGCACTCATCGACGTAGCGGCGAACCGGCGGCTCCCAGAACCGTTCGTTGGACACGTTGACCGCGAACTCGTGATTGTCCGCCGGGATCGACATGCCGGGGTGGGTCAGGGTGAAGGCACCGATCTCCGGGTCCAGCGTGAAGCCGTGCACGCCCTTGCCAAGCGTCAGCACCAGCATCGCCGTCGGCCCGTAGATCGCGTAGCCCGCCGCGACCTGCGCCGTGCCGGGCTGCAGGAAATGTTCCAACGTCGGCGCGGTCACGCCCTCTGGGCAGCGCAGCACGGAGAAGATGGTGCCGACCGGCATGTTCACGTCGATGTTGGAGGAGCCGTCCAGCGGGTCGAACACCAGCAGGTAGCGCCCGCGCGGGTAGAGCGCCGGGATTTCGTACGGCTGCTCCATCTCCTCCGACACCATGCCAGCGAGCTGCCCGCCCCACTCGCAGGTGCCGATCATGATGTCGTTGGCGATCACGTCGAGCGGCTTCTGCTGCTCGCCCTGCACGTTGACCGCGGTGGCCACGGCAGGTTCCCGGGGACTGCCGACGGGTGCGATGCTGCCGCGCGAGGCGGCCACGGCGATCAGCTTGCAGGCCGTCTGGATGTCGTTCAGCAACGATGTCAGCTCCGGTTCCGGCGACCCGGCCCGGCGCTGGTCCTCGATGATGAACTTCGAAAGCGTCGTGCGGCGGTACGGCATCGCTTGCTCCCCTGAAGCGCAGTCCCAAGCAGCCTTCTGGCCCTCCTTATTGTTGGGTGAAGACGCGGCTGACCCGGATGTCCTCTGCGGTGATCGTTTCCAGCGCCACCCGGTCCAGCGGCTGGTCGCGCCCGGCGAACAGCCGGTTCGCCTGGCGCAGCCGCGCCCGGTCGATGCCGTTACGGATCGACCGCGCGTTGGAGAACCGCGGCTGCTGCATGCGGAGCGCGATGTACTCCCGCATCGCCGCCTGCCCGGCTTCGTCGAACCGGTAGTGCATGGAGGTCGCCATCAGCTCCGAGATGCGGAACAGCTCGTCCGCGGAGTAGTCGGGAAAGTCGATGTGGTGGGCGATGCGCGACGCCATGCCGGGATTGCTGCGGAAGAAGGTGTCCATGCGGTCCTTGTAGCCCGCGAGGATGACAACCAGGTCGTCGCGGTTGTCCTCCATGATCTGCAGCAGGATTTCGATGGCTTCCTGCCCGTAGTCGCGCTCGTTCTCCGGGCGGTAGAGGTAATACGCCTCGTCGATGAACAGCACGCCGCCCATCGCCTTCTTCAGGACTTCCTTGGTCTTCGGCGCGGTGTGGCCGATGTACTGGCCCACCAGGTCGTCGCGCGACACCGTGACCACGTGGTTGCGTCGGATGTACTTGAGGCGGTGCAGCACGTCCGCCATGCGCCGGGCCACCGTGGTCTTGCCGGTGCCGGGATTGCCGGTGAAGCTCATGTGCAGGGACGGCGCCTCGGTCTGGATGCCCAGGCCCAGTCGGGCGCTTTCGACCAGCAGCAGCGCCGCGATCTCCCGGATGCGGGTCTTGACCGGCACCAGGCCGACCAAATCGTTGTCCAGTTGGCCGATGGTCTCGCCGATGTTGCTCTCGGCATACAGCGCGCCCAGATCGACCCGGCGGTCATCCGTTTCCAGCACCGCGCTCATGCTGCCCGCTCCCGCTGGCCCACGTCCGACAACTCGCGCCGCAGCGCCCCCATCACGCCGTGGTAGCCACCGCCCGCGTCGGGCGCTCCGAAGATGGCGGAACCCGCGACGAACGTATCCGCCCCGGCCTCCGCAATAGTCTGGATGTTGGAGACCTTCACGCCGCCATCGACTTCCAAGAGGATCGCCTGGCCGCCGGAAGCCTGGTGCGCGTCGATCCGTTCGCGCACCGCGGCGATCTTCGCCAAAGCGTGCGGAATGAAGCCCTGCCCGCCGAAGCCGGGGTTGACGCCCATGACGAGAACCAGGTCGAGCCGGTCCATCACGTGGTCCAGGTGTTCGAGCGGCGTCGCCGGGTTGAGCGCGAGGCCCGCCCGGCAGCCGTGCTCGCGGATCAGCGACAGGGTTCGGTCCACGTGCTGCGACGCCTCCGGGTGAAAGGTGATGATGGCGGCGCCCGCGCGGGCGAACATCACGGCCAACTCGTCCACCGGCGTCGCCATCAGGTGCACGTCGATGGGGACGGAGACGTGTGGGCGGATCGCTTCGCACACCATCGGACCCATCGTGAGGTTCGGGACGTAATGGTTGTCCATCACGTCGAAATGCACCAGGTCGGCGCCGGCCGCCTCCAGTCTCTCGACCTCTTCGCCCAGGCGGGCGAAGTCGGCCGAGAGGATGCTGGGCGCGATCCGGTAGGCGGTCACGGCGCGTCCGCCGGACTGTAGCGGCCGCCCGGTGGACGGCCGGTGGCGTAGCTGCGCATGGTGTAGTTGACCGTGCGGCCCGGCCCCTCCGACCGGATCAGCTCGAAACCCGGCTCGGCCGCGGGCCGCTGCACCATGAAGGACATGCGGATCGTCTCGAAGCCCTTGTTGCTGTCGAAGGCGAGCACCTTGACGTAGTCCTGCGGGAACTCCTTGCGGCAGGCGTTCAGCTCCAGCATCACGCCCGCCGGGTCGCGCAGGTCGAACATCGGCGTGCCCCACATGGACCAGTAAGTGTTGCGCGGGTGCGGGTCGTCGGTGTGTTCCACCGCGATGGACCAGCCCTGGTCCAGCCCATACTCGATCTGCTTCTTGACTTCCTCGTCATTCAGGTCCGGCAGGAAGGAGAACTGCCCTTGGGTGATCTTCATGGGTGCTTTCCCGTTCAGGACGCGGTGGGGGTGGGGAGGACATCGACCGAGTCGGTCGAGGCGTAGTTGAAGCTCACGTCCTTCCAGGTATCGAGCGCGGCCCGCAGCGGCTGGCACCAGCGCGCGGCAGCGGTCAGGATCTCCGGCCCCTCGTTCCAGATGTCGCGGCCCTCGTTGCGCGCCTTGACCATGCATTCCAAGGCGACCCGGTTGGCCGTGGCGCCGGCCTGGATGCCCATGGGATGCCCGATGGTGCCGCCGCCGAACTGCAGCACCACGTCCTCGCCGAGGTAGTGCAGCAACTGGTGCATCTGCCCGGCGTGGATGCCGCCGCTCGCCACCGGCATCATCTTCTTCAGGCTGGCCCAGGGCTGGTCGAAGAAGATGCCGTGCTGCAGGTTCGCTGGCACGTGGATCTCGCGGCAGGTGTCGTAAACGCCGCGGATGACGTTCGGGTCGCCTTCCAGCTTGCCGACCACGGTGCCGGCGTGGATGTGATCGACGCCCGCCATGCGCATCCACTTGGCGATCACCCGGAACGAGATGCCGTGGTTCTTCTGCCGGGTGTAGGTCCCGTGCCCCGCCCGGTGCAGGTGGAGGATCATGTCGTTCTTGCGCGCCCACTTCGCCATCGACTGGATGGCGGTGTAGCCGATCACCAGGTCGATCATGATGATGACGCTGCCGAGGTCGCGGGCGAACTCGGCGCGCTCGTACATGTCCTCCATGGTGGCGGCGGTGACGTTGAGGTAGGTGCCCTTGATCTCGCCCGTCTCGGCCTGCGCCTTGTTCACGCCCTCCATGCAGTACAGGTAGCGGTCGCGCCAATGCATGAACGGCTGCGAGTTGATGTTCTCGTCGTCCTTGGTGAAGTCGAGGCCGCCTTTCAGCGCCTCATACACCACCCGCCCGTAGTTGCGGCCGGACAGCCCGAGCTTCGGCTTCATCGTGGCGCCCAGTATGGGGCGCCCGTAGAGGTTCATCCGCTCCCGCTCCGCCACGATGCCGGTGGCCGGCCCCTGGAACGTCTTGAGGTAGTGCGGCGGAATCCGCATGTCCTCCAGCCGCAGCGCCTTGAGCGGCTTGAAGCCGAACACGTTGCCGATGATCGACGCGGTGAGGTTGGCGATCGACCCTTCCTCGAACAGGTCGAGGTCGTAGGCGATATAGGCGAAGTACTGGTCGGGCGAGCCGGGCACCGGGTCCACGCGGTACGCCTTGGCCCGGTAGTACTCGCTGTCGGTCAGGCGGTCGGTCCACACCACCGTCCAGGTGGCGGTCGAGCTTTCGCCGGCGACGGCGGCGGCGGCCTCCACGGGATCGACGCCGTCCTGCGGCGTGATGCGGAACACGGCCAGGATGTCGGTGTCCTTGGGCACGTAGTCCGGTTCCCAGTAGCCCATCTGGCGATACTTGAGTACGCCGGAAGTGTAACGCTCTTTGAGGTCGGTGATCTTCACGTCAAGCGCTTTGTTCACGAACTGCCTCCATCCCGTGTTCTTGGCCCGTGCGGCCCAGGGTGTCCCTGTTGGAAGGAGATTTGCGGATGGACTTCGCAAGGGAAAGCAAAATACACTGATGAAACACGTGAGGGATCACTTGCCATCCGATGCGCCACGTCACCATCCGCCAACTCCAGGTGTTCGTCGAAGCTGCGGAGCGGCTGTCCCTGGCGCGCGTGGCGGAGCGGCTGCACCTGACGCCCTCCGCGGTGTCGTTCCAGATCAAGCAGATCGAGGCGCAGACCGGCTTCGCGTTGTTCGAGCGCGTGGGGCGCAAGGTCGCGCTGACCGATGCGGGGACGATGCTGCTGGGCTACGCGCGCCTAGTGCTCCGCTCGCTGAGGGACGCGGACCAGGCGATGACGGACCTGAAGGGGCTGACCGGCGGCCGGGTCCGGCTGGGGCTGGTGTCCACGTCGAAGTACATCGTGCCGCACATGATCGCGCGCTTCCGCGCCGTCGTGCCCGGCGTCACTGTGCAGCTTTCCGAGGGCAACCGCAGCCGGGTGCTGGACCTGCTGACCAGCGGCGCCATCGACCTCGCGGTGATGGGCCAGCCGCCGGAGGAGGCGGACGTGGTTGCCGAGCGGTTCGCGCCGCACCCGTCGGTCATCGTCGCCCCGGCCGGCCACCGGCTCGGCCGCACGTCCCATCTGCCCGCCGCGGTGCTGGCGCGGGAGCCGTTCGTGGTGCGGGAGGACGGGTCGGGCACCAAGGCGATGACCGACCAGTTCTTCAAGGAGGCCGGCTTCATGCCGCCCACCGTCATGGTGTCGTCGAGCAACGAGATGATCAAGCAGGCGGTGATCGCCGGGATGGGCCTGGCGCTGATCTCCCAGCACACCGTCAGCCTGGAGCTGGCGCTCGGCCTGCTGGTGGCGCTCCCGGTCGAGGGCTTCCCGCTGATGCGGTCCTGGTACATCGTGCAGCGACGGACGTTGCCGCTCTTGCCAGTGCAGGCGCGGCTGCGCAGTTTCCTGATCGAGGTGGGCCAGAACGTGATCGAGGACATCAGCCGGGACCATGCCCGGATCGCGTCGGCCGGACGGTCCGCCCAGGGAGCCGGCGATGCCGTTTGAGGCGCTGATCTTCGACGTGGACGGCACCTTGGCCGAGACCGAGGAACTGCACCGCCACGCCTTCAACGCCGCCTTCGCTGCCGCCGGCCTTGGCTGGCATTGGGACGTGGAGCGGTATCGCGGCCTGCTGGACGTGACCGGCGGCAAGGAGCGCATCCGCCACGACGCGGCCCGGCGCGGCGAGGCCATCGGCGATGACGCGGGCGCGCGCCTGCACGCCGACAAGACCGCGCGCTACGTGGCGTCGGTCGAGGCCGGCGCCGTCGCGCTGCGCCCTGGCGTCGCCCGCCTGCTGCATGAGGCGCGGGCGGCCGGCCTGCGGCTCGCCATCGCCACCACGACGACGCCCGAGAACGTCACGGCCTTGCTGCGGGCAACCTTTGGCGAGGATGCCGGAGGCCTGTTCGAGTGCATCGGCGCCGGGGACATGGTGGCGGCGAAGAAGCCCGCGCCCGACATCTACCGGTTCGTGCTCGACCGGCTGCGGATCGCGCCCGGGCGGTGCGTGGCGTTTGAGGACACGCCGAACGGCCTGCATGCCGCCCTGGGCGCCGGGGTCGCCACCGTGGTCACCACCAGCCTGTATGGCGGGACAGCCGGGTTTGAGGGCGCGTTGCTGGTGGTTGACGGCTTGGGCGAGGCGGACGCGCCCTGCCGGGTCCTGCACGGCCCGGCGCTGGATAGCCCAGTGCTCCGGGTGGCGGATCTTCAGCAGGCATGGGGCAGCGCGGCCCGCAAGCCCGGGTGAGGTCATGGCGTCCTATGGGGCGCTTGGTTCAGCGCCCTGCTTCGAGCGGGCGCTGGGCGTTGGCCTCGTGCTGGACGCTTGACTCGTGTTCTCCTGGACGCGCGTCAAGCCGGGCGGCCTTTTCGTACCAAGCAGCGGCCGCCTTGGGATCCGCCGCCGGGTTTCCGCGTCCGAGGACCGCGGGATCATAGGTCCGCGCCATGCCGCGGGCGCCTAGGGCGTTACCGGCCGGGCCGATGCGCCCATAGAACTGACGCGCCGCAGAAACGTCGCCATGGGCAAGCCCTTCATCGCCGCGGCGCAGCAGCGCGGCGACCAGGCCCGTAGCAAGGCTCTTCTTTGACGTGTCCGGTATCTGGCCCGTGTTGGAAGCGGCACTCGATGTTGCGCCTGCCTCGGACGCCGCTGCCGGCTCGGACACGGAAGGGGGCTGCGGCATCGATATGGTGGCCTGCGACGCTGGGGCAGGCTCCGGCGCGGCGGCGGCTTCGCGGGCCGGAGCAGGCTGCGCCGAGGCGTCGGCACGCTCGGCCGGAGGGTCTTGCGGCGGCGCGGAAGCTTCGATCATCGGGATCGGCTCGGAGACGGCTTGGCTCGGCACGCCTTCGGCAGCCGGCGACCGGTCGTCGGACGCGGGAGCGGCGCTGGCCAAAGCGTCGGGCGTTTCCGGCAGCGCGGCGTCCACCTGGCTTGCTTCAGCTGGCGCAGCGTTCACCGGTGCCGGCTCGGTCGTGTCAGTTCTGGCCGGCATGGGTTCGGGCGGCATAGGGGCCGGCAAGGCAGGCGCTGGCGGCATCAACTGCGGAGGCAGCTGACCCTCGGCCGCCAGGCGGCCGGCGTCGTCCTGTGCCGCCGGCGGGACGGCCAAGGCGGGCATGGGGGCCGGCTGAGCGCGCACTGTCTCCTGGGCATCTGCCGCGGCGGCGGGCGGGCCTGCTTCAGCCGGGCGCAACGCCGGCTCCGGCTGACCGGCCGGCGCGCTCTCGGCGGTTACTGCGGCCGTGGCCGGGGCATTCGAGGCTTCCCGCACCCACACGGCGGCCGGACGCTCGGCGACATCGTGGACCGCCGACAGCACGCGCTCCAGCCCTCCATCGTGCGCAGCCATGGCAAGGCCGCCGGTGAGCGCCACGGCCAGTCCCGCCGCCAAAGCGGGCCGCAGGAGCTTCGCCCGGCGCTTGCTGACCGGCGGCTGCCGTCCATCGAGCATGTCGGCGGTCGCGTGCACCATGTCCACCGAAAGCTGCGCCCTGACCTGCAGGTCGCTCAGCATGAGCGTGCTGCGCACCAGCGCCCCGATGCGCTCCGGACGTCCGTCCGCGAGACGCAGCACCTCCCGCTCCGCGTCTTCCGCAAGCGCCTGGCCGAAGATCTTGCGCGGCTCGTTCAGCAGATGACGGATCAGGCCGTGCGCGTCCTCATCCGTCATCGGCCGCAGGACCGGGCGGACGGCGATGCGGTCCCGAAGCGGCGTGAACTCGTCCGCCTCAAGCCGGTCCCACAGTTCCGGCCGGCCGGCCAGGATGACCTGCGCCGCGCCCGGGTTCAGCCGGCTGGCCTCCGCGATCCGCGTGAGGCCGCGCAGCAAGGAGGGGGACGCCCGGTCGGCATCGTCCACGACCAGCACGGCATGGCCGCCGCGCCAGGCGGCGGCCTGCGTTGCGATGAGTTGCTCGGCTTGCTCCACAGAGATGCGGTCAGGACGCCCCACCCAGGAGACCCGCGACGATCCGGCCGCCGCGGCGACGGCCGCGGAAAGCACGGTCGTCTTGCCAAGCCCGGGCGCGCCGGTGACGGCCGCGAAGACGTGGCGCGCGGCAAGCGTCCGCCGGATCTCGTTCGCGGCGTCGCGTTGGCTCGCGCTGAGGAAAGGCGGGGCGGGTAGGACGGCCGCCGCCGCCACGGCCGGCGATCGTGGCTCGCCGGCCACCGACGCCTCGTTGGTGGGCGCAAGCACGTCTACGTCGGAAGCATTCGCGGCCATCGGGGACACAATCAGTGCTGTTTCAGGATGAGGGCATCTTGGTGGTGGGAGAGTTTACAGTAATACTAGCCAGCGGCGACCGTGTCTGCCAGATGCTTGCCATGCAGCCACAGATCAGGTGATTTTTCGAGGCGCAAGACTCTAATATACAGGAAAATAATGCTAATACTCGATTGATTTCTCTTTGGCATACACGGCCCAGTTGTGGCCTTCATAAAGGACTCTCCTTATGCGATATATCTTGACCACGCTGACGGTGACGCTTGCCCTTCATGGAGCGCCCGGGCCTGCAGCGGCGCAGGTGCCGCCGGCACCCATTGCCGAGCCGGACGGCAGCGCGCCTGAGGTGAGACGAAGCCCGGCAGCGCCGCGTTCCTTCCTGCGGCGCCCTCTCGTGCGCCGGGAGGCGCCGCCGTCCAACTCCAACACGCCGCCGGACGCGCCGCTGGCCACCAATGGGACCGCAACGCTCGGAATGATGACCGGCGGGCTCAACAGCACCTACGTGCAGATCGGCAGCGACCTCGCCGCGGTCGCCAGCTCCGACGCCCTGCGGGTCGTGCCGTTCATGGGGAAAGGCTCGCTGCAAAACCTGGCCGACCTGCTCAACTTCCGGGGCGTTGACCTGGCGCTGGTCTCAGCCGACGCCGCGCGGTCCGCTGAGGCCACCCGGCTCTACCCGGACCTGCGCAGCCGGGTTCACTACATCGCCAAGCTCTACGACCAGGAGATCCACGTCCTGGCCGCGCACGACGTGTTCACCGTGGCCGACCTGGCCGACAAGATGGTCAATGTCGATGTCGTGGGCTCAGGCACGGCCGTCACGGCGCCCGCGGTGTTCGAATCGATGCACGTCCCCGTCAAGCTGGCCTACGACATCCCCGCGGTCGCCCTGGAGAAGCTGAAGCGCGGCGAGGTCGCCGCATTGGTCTATGTCGATGGCAAGCCGAGCCGGCTGTTCAGCAGCCTCCCGGCCAACTCCGGGCTGCATCTGCTGCAGTTGCCGGTGTCCGAAGACCTGCTCGACACCTACGTGCCGGCCACGTTCACCCATGCAGACTACCCCTTGCTGGTTCCGGAAGGGGAGGATGTGGAGACGTGGGCGGTGCCTGTGCTGCTCACCGCCTATAACTGGCCGGTTGGCACCGCGCGGTACAACAATCTTGCGGCGTTCACCGACCTGTTCTTCTCCCGCCTGCCGGACCTGCAGCAGCCGCCATACCACGAGAAGTGGCACGACGTGAACATCCGGGCGACAGTGCCGGGCTGGACCCGGGCGCCCTATGCGCAGCGTTGGCTTGAGCACTCAAAAGTGCAGACCGCCGCCGCTTCCGCGCTGGTGGCGTCCGGGTTCGAGAAGGAAGCGTTCAACGAGTGGGCGACAGGGATCGGCTTCACGAAGATGACCGCCATGCAGAGCGCCCAGCTCTTCAGCCTGTGGCGGCTGCGGCGGCAGGGGCAGCAGTAGCGGCGGCGTCCGCTGACCCGGCCGGGCCGGGCCGGCATGTCGGGGGTCAGGCGCGGCGCAGGCGGGCCATGGCGGCGATGCCGAGGAACGGGCCGACCGCCAGCAGCGCGAAGGCGAACCGCCACCCCACCCAGCCGACGACGACCGGGATGAGCTGGATGCTGGCCAATGTGAGTAGGAAGCCCAGGCAGGTCTGCACGGTCAGCATGGTGCCGACGAGTGAGGTCTCGCTGAGTTCGGCGATGGCGGCGGAAAACTGGGCGGAGTCGGCGATGACCGCGACGCCCCAAACGAGGCTCATCGCCAGCAGCGGCCCGGCGGGGCCCCCGAACAGCAGGCCGATGCCGGCGGCGCACAGGCCGCTCACCGCCATGGCGGCGATGGTGACGTTCGCGCGGCCGTAGCGGTCGGCCGCCCAGCCGCCGCCCATGGCGCCGAGCGCGCCCACCGCGACCACGGCGAACGCCGCAAGCTCCGGGCCGACCGGCGGCGCCGCGCCGTAGCGGGCGCGGAAGCTCGCGGCGAGGAATGCGCCGATCCACGCCCACATCGCGTACAGCTCCCACATGTGGCCGAGGTAGCCCAGGTTGGCGAGCCGCACGCCCCGGTTGCGCCAGGCTTCTAGGGCGTTGCCCAGGCGCAGCGGCGGGGGGGGGGGGGGGGGGGGGGGGCCCGGCCCCCCCCCCCCCCCACCCCCCCCCCCCCCCCCCCCCCCCCCCCCCCCCCCCCCC
>CAXUJE010000114.1:0-11837 GCA_964251035.1 uncultured Acetobacteraceae bacterium
GTGCAGGCGGTGCTGCCGACTCAGGGGCATGGGCCGCCTGCGCGGGGCTGCGCGCCGTCTGGCCCGGCACCGGGTCCAGCACGTCGATCACGACGAGGTTGCCCTGCCGCGCGGAGCGGACGCGGGCGCCCGGAACCAGCACCAGCGTCACCGCCCCGGCGGCGCGCTCAATGGACCGGACGTTGCGCGGCGTGCCCTTCGCCACCCCCAGCGCCGGGGCGCCGGTGAACACGACCTGCGCCCGGCCGTCTGCCTCGGCCACCTCGAAGCCGGTCGGCCGGGTGAACTGGAACACGATGCGGCCATAGCCGGGGAAGCTCGCGACCTTGACCGGCGCCTGCGCGCGGGCCAGGCCCGGCGCCAGCAGCAGCAGGCCGAGCGCCAGCCAGCGGAGCGCAATCACCCTGCGATCATCCCTGGGGGCTCAAGGTCGGGGCGGCGACGGAGCGGCTGCGGGACTGCGCCAGCGCGGCCGTCGCCGTGCGGGCGCGGTCGGGCTGCATGGCGGCGAGCACCAGGGCGGCCTTCGCCTCCTTCATGCGGTCGAGCACCTGGAGCAGCACCGGCGGGTCCATATCGTTCAGGATCACCGCCGCGTCGCGCGGGCGCATCGCCTCGTAGGTCTTGACCAGGCCGCGCCAGTTCGCGTCGTCCCGCTCCCGCCGGGCCTGGTCCAGCTCTTCGAGGCGGGTCTGCAAGGCGGTCAACTGGGCGACGCGCTCGCTCAGGTGCTGCTCGGCGGCGGCCTGGGTGGCCTCGCGGTTCGCCAGTGCCTGCTCGCGCGCGTCCAGCACCGTGCGGCGGGCGCGGAGGTCAAGCAGCAGGGCGCGCTCCGCCTCGTTCACCGGCGGTTCCGCCGGGGGCGCCGCCACGGGCGCTGCGGCCGGCTGGACGGGCGGCGCTTCCTTGCGCGATGCCTCCTTGGCCGGTGCCTGCTTGGCCGGCGCTTCCTGGGCTGCCCCCTCCTTGGCTGCCGAATGGCTTGCGGCGGCCTGGGCGCGGGGCAGCATGGCCTCTCCGGCGCTGGCGAGCGCCGCCGGGGCGCCGCCGGCGGCCTGGACGAGGTGCGCGCCTTTGGAGGCGAGCAGGCCGCCCATGGCGAGGATCGCCAAAGGCAGCACGCGCGGGCGGCCGAGCCGGGGCAGCACGCGCATCACCGCGCTCCCATCAGGGCCTGCTGCAAGTCGCGCTCGGACTTGCTGCGCGGGCGGGGCGCGGCCTCGCGCAAATCGCTACGCTCGCCGAAACCCGAAGGGTTTGCGGCTGGTTTCGCTGGCTCGGCGCGGGCGGGCGCGGCGGCAGGGGCAGGCACGACAGGGACGGCGGCCGGCTGCTCCCGCGCCCGCGCCGGGTCAAGCGCCCGCCCGGCGCGGATGAGCTGCTCCAGCCGGTCCGCCAGCTCTTCCCCGCGCTTGGCCAGGAAAGCCAGGTCATCCTTCAGCACCGCGGCGCCCTCGATGCTGCGGGTCGCCTGCTGCGTCGCTTCCTGCGTCATGACGCGCAGCCGGCCGAGGCCGCTCTCCGCCTCCCGCGCGCTGCTGTCGAAGCCGGCCACGGCCTCTCCCAGCGCCGTGCGGTCCCGGCGCAGCAGGCCTAGCGCACGCTCCAGCCGGACCGCGTGCACCAGGGTCAGCGCCAGCAGCGCGATCAGCGCAATCTCCAAAAGCCAGTCCATGCCACCCATTTTGGGCTCCCTTGCAGAGGTTGCGGTCAGGTTGCGGGGTCGAAGGTCAGGGCGGGCTGCGCCGCGGCGCCGGACGGCCCCGGGGACGTTTCGAGCGAGGTTTCGAGGCGGACGGCGACGCGGTTCTTCCGGTGGCCGATGCGCCCCTCGAACAGCGAAACGTTGCCGCAGCGCACCTGCACCGCGGCGCCCGGCACGGCGGTGAGCACGATGCGGCTGCCGACCTCAAGCTTCATCACGTCCGAAAGCGGCATGACCTGCTCGTCCAGCACGACGTCCAGCTCCACGTCCGTGCCCAGCAGCTCCTCCGCCAGGTGGGTTTCCCAAATGCTGTCGCGGCCGAACCGCTCGCCCATGAACTGCTGCAGCAGCAGCTCGCGCACCGGCTCCAGCGTGGCGTAGGGCAGCAGCAGGTCCATCCGGCCGCCGCGGTCATCCATGTCGACGCGCAGCCGCACCAGCACGGCGGCGTTGGACAGGCGGGAGATGGTGGCGAAGCGCGGGTTCACCTCCAGCCGCTCGAACCGGAAGCTGGCGGGGCTGAGCGGCTCGAAGCTGGTGGACAGGTCGTGCAGCACGAGCCGGATCAGCCGCTCCACCAGGTTGCGCTCGATGGTGGTGTAGGGCCGGCCCTCGATCCGCATGGCGGCGGTGCCGCGCCGCCCGCCCAGCAGCACATCGACGATGGAGTAGATCAGCGCGCTGTCCACGACCATCAGGCCGTAGTTGTCCCACTGCTCCGCCTTGAACACCGCGAGCATCGCCGGCAGCGGGATGCTGTTCAGGTAGTCGCCGAACCGGAGCGAGGCGATGCTGTCGATGCCGACCTCGACGTTGTCGCTGGTGAAGTTGCGCAAGGACGTGCTCATGATCCGCACCAGCCGGTCGAACACCACCTCCAGCATCGGCAGGCGCTCGTAGGACACGAGGCCCGACTTGATGATGCGCTGCATGCCCGACTGCTCAGGCCCGCCGCCCGAGTTGTCGGCAAGGCCGAGCAGGCTGTCGATCTCGGCCTGGTCCAGGATGCGGTCGGGGGTGTCCCCCAGCGCGGCCCCGCTTGCAGCGTCCTCAGTCATTGCACCAGCAGCTCCGTGAACAGCACGTTCAGCACGTGGGCGGGCTGGGCGGCGATGCTGCTGCGGGCGACCAGCTCCTCCCGCAGGCGGTAGGTGCCGGCGGTGCCGCGCAGCTCGTCCGGGCGCATCTCGCGCAGGTAGGTCTGGAACAGGTCGAGCACGCGGGGCATGGCGGCCTGCACCACCGCCTGGTCCTCGGGCCGGGCCAGCTCAAGCTTGGCCTTCAGCTTGATGAAGGCGGCCCGGCGCGGCCCGGCGTTCAGGTTGGCGACGATGTCCGGCAGGTCGAGGAACACCGGCGCCGACGCCTTCGCCTCCGCGTGCGCGTCCTCCTTGTGCCCCCCGTGCGGGATCAGGCCGGCGAACCAGGCGCCTCCCCCGCCGCCGGCCAGCAACAGGACGCCCGCGCCGATCAGCAGCAGCTTGCGCTTGCTGCCGGGCTTCGTGGCGGGCTTGTCCCCCGCCGTGTCCGTGATCGCCGCCGCTGCTGCCATGAACCGTGCTCCTCGGCCCCCACCATAGGCCGCGCGGGTTAACGTTTCGTTTCGATTTCGAGCGTATATCACAAGCGCCGCCGGCCGGTGGCGGAGCGTGGGCAAGACGCCTGAAAGGAATTGTCATGGAAGTGCCGAGCTACATCGCCCTGTCGCGGCTGGTGGCGCAGAGCCGGGCGCTGGAGGTGACGGCCACGAACATGGCCAACGCCAACACGCCGGGCTTCAAGGCGGAGCGGACGCTGTTCAGCGACTGGCTGAGCAAGCAGGCCGGCGCCGACGCGCCGCGCGGCGGGCGCACCGTGTCCTTCGTGCAGGACCGCGCGACCTACCGGGACCAGCAGGCCGGGACGATGCAGCACACGGGCAACCCGTTCGACCTGGCGCTCGGCGGCGACGGGTATTTCAGCGTGGACACGCCGCGCGGCCCCCGGCTGACGCGGGCCGGGCGGTTCACGCCCATGGCGGACGGGCGGATCGGCGACGGGGAAGGCAACGCCCTGCTGGACACGGCCGGGAAGCCGATCCGGATCAGCAGCGCGGACCAGCACGTCACGATCACGGCGGACGGCACGGTCAGCAGCGAGAACGGGCGGATCGGCAAGATCGGCGTGGTGCGCCCGTCCGACCCGATGCGCGTGACGGCGGAGGGCGCGCGGACCATGCGGGCCGACGCCGACACCGTGCCGGTGGCCCAGCCCCAGGTCGTCCAGGGCGCGGTCGAGGACAGCAACGTGCAGCCGGTGCTGGAAGTGACCCGCATGATGGCCGACCTGCGCGAGTTCCAGTTCACCACGCAGTTCGTGCAGGGGGAGGCCGACCGGCTGCAGTCCTCCATCGACAAGATCACGCAGCGCAAAGCATAGGGACGCACAGGCATGAGATCGCTCGACATCGCCGGGACCGGGATGCAGGCCCAGCAGACCAACGTGGAGGTCATCTCCAACAACATCGCCAACATGACCACCACCGGCTTCAAGCGGCGGCGGGCCGAGTTCCAGGACCTGCTGTACCAGAACCTGCGCCGGGTGGGGTCGAACACCAGCGACGCCGGGACCGTGGTGCCCTCGGGCGCGCAGGTGGGCCTGGGCGTGAAGACCGCCGCGATCTACCGCATCAACGAGCAGGGCAACCTGCAGCAGACCAGCAACAGCCTGGACGTGGCGATCAAGGGCAACGGGCATTTCCAGGTGACGCTGCCGAGCGGCGAGACGGCGTACACACGGGACGGCACCTTCGGCCTGTCGCCGGACGGGCAGATCGTGACGGCCGACGGCTATCCCATTGCGCCCGGCATCACCGTCCCGCCCAACGCGCACGACGTGACGATCAACGCGGGCGGCGAGGTGCAGGTGAAGCTTGACGGCACCACCGCGCCGCAGACCGTCGGCACCCTGCAGCTCGCGACGTTCGCCAACGACGCCGGGCTGGAAGCGCAGGGCGACAACCTGCTGATGGCCAGCGCCGCCTCCGGCCAGCCCGCCACCGGCGTGCCGGGGTCGCCGGGCTTCGGCAGCGTGATGCAGGGCTTCGTCGAAACGTCCAACGTCAACGTCGTGTCGGAGATCACCAACCTGATCACCGCGCAGCGCGCCTATGAGATGAACAGCAAGGTGATTACCGCCAGCGACCAGATGCAATCAACCCTCACGAACCTGCGGTGATGGCGATGAAGCTCCTTTCGATGCTGCTGGCCTGCGCGGCGTTGCCCGCGTCGGCGGCGACGCTGAAGCCGTTCACCACGCTGTCCGGCCCGGTCGTGACCTTGGCGGACCTGTTCGACGGCGTGGACAACCGGGCGCTCGGCCCCGCCCCCGCCCCCGGCGCGCGCATCACGGTGGAGGCGCGGCAGTTGGAGGCCATCGCCCGGCAATACGGCGTCGATTGGCGCCCGATCGGTACAGGCGACCGCGCGGTGCTGGACCGCCCGGGCCGCACGCTGGGCCGGGACGAGGTGACGGGACCGCTGCACACGGCGCTGGCGGCGGCAGGCGCCCCGCGGGACGGCGACCTGGAACTGCCAGGCTTCACCGCACCGGTGGTGGGCATGGGCGCCAAGACGGAGGCGGAGGTGACGCAGTTGGAGTATGACGGCGGCACCGGGCGTTTCACCGCGCTGGTCAGCATCACCGCCGACGCGGTGCCCGCCGCGCAGCTTCGCCTGTCCGGCCGGGTGCTGGAGATGACGGAACTGCCGGTGCCGCGCCGCCGCATGCTGCCCGGCGACGTGATCGAGAACGGCGACCTCGAATGGGTGCGGCTCCGCGCCATCCAGGCGAAGGGCGAGGTGGTGCGTGCCATGCGGGAAGCGGTGGGCCAGGCGCTGCGCCACGCGGTGCAGCCAGGCCAGCCGATCCAGTTGGCGGATTTGGGCCGCCCCGTGGTGGTGCAGAAGGGCACGCCTATGCTGCTGGCGCTCGACACCCCCGGCATCCAGTTGACGGCGCAGGGCGTCGCGATGGAGCCGGCGGGGATGGGCGAGCGGGTCCACGTGGTGAACCCGGCGTCGCACGTCGTCGTGGAGGCGGAGGTGACGGGGCCGGGCCGGGCGCGGGTGCTGCCGGGCAGCGCGCCGGTGAACAGTACAGGGCGGTTGCCGCAGGTGGCCTCGCGATGAAGAACCTCGTCCTGGCATTCGTGCTGCTGCTGCCCGGCTGCGGCGCGCTCACCCGGCTGTCGGAGATCGGGCGCCCGCCCGCGATGACGCCCAGCGGCGACCCGACCGCCGACCCGGCCTACCGCCCGATCAGCATGCCGATGCCCCGGCCGCAGACGGCGCCGGCGGAGGCGAACAGCCTGTGGCGCGCGGGCAGCCGGGCCTTCTTCAAGGACCAGCGCGCCGCGGCCGTCGGCGACATCGTGACGATCCTGGTCAACATCACGGATGCCGCCGACATCAAGAACCAATCGAGCGAGGGCCGCACCGGGCAGGAAAGCCTGGGCCTGCCCAACCTGCTCGGCTTCGAGGCCGCCCTGCCCCGGATGCTGGCGAAGGCGGTCAACGCGAGCCAGCTCGTCTCCGCCAACAGCGCGGGAAATGCCACGGGCACCGGGGCGATCAAGCGGAACGAGACGGTGACGCTACGGCTGGCCGGCATCATCACCCAGGCGTTGCCGAACGGCAACCTAGCGGTGGCGGCGCGTCAGGAGGTGCGGGTGAACAACGAGCTGCGCGAGCTGCAGGTGAGCGGCGTGCTCCGCCCGCAGGACATCGCCAGCGACAACACGGTGCAGCATGACCGGCTGGCGGAGGCGCGGATCGCCTATGGCGGGCGCGGGCAGATCTCGGACGTGCAGCAGCCCCGCTACGGGCAGCAACTGCTCGACGTGCTGCTGCCGTTCTGAGTGGGCGGCCCGGAGACCGCCGGGCCGTCCCCCCTCGCCGATGCGGCCTACGTCGGCACCCCGAGCGCCGAATGGATCTGGGCCACGACAGGCCCAGACAGGTTCAGCGCCCTGGCAAGGTCGGCCATGTAGTCCCGCTCGGCTTGGGTGTCGACCTCGATGGCCATGAGCGATGCGGCGTAGACTTCGCTCGCTTCCTGCTGCGTCGTGACATTGCGGACCAGGCCGGCGATGTCGATCGGGCGGCGCATCTCGCTGGCCACGAAGTCACGCGCCCCATGTTCGTTGCCGAGATCGCCGAGCTTGCCCAGGATGCGCTGCGTTTCCTGCTGATCAACCTGGCCATCGGCTTTCGCCGCCTGGATCATGGCGCGGATAAAGAGCGTCGCCTTGCGCTGCACGTCGGTTTGGCTCGGTGCCATCGCGCCCGCCATGCCAGGGGCGGCGCTGACCGGGGATGCGCCCGAACCGCCCTGGCTTTGCAGGGCTGAATAGGCCAGGCTGCCAAGGACGGCCATCAGCCCGCCGCCCATCGCCCCGCGCCCGCCGCTCAGCAGCGCGCCCGCGAGCGCGCCGAGGCCGCCGGCCACGGCAGGGTTGTTCCCAAGCTCCTGTCGCGGCGAACCCGCGGCGCGCTGGGCC
This sequence comes from uncultured Acetobacteraceae bacterium, assembly GCA_964251035.1. Taxonomy (GTDB): domain Bacteria; phylum Pseudomonadota; class Alphaproteobacteria; order Acetobacterales; family Acetobacteraceae; genus CAHJXG01. Next base: position 7,245 of record CAXUJE010000114.1, read on the forward strand.
ATTTCCGCGAAGTTTCCCAACATGCCGCCGAGACCGCCCTGCGTTTGGCTCGGTGCGTATGAGGCGCCTGGCCCCGTGGGTCCGCCCGATGCGATGCCGGGATTGCCCTGCTGCGTGCCGGGTCCGCCAAACTGCGCCATGACCTGCTGCAGCAGCCCGCCGCTCGCCACCGGCTGGACCGCCGCGCCGAACCGGTTAGCGGCGGAGGGAGCGGACTGGTTCTCAGCCAGCGATCCCAGTAATTTCAATGCGTCGAACACTGCAACCTCCCGATGTAAATCAATTCATGTAGAGGCCAGGATCCCATCAACGACGGTACGCGCCGCCATTGTAGAGCGACCCGACATTGCTGCCATCATTGCTCGAAGCAGCATTCACCCCGCTGTAGCGGGCATCGCCCGGGATTTGGCGGTAACTGGGATCACGGCTGCTGCCGCCGTCGTAGGGGATTGGCTGCTGCTGTGCCGCGCGCTCGCGTGCAGCCTTGGCGTTGGCCATGCGGCGGCCGACCACGCAGCCGCCCATCGCGCCCAAGACTCCGTGACCCGCGTAGTGTCCCGCAACGCCGCCAAGGACCGCTCCCTTGATGCACCCCGCCGCGTCCGCCGGCGCTGCCGGTCCAACCGTGGCTAGGGCGGCGAGGACGGCGATGACAAGTCCTGTTTTCTTCATGGCTTTTCCTGATCAGCGAGAGATCGCTGCTTTTGTTGCGTTCTACACGGCCCAGCCTGACCAGGCCGGCTCCGCATCACGGCCGAGGCTGCGGCCCTACCGGGGTTTCGCATCCCGCCGGGCCTGTGCCGACATGACGCCTTTCGACACCCGGCCAACCTCACGCGGGTCGATGCGCGCGGTCGAGAGCTTGCTTGGCTTTGCCGCCCTGCCCGGCGCCGGACGCGGTTTCACGGCGGCCTTGCTGCTCCGGCTGTCCACAGGCGGTCCGCCGGACGGCTTCGGCGCGGGTGTGTCCGGCTTGCCCTCCGCCACGTCAGGCGCGCTTGCGGCCGGCACCGGGGTGGACGTGCGCCGCAACTCCGCGCTGATCCGCTTCACCGCGTCCGCCAGCACCTGCTCCTTGGCGACCGTGCCAGCGTCGTCACGCGCCGCAACAGCCCCGCGCGGCGCAGACTTGCCGCGCATCTCGCGCCGCTGCTGGCTCGCGATGGCGCGTGCCCGGTCGCGCGCTTCCCGCAGCCGGCGGGCCAGGGCCTGCAAGTCCCGGCGCGCCAGCCCGGCGATTGCAGGCTGCAAGGTCAAGTTTACGGCTTCCTGCTCCGCTGCGGTGAGCAGCCGTGCCTCGTCGTTCTGTATGGTTTCACTCATGGGTTTCAGCCCTTCCCGGTCAGAGTCATCCGGCTTGCAGCCGGCCCGTCGCCGGACCGGCTGCATGCTGGCATCAGGCAACGGGCGTCTTTTCCGGCACTGCGGACAGGGCGACCGGCAAGGAATGGTCATCCGACCGGAACAGCATCTGCCCGGCCACGCCGGCGAACACGGCACCGGCGAGCGGCGCCAGCCAAAATAGCCAAAGCTGCGCCACGTAGGCGCCGCCGGCAAACAGCGCGGGGCCGGTGCTGCGGGCCGGGTTGACCGAGGTGTTGGTGACCGGGATCGAGATGAGGTGGATCAGCGTCAGCGCCAGCCCGATGGCGATGGGCGCGAAGCCCGCCGAGGCATGGGAGCTGGTGGAGCCGAGGATGACCATGAGGAAGAAGAAGGTCAGCAGCACCTCGATGACCAGGGCGGACACCAGGCCGTACTTGCCCGGGCTGAGGTCGCCGTAGCCGTTGGAGGCGAAGCCCGCCATCTCGAAGCCGGGCTTGCCCGAGGCCACGAGATACAGCGCGCCTGCCGCGACCACCGCAGCCACCACCTGCACCACGATGTAGGGCACCACGCTCGCGGTCGGGAACCGCCCGGCGACGGCCAGGCCGACCGTGACCGCCGGGTTGAAGTGCCCGCCGGAGATGTTCCCGACCGCATAGGCCATGGTGAGCACCGTCAGCCCGAAGGCCAGCGCCACTCCGGCGAAGCCGATGCCGAGCTGCGGGAACGCCGCCGCCAGCACCGCGCTGCCGCAGCCGCCGAAGGTGAGCCAGAAGGTGCCGAGGAACTCGGCCGAGAGTTTTTGCGACATCGTCATGGGCGTGTTCTCCTTTGTGTTGAGTGGGTCGAAGGTTTAAGCCGCCACCGCCGCGTGCGCGGAGGCGGGCATGGGGTCGTGCTGGCTCAGCCGGACCCGCATCCGCTCGGCCAGGCGCAGCACGCCGAGCATCAGCGCGGTGCGGTCGGTCCGCTCGTCATCGGCGCTGCGGGCATCGAGGACGCAGCTCAGCTCGACCTCGATCCCGTCCAGCCCGGTGGCGGTCACGCCCGCCGCCGCGGAGCCGGCCCTGACGTGCGACGCCTGGCGCGCCCCGGCCTGGTCCAGGGCGACGCCGCCCACAGAGGCCTGCACGCGCGCGCCGCCCTCGCACCAGCGCGTGTCCCATTGCCCGGTCCAGGACGGCTCGGCCGCCCACGCCGGCAGGGACGCGAGCAGCGCGAGGCAGACGGCGATCGGCAGGCGCATCAATGCAGTCTCCTCGTCGGGCTCAAGCCAAGGCCCTCGGCCTCATCGTCCTGCCCGTGCAGCAGCAGCCGCGCCTTATCGAGCCGGGTGATTGCCTCGCGGAGCAGGCCGTCGCGGCGCGCGGGATCGCTGCACCGCGCCGCCTCATGCAGCAGGGATGCCGCTTGGTCCCGCAGGTCCTTCGCCTGGCGGGCGCTGTCGCCGTTGCTCATGCCGGTGCCGCCGCTGCAATCACGGCAAAGGCTTAGCGCGTGCGTCGTGTCCGGCCTTGAGGCGGCTTGCGGTTCGGTATTGGAAGTTTGCGGTTCAGGCCGTCGCGGCACGGAAGCGGCCGGGGGTGGTGCCCGTTTCCCGCCGGAAAGCGGCGGTGAAGTGGCTCTGGTCCGCGAAGCCCGTCGCAGCCGCGACATCCGCAAGATTGCCTTCGCCACGGCGCAGCAGGGTTTTGGCGCGCTCGACCCGGCGCCGCACCGTGTAGCGCTGCGGCCCCACGCCCACCGCGTCCTTGAAGCTGCGGCTGAAATGGCAGGGGCTGAGGCAGGCGACCGCCGCCAGCTCGGCCAAGCTCAGCTCCGTGTCGAGGTTCGCCTCGATGTAGTCCAGCACGCGGCCCATGCGCCGGGTCGTCAGGTCCGGCTGGCGTTCCGCCGACGGCTTGAAGCGCTGGGCCACGCGCATGGCGATGGCTGCGACCAGGCTGTCGGCCAGCAGGCGATCCACCCGGTTCTCGCCGATCTCCTCCACCAAGGACCGGAGAAGCTGAGCAAGCAAGGGGTCAGGAAAGGTCAGCGCAGGCTCAAGCTGCGGGGCACGGGACAGGTCCGGCGCGACCGTGCCGTAAAGGCCAGCGCTCCAGCAGACGTGGGCGTAGCGCGAGCCGCTGCCCGCCGTCCGGTACGCAGGTCCGGCCGGGTAGAAGCTCAGCGGCCCGATGCTTGGCCCGAGTTGCTGAGGCAGGCCGCCATCGACTTGCAGCAGCAAGGGAGGCATCGGGGTCAGGGCAAGCACAAGGCGGTGCTGGTCGCTTCGCCAGGTTCCCTCGCCCACTCCGCGGTCGTAAACTCCGGCCCCAGACCCTCCCCACTGACGCCATGACAGGACCCGCCGGCCGCGCAGGCCCGAGATGCCGTCCGTGTTTGGCTGCTGGGGTTCAGCAGGGGTGGACTGGGCGTCACGCATGGGGGTTGACCCGTTTCCGAGTTCGTCCCGCGACCCTAAGCTGCTGCTTAGGGTGAATCCAGCGTTATTCCATTGTTAATTCAGTTAAGCGCTCAATCATCCCGGTGCACGCGCTCCATGCGCTCGTGCCGCTCCTGCGCCTCGATCGACATGGTGGCGATCGGGCGGGCCTCCAGGCGCTTGAGGCCGATCGGCTCGTCCGTTTCTTCGCAATACCCATAAGCGCCGTTGTCGATGCGGGACAGTGCCTGGTCGATCTTGCTGATCAGCTTGCGGGCGCGGTCGCGGGTGCGCAGCTCCAGTGCGCGGTCCGTCTCGACGCTGGCGCGGTCGGTGATGTCGGCTTCGAGGATGCCGCCCTGCGACAGGCTGGCCAGCGTGCCGTCCGCTTCCCGCAGCAGCTCCGCGCGCCAGCGGAGCAGCTTCTGGCGGAAATACTCCACTTGGATGGGATTCATGAAGTCCTCGTTGTCCGAGGGCCGATAGTCAGGCGGAAGTGTCAGCATCATAGCCGGGGATCCTTCGCTGGCGATCACCCCTTGGCGAGGTTGCCGGCCTTATACCTACGCCGGGGCAGCAATGCCAAGGCCCCGTTGCGCAACCCGATGGTTTCACGCAATTATGCGGAAAGTCGAAACCCGACTGTCACCCGCTTGCTGCAACCTGTAATGACTATACTAACTTCTGGTTGCAATTACTGCGGCGCATGGCGGGCGGATTCAATTTTTGCGCGCATCGCGATGGCCGCACTACTGCGCCGAGGCGCGGGTCGGCGGCGGCGGGGCCGCGCCGCGCCGCCTCGGCCCGCCGGGCCAGGGGCGCCGCCGGGGGGTGCGGGGGGC
>CAXUJE010000114.1:11847-13764 GCA_964251035.1 uncultured Acetobacteraceae bacterium
GGCCAGCCGGCACAGTGCCGCCGAGGTCGCGTCCGGGTCGCCCCTCAGCAGGGCGCGCTGCATCGACGACAGGTCATCCAGCATCGCCGCGGCGTGGCGCCGCGCCGCGCGGTCCTGCACGGCGTCGGCCTCCGCCTCCTGCAATGCCAAGAGGCCGTGCAGCCCCACGGGCGTCGCTGCGGCGGCGGCCGGCGCATGCGTGTCGGCCTCCTCCAGCAAACGGAAGCCACCCTGTCCCGCAGCGCGGCGGAGGCGGAGGGCGGCAGAGGACGGCTGACCCAACGCGGCGACGATGCTCATGACCTGTCCGACCCTCTCGACCCATCCGGCAGGCGCATCCTAAACCGTGAAGGCTTTACGATCCGTAAACGTTTTCCGCGTATCGTTGCGCCCATGATGTTCCGCGGTCTCGCCCTCCTCCTGCTCGCCCTTTCGCTGGCTCCTGCCGCATCCGCCCAGGTGCGGATCAAGGACATCGCCGACGTGGAGGGCGTGCGCGACAACCAGTTGGTCGGCTACGGCCTCGTGGTCGGCCTGAACGGCACCGGGGACCGGCTGGACAGCGCCGTGTTCACCCGGCAGTCGCTGATCGGCATGCTGGAGCGGCTCGGCGTCAACACGCGCGACCAGGAAGCCCGCCTGCAAACCAAGAACGTCGCCGCCGTGATGGTCACGGCCAACCTGCCGGCCTTTGCCCGCAGCGGCAGCCGGATCGATGTCGCGGTCTCGGCGCTCGGCGACGCCAAGGACCTGACCGGCGGCACGCTGCTGGTCACGCCGCTGCTGGGCGCGGACGGGGAGGTCTATGCGGTGTCCCAGGGGGCGCTGGCGACCGGAGCCATCGCGGCGCGCGGGGCGGCGGCGTCCGTCACCCGCAACGTGCCGACCTCCGCCCGCATCGCCAACGGCGCCAGCGTGGAGCGGGAGATCCCGTTCCAGCTCGGAGCCAAGGCAGTGCTGCGGCTCGGCCTGCGCAACCCAGACCTCACCACGGCGCGGCGCATGGCGGACGCGATCAACCGCACGCTCGGCGATGGCCTGGCGCGGGCGACCGACCCGCGCACCGTGGCCCTGCAACTGGCCGGGCGCGACCCCATCGACGCCCTCGCCCGCATCGAGGATCTGCGGGTCGAGCCGGACAGCCCGGCCGTGGTCGTGATCGACGAGGCGAGCGGCACGGTGGTCATGGGCGCCAACGTCCGCATCAGCACGGTTGCCATCGCCCAGGGCAACCTCACGATCCGCGTGTCGGAGACGCCGCAGGTGAGCCAGCCGGACCCGCTGTCCAATGGGCAGACCGTGGTGACGCCGCAGACCCGCATCCAGGTCGATGACCAGGCCGACCACCGGCTCGGCATCCTGCGCGGCGGCGTCACGCTGCGCGACCTGGTCGCCAGCCTCAACGCGCTGGGCGTCGGCCCGCGCGACATGATCAGCATCCTGCAGTCCATCAAGGCCGCAGGCGCGCTGCAAGCCGACCTCGTTGTCCGATAGGAGAATGCGATGACCCCGACCCAGCCCATCAACACCAAGTTGCCGCCCCAGCAGGTGGCGCGCATCCAGAAGTCGGCGCAGGAGTTCGAGGCGATGGCCTTGGGCCAGATGCTGGCGCCGATGTTCGACACGGTTGATGCGTCCAAGGGACCGTTCGGCGGCGGGTCGGGCGAGGAAGCGTGGAAGCCGATGATGGTGAGCGAGTTGGGCAAGCAGGTGGCAAAAGGGGGCGGACTGGGCCTGGCGCGCCCGGTGATGGAGCAGATGCTGCGGATGCAGGAAGCGCAGCCGGACGGGGCCGCCGGGCCATCGGCCAGCCTGGGCGCGCGGGAGCAGACGCCGACGGAGCAGTTGCTGCTGGAGCGCCCGGCCTTGCGGCGCACCACGTCGCAGCAGGTTCCGCAGCGGACGGGGGCGTAGGAT
>CAXUJE010000114.1:13774-13996 GCA_964251035.1 uncultured Acetobacteraceae bacterium
GGCGCGGCGGGCGCTCGACGCCCCGGCGGCGGCGGCGCTGCTGGAGGAGCAGCTGGCCGCGGCGCGGGGCCGGGCCGCAGCCGCGGCCCAAAATCCGGCAGCCCCGCAAACGCCGGAAGCGGCCGGGCTGGCGCTGCGGCTGCGCGACCTGGGGGAGGAGAACCGGCGGCTGCTGGAGCGCACGATGCAGGTGCAGGCCCGGGTGCTGGACATGGTGGCCCG
>CAXUJE010000115.1:0-1712 GCA_964251035.1 uncultured Acetobacteraceae bacterium
TTCGAGGCCCATCGTCCTCCGGCGCGGCCGTCGGCCGGCCGTTCTCAGTCTCCGCTGCTGACGAAAGGGACAATGGCCTACCTCCTCGGTTTACCTTGCGCGATCCTCGCCGGGCGGTCCGCCAAGAAGGCTAACATGATCGGCATGGATGTTGCCAAGGCGCCTGGGGCACGACGACTGATCTGATTTTCAGATCAGAATGAGCTTGAGACGGCGTTGGTAAGATCGTCGGCAGTGGATCAGGCTTGAGAAGCATCCAAGGGACCCGCCCCGCCATGTCAGACCGTCTTGCCGTGCCGCTCCCAGTTTTGGCCAAATGGCAGCGCGGCACGCTGGCCACTGTCCGGGACTTGGCGCCCGGCCTCCTGCTGTGCGGCGCCGTCACCCTGGCCGCGGTCATGCTGCAGGCCGTCGAGGAGCGCTTGTTCGGCCGCGCTTGGCTGGAGGCGCTGGTGCTGGCCATCCTGATCGGCGCCGCGGCGCGCACGGCATGGACGCCGGGCGCACGCTGGCAGCGCGGCGTGGCTTTTGGCGCCAAGACGCTGCTGGAGGTGGCCGTCGTGCTGCTCGGCGCCTCGGTCAGCGCGCAGGCCCTCGTCGCGGTTGGCCCAGGATTGCTGGCAGGCATCGCTGCGGTCGTGGCCGTTGCCATCCCATCGAGCTACGGCATCGGCCGCGCGCTGCGGCTGCCGCGGCGCATGGCGGTCCTGGTCGCCTGCGGCAATTCCATCTGCGGCAACTCCGCCATCGCCGCGGTGGCGCCGGTGATCGGCGCGGATGGCGAGGACGTCGCATGCTCCATCGCGTTCACGGCCGTGCTGGGGGTGGCCGTGGTGCTGGCCCTGCCGCTCGCGGCGCCGCTGCTCCACTTGTCGGGGACGCAGTACGGCGCGCTGGCTGGGTTGACCGTCTATGCCGTGCCGCAGGTGCTCGCCGCGACGGCCCCGGCCGGCCTGCTGGCGGTGCATGTCGGCACCTTGGTCAAGCTGGTCCGCGTGCTGATGCTCGGCCCCGTCGTGCTCCTCCTGTCGCTGTTCGCGAGCCGCCTGCGCGAGGAGACAGACGAGCCGGCGCCCCGCCTCACGGCCGGCGACCGGCCCAAGCCCGGGCGCGTGGCGATCCACCATCTGCTGCCGTGGTTCATCCTGGGTTTCCTAGCCTTAGCCGCCATCCGCTCGGCCGGCCTGATCCCGGAAGCGGCGCTGGGGCCGGTCGCGGCGGTGGCCAATGCGCTCACCGTGCTGTCCATGGCGGCCCTCGGCCTCGGCGTCGATGTCCGCGTGGTGGCCCGGGCGGGGACGCGGACCGTGCTGGCGGTGACGGCCTCGCTCCTGGCGCTGGCCGCCATCAGCCTCGGGCTGATCCGCATGCTGGGGCTTGCGTGATGCCGGCGGCTGGCCCGGTCGTGTAGCCGCGGCCCCGCTGCCATGGCTATGACGCCCTATGACACTCGAACAGCTCCGCGTCTTCGTGGCCGTCGCCGAACGCCAGCACGTGACCCGCGCGGCCGAGGCGCTCAACCTGGCGCAGTCGGCAGCCAGCGCAGCGGTTGCGGCCCTGGAAGCGCGGCATGGCGCCAAGCTGTTCCACCGCGTCGGCCGCGGCATCGCGCTGACCGAGGCAGGGACCCTGTTCCTCGTGGAGGCCCGCGCCGTGCTGGCCCGGGCCGAAGCGGCGGAGCTGGCGCTTTCGGAGCTGGGCGGCCTGAAGCG
>CAXUJE010000115.1:1812-13943 GCA_964251035.1 uncultured Acetobacteraceae bacterium
CCGGCCGGCTCGAGCCCGGCAGGCTGGCCGAGAGCGAGTGGGTGCTCCGCGAGCCTGGGTCCGGAACGCGCTCGGCGTTCGAGGCGGCGCTGGACCGCTTCGGCCTGTCCCGTGCCGCGCTGCGGGTCACGCTTGAGCTGCCTTCGAACGAGGCAGTGCGCTCGGCGGTCGAGGCTGGGATGGGGGCCACCGCCCTTTCCGCGTCCGTGGCCTCGCCGAGCCTGGAAGCCGGGCTGCTGCACCGCGTTCAGCTCACCCTTCCGGAACGCGACTTCCTGGTGTTGCGCCACGCCGGGCGCTACCGCACGCGGGCGGGAAACGCCCTGCTGGAAATCATGTCAGCACGGCCTGCGCAGGCCCTTGCACGATAGGGCGGCTTTCTTGGAGGCCTGGCGGACGCGGACGGCGGTTCACGCGCGACAGGGTTTCGCTGGAGATTATGCGCCAGCATCGGTTGCAGCCAATCTGAACCGGCTTGCCCGACAGCCTGCGGGTGACTTAGCTTGACTGGGCGGCCCGACTCGCCTGATCAACACGCCAGCGCGGCCGCAGGGGGAGGTCACGAATGGGGTGGTGCAGAACGCCTAGGCTGCGCTTGGCTTTGATGCTGTCGGCGGCCGCTTTGGCCCCCGCCGTCGCCGCGCGGGCCGCACCGACGGCCGTCACCGAGAACGGAAGGATCGCAGGCCAAGCCGCTGGGACGATCGACGAGTTCCTGGGCATCCGCTATGCCGCGCCGCCCACGGGCGAGGGACGCTGGCAACCGCCCCAACCCATGCCCCAAGCTCTGTTCAGCAGCACTGCCACGAGCTTTGGACCGAACTGCGCCCAGAGCCCCTCTGCCTTCGGACGTGCCAGCACTTCCGAGGACTGCCTCTACCTGAACGTCTATGCCCCAAGCGCTTCGCGCCGGGTCGCGGCGGAGCCGTTGCCGGTGATGGTGTGGATCCACGGCGGCGCATTCGTCACAGGCGAGAGCGACGACTACGACCCGACAAGGTTGGTTGATGCCGGTAACGTGATCGTCGTCACGATCAACTACCGGCTCGGCTTCCTCGGTTTTCTTGCCGAGTCCGGCCTTGATGCCGAGGGGCATGTCGCGGCCGATTACGGCCTGCAGGACCAGCAATTCGCACTCGACTGGGTGAAGCGGAACATCGCCGGGTTCGGCGGCGACGCTTCGCGCGTGACCATCTTCGGCGAGTCGGCCGGAGGCCTCAGCGTCCTGGCCAACCTGGCTTCCCCCACGGCCTATGGACTGTTCAGCAGGGCCATCGTCGAGAGCGGCGCCTACGCGCTGAGCTTGCCGACCCTTGCCGCCGCCGAGGCGGCGGGCGACGCCCTTGCGTCCGCGCTTGGCTGCGCCGTCGGCGACACCGCATGCCTGCGCGCCGTTCCTGTCTCGGCAATCCTCGCGCAGCAGGCGAACGTCGCCCTGAGCGTCACGCCCATCGTCGATGGAACGACCCTTCCACGATCGGTCAACACGGCGTTCAAAACCGGACAGTTCATCCGGGTGCCGCTGCTCAACGGCTCGAACCATGACGAGGGCCGCCTGTTCGTTCCTTTGCAGGCGGGCCTTACAGCGGACCAGTACCCGGCGGCGCTGGCGCAGGCCTATGGAACGGATCTCGCACCAGCCGTCGCCGCCAAGTATCCGCTCGCCAACTATCCACAGCCGGTGCTGGCCCTTGCGACCGCCACGGGCGACTCCGTCTTCTCCTGCACGGCCCGGCAGGTCGACCGGTGGGCGGCGCGGCACGTGCCCGTCTACGCCTATGAGTTCAACGACGAGAACGCGCCGGAGTATTCGCTGCCGCCAACGACCTTCCCGTTTGGCGCCACGCATGCCACCGAACTGCAGTTCCTTTTCGGGCTCCCGGAACTGCCGGGCACCCCGGCCCTGACGGCCGAGCAGGTCAGGCTGTCAGACACGATGGTGAGATACTGGACCAACTTCGCCAGCACGGCGTCGCCTAACCAAGCCGCCTTGCCATTCTGGGCGCCTTACGCAAGGCAAGCCGAGGTTTTCCAGTCGTTGGAGCCGCCGACGCCGGCGCCGGAGGTCGGCTTTGCAAAAGACCACAAATGCTCGTTCTGGCAACCCGTGATCAACCCGCCGAGCGCAGCCGGCATGGCCAGCGCCAGCAATGCGGGTCAGTAAACGGCCGGTCGCATAGTTTCCGCCAGCACCGCGGCTTTGCTGCCCGACTGACCTGTCGGACGGGGAACGGGTGCTGGCAAGCTCCGCATGCCGTCCGCCTGGCAACAGCCTGAATCAGCCCAGGGCATCGCTCCTATTCCGCAACGGCCACCCGCTCCGCAACCCTCGCCCGCGCCGCCAAGCGCAGGATCAGCAGGCCCAGCGCCGCGGAGGCGAGCGACCCCACGAACACCGCGAGCTTCACCTCGTCCCCCCGCGGCGTCTGCCGGAAGGCGAGGTCGCCGATGAACAGGCTCATGGTGAAGCCGATGCCGCACAGCACCGCGCCGCCGTAAAGCTGGGTCCGCGTGACGCCCTCCGGCAGCCGGGCCAGGCCGAGGCGCGCGGCCAGCAGCGCCGCGCCGAACACGCCGATTTGCTTGCCCACGAACAGGCCCAGCGCGGTGCCGAGCGCCAGCCGGTCCCATAGTGCGCCCGGCGGCAGCGCGTCGAAGGCCAGCCCGGCGTTCGCCAGCCCGAACAGCGGCAGGATGGCGTAGGCGACCCAGAGGCCGAGCTTGCCTTCCAGCCGCTCGGCCGGGGCCTGGTCCTCTCCAGGCCTCGCCCGCATCGGCACGACGAAGGCCAGCGCCACGCCGGCCAGCGTGGCATGCACGCCGGAACGGAACACCAGCGCCCAAAGCACGGCGCCGCCAAGCATGAACGGCCACAGCCGCCGCACGCCTGCGCGGTTCAGGCCCAGCAGCCCCAGCCAGACCAGCGCCGCCAGGCCCAGCGCCGACAGGTCGAGCCCCTTGGTGTAGAACACCGCGATCACCACGATGGCGCCCAGGTCGTCGATGATTGCCAGCGCCGTCAGGAACACCTTGAGCGCCAGCGGCACCCGGCTGCCCAGCACGCTCAACACGGCCAGGGCGAAGGCGATGTCGGTCGCCACTGGCACCGCCCAGCCGCGCAGCGCCGTGCCGTCGCCCCAGTTCAGCGCCACGGTGATCGCCGCGGGCACCGCCATGCCGCCCAGGGCCGCCAGGCCGGGCGCCGCAAGCCGTGCGGGGGACGCCAGCTCGCCTTCCGTGATCTCCCGCCGCAGCTCCAGCCCGACCAGAAGGAAGAACAGCGCCATCAGCCCGTCGTTGATCCAGATATGCACCGGCTTGGCGAAGCCGCCCGCGCCGAGGGGGTATTGCAGCAGGGCACGGTAGGCCGGCGCCGCCGCGGAGTTGGCCCAGCCAAGCGCCAGCAGGGCGGACACAATCAGCACGAGGCCGCCCGCGCTTTCCGACCGCAGGAACGCGGCCAAGGCCGCAACGTGCCGCCGGGCGGCGTGCGTGATGAACAGGTATTGCATCCGTGGTCCCAGTGGTTGTTCCCAGCCGCCGGACCAGGCCCGGGCAACGCGGGCGGCTCCGCCGCCTTGCCTGGGTCTGCGCCGTGGCCCCATGGTTCCCTTATGCCGCATCCAGCTCTCACTCAACGTCGGACCGGGCACGGTTCCGGGAACCCCGGCGCCCGGTGGGACCAGGCCATGCGGACGGGCGCGTTCGACGCCGCCTGGGCGGTCAGCGACGCGGTGCTCGGGGCACGCGACCCGGCGACGCGGGATGATCCCACCCTTCCCTACCACCTGCGTTGGGTGTGGGACGGGCACGGCCTGGACGGGCGCCGGGTGCTGGTCCGCTGCTACCACGGCCTTGGCGACACGCTGCAGTTCTGCCGCTACTTGCCCGCCCTCCGCCGCCGCGCCGCGCACGTGACGCTGGAGGCGCAGCCGGAGCTGCTGCCGCTGCTGCGCGGCCTATCCGGCCCCGACCGGCTGGTCGCGTTCCGCCCGGACGCGCCGGCTCCCGCGTCGGAGTGCGACATCGAGATCATGGAACTCGCCCACGCGCTGCGGCTGGTCCCGGACGGCGTGCCCTACCTCTCCGCCGAGCCGCTGCCCCGGCCGGCCGAGGGCCTGCTGGTGGGGCTGTGCTGGCAGGCCGGCGGCTGGGACCCGGGGCGGTCCGTGCCGCTGCAAGCCTTGGCGCCGCTGGGAGAGACGCCCGGCGTGCGGCTGATCAGCCTGCAGCGCGGCCCCGGGTTGGCGGAGCTGGCCGCCGCGGGCGCGCCGCCGGTGCTCGACACCGGGGCCCGCAGCGCGGACGTGGCGGCGGTGGCCCGGCTGCTGGCGACGCTCGACCTGGTGGTGACGGTGGACACGATGGTCGCGCACCTGGCCGGCGCGTTGGGCCGGCCGACCTGGCTGCTGCTGAAGGCGGAGGCCGACTGGCGCTGGATGACCGGGGGGCGCAGCCGATGGTACGACTCGGTCCGGCTTTATCGGCAGGCCCGCCCCGGCGAGTGGGCGGAGCCGCTGGCGCAGGTGCAGGCGGACCTCCATGGCTGGGCCCGGCGGCGCGATGCAGGGAACCCCGGCGCAATTCGGCGTTTGTAGGCCCACAAGGTTTGCGATAGGACGAATCTGCTGTGCCCATGTCCCGTCCCACCCGCCGGATTCGCTAGGCCCTGACGTTGCGGATCGTGATCCTCGGCCTGACCATCACCTCGTCCTGGGGCAACGGGCACGCGACGACGTTCCGCGGCCTGGTGCGCGGCCTGGCCCGGCGCGGCCACAGCGTGCTGTTCCTGGAGCGCGACAAGCCGTGGTACGCCGACCACCGCGACCTGCCGGCGCCGCCGTACGGCGAAACGGAGCTTTACGCCGGGCTGGAGGAACTGTCGCAACGCTGGGCGGCGGCGATCCGGGCGGCGGACCTGGCCATCGTGGGGTCCTACGTGCCGGACGGCGTCGCGGTCGGCGCGCTGGTGCAGCGCTTGGCCGGGGGCGTCACGGCGTTCTACGACATCGACACCCCGGTGACGCTGGCGGCGCTCGATGACGGGTCCTGCCACTACCTGACGCCGGAGCTGCTGCGCGGCTTCGACCTTTATCTGTCCTTCACCGGCGGGCCGACGCTGCAATACCTCGAACGCACGCTGGGCGCGCCGATGGCGCGGGCGCTGTACTGCTCGGCCGATCCGGACGTCCACCGGCCCGACCCGGACGCCGTGCCGGCCTGGGACCTCGGCTACCTCGGCACCTACAGCGCCGACCGACAGCCGGTGGTCGATGCGCTGCTGTGCCGGGCGGCGCGGGGGTGGGACGCCGGACGGTTCGTGGTGGCCGGGCCGCAATACCCGGGCGACCTCGCCTGGCCCGGCAATGTCGAGCGCATCGAGCATCTGGCGCCCGACCGGCACCGCGCTTTCTACGCCGCGCAACGCTTCACCCTGAACGTGACCCGCGCCGACATGGTGCGCCGCGGCTACAGCCCCAGCGTGCGGCTGTTCGAGGCGGCATGCTGCGGCGTGCCGATCATCAGCGACTGGTGGGCCGGGCTTGACGCCTTCTTCCGGCCCAGCCAGGAAATCCTGATCGCCGCCTCGACCGCGGAGGTGCTCGCGGCGATCCGGACGCTGCCGGAGGACCGGCGCCGGGCCATGGCCGCCGCCGCGCGGGCGCGCGTGCTGGGCGCGCACACCGGCGACCACCGGGCCGCCGAGCTTGAGGCGTTTTTCGCCGAGGCCGCGCAGGCCTGCAGCGGCCAGCGGCGGGCGCTGACGGCATGAGGATCGTGATCTTCGGCCTGTCGGTCAGCAGTTCCTGGGGCAACGGGCATGCGGCGCTGTGGCGCGGCCTGATCGGCGCCTTGCTGGCGGCGGGGCACCGGGTCAGCTTCTTCGAGCGCGACGTGCCCTACTACCGGGACTACCGCGACCTTTCGGCCCTGCCGGAGGGCGGCGAGCTGGTGCTCTACCCCGATTGGGCGTCGGCCCTGCCGCGAGCGCGCAACGCGCTCTCGGGGGCAGATGTCGGGATGGTCACGTCCTACTGCCCGGACGCGCTCGCGGCGACGCGGCTGCTGCAGGACGAGGGCGCGGGCGTTCTCCGCTGCTTCTACGACCTGGATACCCCCGTGACCCTGGCGCGGCTCGATGCCGGGGAAAGCGTGGACTACATCGGGCCGGACGGCCTGGCCGGATTTGACTTGGTGCTGAGCTACACCGGCGGCGGCGCGCTGGAGGCGCTGCGCACCCGGCTCGGCGCGCGCCGCGTGGTGCCGATCTACGGCTCGGTGGACCCGGCGCTGCACCGGCCGGCGCCGCCGCGTCCGGAGTACGACGCGCTGCTGTCCTATCTCGGCACCTACGCCGCCGACCGCCAGGCGGCGCTCGAGCGCCTGTTCGTCGAGCCGGCCCGGGCGCGGCCGGACGAGCGCTTCGTCATCGGCGGCGCGCAGTACCCGGACGGGTTTCCGTGGACGCCCAACACCTTCTTCGTGCGGCACCTGCCGCCGCCGGCGCACCCGGCGTTCTACTGCTCCTCCCGCCTCACCCTGAACGTGACGCGGGACGCCATGGCCCGCGCCGGATGGTGCCCGTCCGGCCGGCTGTTCGAGGCCGCAGCCTGCGGCGTGCCGATCCTGACCGACGCCTGGGCCGGGCTGGACCACTTCTTCGAGCCCGGCCGCGAAATCCTGGTGGCGCACTCGACCGAGGACGCGCTGGCGGCATTGCGCATGGCGCCCGACGAACTCTCCGCCATCGCGCGCCGCGCCCGCGAGCGCACGCTTGCGGAACACAGCGCCGCCCGCCGCGTGGCTGAGATGGTGCAGGCCTTCGAAGCCGTGGCCTCGCGGGAGAGCGTGTGATGTGGGGCATCATCCCGGCTGCCGGCAACGGCACGCGCATCCAGCCGCTGGCGTTCAGCAAGGAGCTGCTGCCAGTCGGGTCGCGCCTGGACGCCAGCGGCATCGAGCGTCCGCGGGCGGTCAGCGAGTACCTGATCGAGCGCATGGTGCGGGGGGGTGCCGACAAGATCTGCTTCGTCATCTCGCCGTGGAAAAGCGACATCCTGCAATACTACGGCGGGGCCGTGGGCGACGTGGACCTGGCCTATGTCTGCCAGGCCGGCGCTGCCGGGCTGTGCGACGCCATCTTCCGCGCCCTGCCGCTGATCCCCGAAAGCGAGCCGGTGATCGTGGGCCTGCCGGACACGATCTGGTTCCCGGCCGATGCGCTGGCCCGCCTGCCGGACGACCGCCTGTCGTTCCTGCTGTTCCCGGTGGATCGGCCGGAGCTGTTCGATGCCGTGGCGCTGGACGCCGATGGGCGGGTGCTGGAGATCGAGGTGAAGTCGCCCGCCGCCCGGTCCAACTGGATCTGGGGCGCCTTCAAGATGCCCGGCGCCACCCTGCATGCGCTGCACCGCCTGTGGCTGCAACGGGAACGGGCGGACGAGTACATCGGCACGCTGGTCAACGCCTGGCTCGCGGAGGGCAACGCGGCCTGGGGCGTGCAGGCCGGGACCAGCTACGTCGATGTCGGCACGCTCAACGGTTATCGCGAGGCGATGCGCCTGCTGGGCGGACAGGCGGCCGTACCGGCGCCGCCGCACGCCATGACGGAGAAACGGACGGGATCGGCCAGATCCGGCGAACCCGGACAGACGCTCCGCGTCTGGCCCCTTGGTTCGACGTTGGAAGGGAACACCGTTTGAGCGCGCCCCATTGGACGACCGACCGAATTGCCGAGCGCGTGCGAGCGCTGGGGCCGTGGTTCCACAACATCGACCTGCGCGGCGTCCCCACCGCGCCGGAACACTTCCTGGGCGACTACCCCACCGTGAAGTGGCGGCGCTTCCAGGACAGCCTGCCCGCGGACCTCAGCGGCAAGACGGTGCTCGACATCGGCTGCAACGCCGGGTTCTACGCGATGGAGATGAAGCGGCGCGGCGCGGCGCGGGTGCTGGGCCTCGACTTCGACGAGGACTACCTGGCGCAGGCGCGCTTTGCCGCCGAGGTGCAGGGCCTCGACATCGAGTTCCGGCAGATGTCCGTCTATGACGTGGGCCAATTGGGCGAGCGGTTCGACGTCGTGTTCTTCATCGGCGTGCTCTACCACCTGCGCCACCCCCTGCTGGCGCTCGACCTGATCCGCGAGCATGTGGCGGGCGACCTGCTGGTGTTCCAGTCGCTGCAGCGCGGGTCCAACGCCGTGCTGCCGCTGGCGGAGGACTACGAGTTTTGGGAGACGGCGATCTTCGACGACCCCGGCTATCCCAAGCTGCATTTCATCGAGCGCAGCTACTCCCACGACAACACCAACTGGTGGGCGCCGAATGCCGCGTGCTCGGCGGCGATGCTGCGCGCCGCCGGGTTCAGCATCGAGGCCAACCCGGAGGACGAGGTGTTCATCTGCCGCACGGCGCCGCTGGCGGACGCGCGCTACGGCGCGGTTTATCCGTCCCGCGGAAAGGAGGACCGGCCATGATCGAGGCCGCGATGATCTGGAACGAGCCGAACAACAAGTCGCATTGGGACTTCGAGAACGACCCAGGCTGGGCCACCTTCGCCCGCATGGCCAAGCTGGCCGGCCAGGCCATCGCGGCGGAGGCGCCGGGCCTGCCGCGCGTGCTCGGCGGCATCAGCCCGATCGACCCCGACTTCATCCGCGTGCTGCAGGGGCACGGGGCGCTGGCGGACCTCGACGCGGTGGCGGTGCACGGCTTCCCGCTCGATTGGAACCATTGGATGCTCGACGAGTGGCCGGCCAAGCTCGACAGCATCCGCGCCGTGACCGACCTGCCGCTCTGGGTCAGCGAGGTCGGCATCTCGACCTTCGGCGCGGAGGAGGTGCAGGAGTGGGGCCTGCGCCGCACGGCGGAGCTGCTGCTGAGCCTCGGCCCGAAACGTCCGGAGCGCATCCATTGGTATAGCCTGTATGACCTCCCGGCCGCCTGGCCCGCCACCACGCGGCACCGGGAAGCGGAGGGCAGCAGCTACTACCGCCATTTCCACATGGGCCTGCTGGACGAGCACGGGCGGCCGAAGCGTGCCGCCCGGGTCTTCCACGAGTTCACCCCGGAGATCGGCCTGTGCCAATGGTTCCACTTCGAGGACCACCGGCTGGACGACGCCGTGCGCCACATGCGCGACATGGGCGTGACCACGCTGCGCACCGGTCTGAGCTGGGCCGACTGGTTCCGGCCCGGCGCGGAGGCATGGTTCGACCGGCAGATGCGCGCGCTGGACGGCTTCAACGTCACCGCCACCTTCTGCTTCACGCCGGAGCACAAGGGGCAGTGGCCGCACCACACTGCCGTGCCGACCCATCCCGAGGAGTTCGCCGACTTCTGCGGCGCGATGATCCGCCGCTACGCGCCGGGCCGGCTGCGGAGCGGTGGCCCAGAGGACGTGCCGCTGCGCGCCGCGGTGGGCTGATGCCATGGAGGCCGTCTTGCGCGGCCTTGCATCGCGGCGGCCGGTGGGCGCCCGGGTGGCGCTGGTCGTCGCGCATCCGGACGATGAGACGATTGCCGCCGGGGCCAGCCTACACTTGTTGCCGGGGCTGCTGCTCGTGCACGTGACCGACGGCGCGCCGCGGGCGCTGGCGGATGCGGCTGCCGCGGGGTTCGACACTCTTGCAGATTACGCCGCTGCCCGGCGCGGCGAGCTGATGGCGGCGCTGGACGCCGCGGGCGCGGCGCCGGACCTGGTGGAGCTGGGCGTCGTGGACCAGGAGGCGAGCTTCTGCATGCCGGCGCTCGCCCGCGCCCTGTCCCGCCTGTTCGACGCGCGTGGCATCGAGGCCGTGATCACCCACGCCTATGAGGGCGGCCACCCCGACCATGACGCGACCGCCTTCGCCGTGCACGCCGCCGCCGCGGGCCGTCCGGTGCTGGAGTTCGCGGGCTACCATGCCGACCCGTCGGGCGCGCTGCTGACCGGCCGTTTCCTGCCGGGTCCCGATCCCACGGTCGTCACGCTCACGGAGGCCGAACGGGCGCGGAAGCGGGCGATGTTTGACTGCTTCCGTAGCCAAGCCCGGACGCTCGCGGCGTTCGGCACCGATAAGGAGTTGTTCCGCCCGGTGCCCTCCTACGACTTCACGCAGCCGCCGTTGCCGGGCCGGCTGAACTACGAGCACTGGGGATGGAGCATGACCGGCGCACGCTGGCGCGCCCTGGCGCAGGCCGCCCGATGCGGCGCCTGACGGTCCTCAACATCGCCTACCCGCTGGCCCCGGTCGGCATCGATTCGGTGGGTGGGTCGGAACAGGTGCTGAGCAGCCTCGACCACGCGCTGGCGGACGCGGGCCATCGCAGCATCGTCATCGCCTGCGCAGGGTCGCAGGTGGCGGGCGAGCTGCACGCCTTCCCGGCGCCGCCGACAGACGGCCCTATCACCGACGCCATCCATTCCGCCCGACAGGACGCGATCCGCGGGATCACCGCCGCCGTGCTGCGGCGCGAGCGCGTCGATGTCATCCACATGCACGGCCTCGACTTCTACTCCTACCTGCCCCCGCCCGGCCCGCCGATGCTGGCCACGCTGCACCTGCCGCCCGATTGGTATCCGCCCGAGGCGCTGGCGCCGGACCGCAGGGATACCTGGGTCCACGGCGTGTCCGAGAGCCAGATGCGCGACGTGCCGCCCGGCCCGCGCGTGCTGCCGCCGATCCCGAACGGGGTGCCGGTGGCGCGGCTCGGCGCGGTGCAGCCGCGCAAGTGCCGCTTTGCGCTCACGCTGGCCCGGGTGTGCCCGGAGAAGGGCCTGCACCTGGCGCTGGACGCGGCGCGGGCGGCCGACGCGCCGATGCTGCTGGCCGGCGACGTTTTTCCTTACCCGACGCATCAGGACTACTTCCACGCCGAGATCCTGCCCCGGCTCGACCGGCGCCGCCGCTACCTCGGCCCAGTCGGCTTCGTTCGAAAACGCCGGCTGCTGGCCGCCGCACGGTGCCTGCTGGTGCCGAGCCTTGTCGCCGAGACTAGCTCGCTTGTCGCCATGGAGGCGGCTGCCTGCGGCACCCCGGTCATCGCCTTCCGCAGCGGCGCGTTGCCGGAGCTGGTGGAAGACGGCCGCACCGGCTTCCTGGTCGATGGTGTGGACGGCATGGCCGAGGCGATCCGCCGGGTGGACTTGATTGATCCCGCTGTTTGCCGCGAAACCGCCCGGCGCCGCTTTTCGATCGAGCGCATGGCCGCTTCCTACATCGACCGCTATCACCTGCTGGCGCGGGTCGCCGCCGCGGCATGACCGGGATCGCCCTGCTGGACAGCGACGCGGCGTTGCTGGCGTTGGCGCCCGAGTGGGAAGCGCTGTGGCGCCGGGCGCCGGGCGCTTCGCCCTTCGCCGCTCCGGCGTGGCTGCTGCCGTGGTGGCGGCATTTCGGCACCGGTATGCCGCGGGTGGCGATCCAGCGGACGGACGGGCGGCTGTCCGGGGTGCTGCCGCTGTATCGGCTGGACGAGCCGGATGTGCGCAAGCTGCTGCCCATTGGCGCCGGCACCACGGACCACCTGGACGCGCTGCTGGAGCCGGGCGTGGCGCCGGGGCCGCTGCTGCAGGCGGCGCTGGACCACGCGCGGACGGACGGGGTGGACGTGTGCGACCTGATCGAGGTGCCGCCGGGTTCGGCGCTGCGCTGGATCGCGCCGGTGGGCTGGCGAACTGAGTGGTCGGAGGGCCAGCCCTGCCCGGTGCTGACGCTGCCGGCGACGGTGGCCGGGCTGGCGGACGCGGTGCCGGTGAACACATTGCGCAAACTGCGCATGAACCGCAACCGCGCCGCCCGCGCCGGCGGGTTCACGATTGAGACCGCCGGGCCGGACACGGTGCAGGGGTTGCTGGCCCAGTTGGTGCGTCTGCACCAGGCGCGTTGGACCGCGCAGGGGGAGCCTGGGGCGCTGGCTGGCCGGGCGGTGCTGGACTTTCACCGCGATGCCGTACCGGGGTTGCTGCGGGCCGGGGTGCTGCGGCTGCAGGCGCTGCGGGTCGGCGGCGCGGTGGCGGGGGCGTGCTACGCGCTGCTGGCTGGGCGAGAGCGGATTTTGTTTTACCTGAGCGGGTTTGACGCCGAGCAGTCCTTCGTCAGCCCCGGCACACTGCTGCTTGCGGCGATGCTGGAGGAGGCGATTGCGGAG
>CAXUJE010000116.1:0-13907 GCA_964251035.1 uncultured Acetobacteraceae bacterium
GGTGGGCACGCCCACCTGGGTGCTCTCGGCCGGCAGCATCCGCGGGCGGCTGGAAACGCTGCAGGCGGCGCTGGCCGAGGCGGCGCTGCCGGCGCGGGTACACTACGCGGTGAAGGCGAACGACCATCTGGCCGTGCTGCGCCTGGTGGCGCAAGGCGGCGCCGGGGCGGACGTGGTCAGCGGCGGCGAGCTGCGGCGGGCGCTGCTTGCGGGGATCGCGGCGGACCGCATCGTGTTCTCCGGCGTTGGCAAGGCCGAGTGGGAGCTGCGGCTGGCGCTGGAGGCCGGGGTCGGCCAGGTCAACGTCGAGAGCGCGGAAGAGTTGGCCATGCTGTCCGCCATCGCAGACGGCATGGGGCGCACGGCCCGGGTCGCCCTGCGGATCAACCCGGACGTGGACGCCGGCACCCATGCCAAGATCACCACGGGCCGGGCGGACAACAAGTTCGGCATCGCCTATGGCTCGGTCACGGCGCTCTATGCGCACGCCGCCGGCTTGCCCGGCATCGAGCCGGTCGGGTTGGCGCTGCATATCGGCAGCCAGATCCTGTCGATGGCGCCGTACCGCGCCGCCTATGCCCGCACGGCCGGGCTGGTGCAGGAGTTGCGCGCCGCCGGGCAGGTCGTGCGCACCGTTGATTGCGGCGGCGGCCTGGGGATCGGCTACCGCGACGAGCCGGCGGCCTCCCCGGCCGCCTTCGCCGGCGCGGTCCGGGCGGCGCTTGGCGGCATGGAGCTGGAGCTGGCGGTGGAGCCGGGGCGCTGGCTGGTGGGAACGGCCGGGCTGCTGCTCGCCTCGGCCGTGCTGGTGAAAACGACCGGCGCCCGGCGCTTCGTGGTGCTGGACGCCGCGATGAACGACCTGTTGCGGCCGGCGATGTATGACGCCTGGCACGGCATCGTGCCGGTGTCCGCCGTAGATGCAGCGCAGCCCGCGGCGCCCTGCGACATCGTCGGGCCGGTCTGCGAAAGCGGGGACACCTTCGCGCGAGGCCGCGCCCTGCCGCCCTTGGGGCGCAACGCGCGCTTGGCGATCCTGGACGCGGGAGCATATGGTTCGGTGATGAGCTCCACCTACAACGCACGGCCGCTGGCCGCCGAGGTGCTGGTCGATGGAAGCCGCTGGTCGGTGATCCGCCCACGCCAACCGTTGGAATCGCTGTGGGCCGGAGAGACCGTCCCGGATTGGCTCGCGTGACGCCGCCCACGCCGTCTCCGACCGGCACGGCGCTGCGCCGCAAGCGCGCGGCGGCGCGGCTCGTGCTGTGGTTCGAGCGGTTCTGGCCGGCGGTCTGGCCGGCGCTCGGCGTTCTGGGCGCCTATGCCTGCGCGGCGCTGCTGGACATCCCGGGCCTGCTGCCGCCCTGGCCGCGCGTGCTGCTGCTGGCGGCGGTGCTGCTGCTGGCGGCTGCGCTGCTGTGGCGCGGGCTGCGCCGGGTGAGGCTGCCGTCCGAGGCGGAGGCCGACCGGCGGCTGGAACGCGCCTCGGGCCTGCGGCACCGCCCGCTGGCCGCCCTTGCCGACCGGCCCACCGCGCCGTCGGAGGAATCTGCGGCCTTGTGGCAGGTCCACCTGGCCCGGCTCGGCGCGCAGGTGCGTCGGCTGCGCGGCGGCCGGCCGCGGCGGGGGCTGGCGGGGGGGGACGGCCGGGGGTTGCGAGGCGCGGTGCTGCTGGGATTGGTGGCGGCCTCCGTCGTGGCGGGGCCGGATGCGGGCCTGCGGCTGGCCCGCGGTTTCTGGCCGACGCTCCCGGCCGGTGCCGCCGTGCCCGGCACGGCCGTGCAGGCCTGGGTCACGCCGCCGGGCTACAGCGGGCTGCCCCCAGTGTTCCTGCATCCGGACAGCAAGGCGGTCAGCGTTCCCATGGGATCGCATCTGGTGGTCAACGTGACTGGCGGCAGCGGCGCGCCGAGCCTGGCGCTGGATGGCGACGCCGAGCCGTTCCGCGCGCTGGACGGCGCAAGCTGGCAGGCGGAGCGCGACCTGACGGCCGGCGGCCAGCTCTCCGTGCAGCGGCGCGGCGGCGCGGTGGCCGCCTGGGCGTTGACGGTGCTGCCCGACCATCCGCCCACTGCGGCCTTCACCGACGCGCCCGGCCCCGCGCTGTCCGGCGGACGTCCGACGCAGCAGACACGGTTGGCGTGGCGGGTCGAGGACGATTACGGCGTGGCGGACGCGCATGCGGAGCTGCGTCTGCGCGACCGGCCCCAGGCCCCGCCCGTGCTGGTGCCCATCACGCTGGCCGGCGCGCCGAAGCGGGCGCAAGGGGTGCAGCTCCAAGACCTGACCGCGCATCCCTGGGCCGGGTTGGCAGTCGTGGCGCGGCTGGTGGCACGCGACGCGCCGGGCCAGGTCGGCCAAAGCGCCGACGCCGAGTTCGTGTTGCCGGAGCGTCCGTTCCAGAACGCCCTGGCCCGCGCGGTCCTGGCGGTGCGGCGGCAGCTCAGCCTGACGCCGGAAGAGCGGCAGCAGGCGCGGACGGCGCTGGACGCCCTGGCCGACGCGCCGGACCCCGACGCGACAAGCAGCGTGGTGTTGAACCTGCGCGCCATCGGCTTCCTGCTGAGCCGGGGCCGTGGGGACGCCGCGGTCGATGAGGCTCAGTCGCGGATGTGGGACCTGGCGCTCGCCCTGGAAGAAGGCGCGGCGGAACGGACCGCCCGTGCCCTGGAAGCCGCCCGGCAGGCGATGCGGGACGCCGTGGACGCCAGCCGCGACACGCCGGAGGACCGGGCCGAAATCGACCGCCGCATGCAGGACCTGCGCGACGCCATCCAGCGCCACCTGGAGGCCCTGGCGGAGCAGGCGCGGCGTGACGGCACAGAGCTTCCTTACGACTCCACCGCGCCGCAGATGAACAGCCGCGACCTCGACCGGATGGCGGAGCAGATGCGCGACGCGGCGCGCGAGGGCCGGATGGATGACGCCCGCAAGCAGATGGCCGAACTGGAGAAGCTGCTCGACCAACTGCAGAACGCCCGGCCCGAGCATGGCGAGGCGCAGGAGAAGAAGGATGCCGAGCGGCGGCAGCGCGGCCGGCAGCAGATGGACGCCGTGCAGGACATGGTGCGCCGCGAGGGCAGCATGCTGGACCGCAGCCAGGCCCGCGCCGGCGCCGAGCCGTCGCGCCGTCCCCAGCCCAGCCAAGCGCAGCCGCAGTCCCCGGCCACGCCCAACCAGGCGGCGCCCGCGGACCCGCGGGAGGCCGACAGCCGCGGGCAGAAGGCGCTCCGCCGCGCCTTGGGCGAGCTGATGCAGCGGTTCGGCGACCTGACGGGCCAGGTTCCGGCGCCCCTGGGCGAGGCCGACATGGCGATGCGCGAGGCCGGCCAGGCGCTGGCCGAAGGGCGGGACGCGGCGGCCGGCGCCGCCCAGACCAAGGCGATCGAGGCGCTGCAGAAGGGCGGCAAGGAGATGGGCCAGCAAATGGCCCGGCAGTTCGGCACCGGCAAGGAACCCGGCGAGGGCGAAGGCGAGGAGGGCGAGGGCGGCGACCCCGGCCAGGTCGGCGAAGGCGGCCAGGACCAATCCAACCGCGACGGCCTGTCCTCCGGCCAGCGGCCCGGCGAAGGCAATGCGCCAAGCCGCCGTCGCTCCGCCCGGCGCGACCCGATGGGACGGCCCCTGCAGCAGGGCACGTCGGGCACGGACGAGAGCGGCGACGTGCGCGTGCCCGACCAGATGGAGCAGGCCCGCACCCGCGCCATCCAGGACGAGCTTCGCCGTCGCGGCGCCGAACGCACTCGCCCGCAGCCCGAGCTGGACTACATCGACCGGCTGCTGAAGCCGTTCTGACCGGGCGCCGCGTTCAAGCCGGCTGTTCCGGCGCCAACGGCCGCGCCGACATGTCGCCGACGATATCAACCACGACATCGCCCGCAAGCACCTGCTTGGCCAGCGGGACGTTCAGGTCCTTTTCCCACGCGGCGATCACCACGGTGGCGACGCAGTTGCCGATCAGGTTGCCGAGCGCCCGCGCCATGCCGATGAACCAGTCGATGGACAGCACCAGCACCAGCCCGATGGCGGGAATGGCCGGCACCGCGTTCAGCGTCGCCGCCAGGATGACGATGGCCGAACCCGGCACGCCATGGGCGCCCTTCGAGGTCACGAGCGAGATGCCGAGCACCAGCAGCAGGTCGCCGAGAGACAGCGGGGTGTTGGTGGCCTGGGCGATGAACACGGTCGCGAGCGTCAGGTAGATCGAGAAGGCGTCGAGGTTGAAGGAGTAGCCGGTCGGGATCACCAGGCCGACGACGGAGGGCTTGACGCCCATGCGCTCCAGCTTGCGCATGATCTGCGGCAGCACCGCATCCGAGGAGGCGG
Source organism: uncultured Acetobacteraceae bacterium (assembly GCA_964251035.1). Classification (GTDB taxonomy): domain Bacteria; phylum Pseudomonadota; class Alphaproteobacteria; order Acetobacterales; family Acetobacteraceae; genus CAHJXG01. The sequence continues at coordinate 4,327 of CAXUJE010000116.1, forward strand.
TGGCGAGGACGATGGTCAACTCCTCCCGGAAATAGTTCAGAAAACGCAGGATGCTCAGCCCGGCGACCACCCGCATCACCGTGCCGAGCACCACCAGCACGAACAGCGCGACCGCGATCCAGAACACGACGACCAGCGAGAGAAGCTGCTCCAAGGAGCCGACGCCGTACTGGCCGACGGTGTAGGCGACGGCGCCCAGCACCCCGAACGGCGCGATGCGGACGATCAGCCCCATCGCCCGGAACAGGATCTTGGAGATGGTGTCGACCATCGAGATGACGGGCTGCGCCGCCTCCCCCACCAGCGCCGCGCTGACGCCGAAGATGATGGCGAAGAACAGCACCTGCAGCACGTCGTTGCGGGCCAGCGCGTCGAAGGAGGTCGTGGGAATGATGTTCAGGACGAAGCTGCCGATGCCGCCGCCCTGCAGCTTGTGCGCGTTCTCCGCGTAGCTGCTCAAGGCGTGGGCATCGAGGCTGGCGGTGTTGATGTCCATGCCCTCGCCGGGCCGGATGACGAAGGCCAGCACCAGGCCGACGACGAGGGCGACGGTGGTCATCGCCTCGAAGTAGAGCAGCGCCTTGCCGCCGACCCGCCCGACCTTCCTGAGGTCGCCCGCGCCCGCGATCCCGTGCACCACGACGCAGAACACGATGGGCGCCACGATCATGGAGATCAGCTTGAGGAACGCGTCGCTGAAGAACTTCAGTCCTATGGCATAGCTGGGCGCGAACATGCCGAGCACGACGCCGAGGATCAGGGCGGCAACCACCTGGACGAACAGCGATTTGTAGAGCGGCGAGCGGGCGGGCGTGTCGGCGAGCTTGGCTTCGACTGACATGGCGGTGCATTCCTCGACGCAGCTTTTGAGGGATGCAGCAAGAAAGGTGCCAGAAGCAGGCGGTCAGTCGATCGGGGACGCAGCCCGGCCCCGCGCCGCCACGTAGCCGCCGCCGGCGACCAGCACCGACGCCAGCACCGTCGTCGTCGTGAACGGCGCCAGGCCGGCCGCGGCCAGCAGCAGCGTGGACAGCACCGGGGTGGCGAAGGCCAATGTCCCGAGCAAACGCGGGTCGCCGCGCTTCATGCCGGCGTCCCAAAGGGCAAAGGCGGCGCCGACCGGCCCCACCCCCAGCGCGATCATGGCCGCCCAGGCCGCCGGCCCCGGCATGACCCAGGCGCCGGTCGCGCCGTGCAGCGCCGCGGCCAGCACCGCGGTCGCGCCGCAGAAGCCGGCGACCGCGCCGGACGGCACGCGGGCGAACCGCCGGGCCAGCACGGAATAGGACGCCCAAACAACGGCGCTGGCGGCGGCGAGGCCGTAGCCAAGCATGGCGCCAGCCGGAAACGCCGCGCCGCCGCCGAGCAAGGCCGCGCACCCCAGCAGCGCCAGCGCCGTCCCCAGCATGTGCCGCCAGGTCAGCGGCATGCCCAGCACGGCGGCCGACAGCAGCACCAGCAGCAGCGGCCAGGTGTAGTTGATCAGGTTGGCCGCCGCCGCGGGCGCCCGGGCCAGCGAGGCGAAATACAGCGCGTGGAAGCCGAACAGGCCACCGACGCCGTGCAGCCAAGCCAGTGGCGCCTGCCGAAGCTCGGCGAGCCTCCCCCTCGCCGCGAGCCACGCGATGCCGAGCGCCGCCGAGACCGCGAAGCTGATCGCGGTCAACTGCAGCGGCGGCACCTCGGCTGCGGCGCGGGCCAGCAGGGCCAGGAACGCCCAAAGCCCGATCGCGCCGCAGCCGGCCCAGGTCGCAGCCGGGGCTGCGCTCGGGTTTGCAGCCGGGGCTGCGCTCGGGTTTGCAGCCGGGGCTGCGCTCGAGTTTGCAGCCGGGGCTGCGCCCGAGATCACGCCCGGGGCTTGGCCCAAGGCGCGGCTTAGTACATGTGCTGCCCGCCGTTGATCGAGAGCGTCGATCCCGTGATGAAGTCGGCGTCCTCGCTCGTCAGGAACGCGACTCCGCGGGCGATATCCTCGGCGTGGCCCAGCCGGCCGACCGGGATGCGGGCGATGATCTTGGTCAGCACGTCCGGCGGCACCGCGCGCACCATCTCGGTGTCCACGTAGCCCGGCGCGATGGCGTTCACCGTGATGCCGAACCGCGCCCCCTCCTGCGCCAGCGCCTTGGTGAAGCCGTGGATGCCCGACTTCGCCGCCGCGTAGTTCACCTGGCCGTACTGCCCCGCCTGGCCGTTGATGCTGCCGATGTTCACCACCCGGCCGAACTTCGCCGCCCGCATGCCGTCGAAAGTCAGCTTGCACAGGTTGAAGCAGCTGCCGAGGTTGGTGTCGATCACCGCGTCCCACATGTCGCGGGTCATCCGGGCCATGGTGGTGTCTCGGGTGATCCCGGCGTTGTTCACCAGAATTTCGACCGCGCCATGCTCATCCTTGATCTTCGCCACCGCGGCCTCGCAGGCCGCGAAATCGCCGGCGTCGAACTTCAGGTGCGGGATGCCGGTCTCTTCCGTGAACGCGGCGGCGGCGGCGTCATTGCCGGCGTAGCTTGCCACCACCGTCCGCCCCGCCGCCTTCAACGCCGTGCTGATGGCGGCGCCGATCCCCCGTGTGCCGCCGGTAACGAGCGCAACTCTTGCCATTGCTTGTCCTCCCCTGGCTTAAGCGGCGCCATCTTCGCCGCTTTGCCAGGAGAGTGCTAGACGGCGTGACGTGCCGTTAACGCTCCACGCACATGGCAACGCCCATGCCGCCGCCGATGCACAGCGTGGCCAAGCCCTTCTTCGCGTCGCGTCGGGCCATCTCGTGCAGCAGCGTCACCAGCACGCGGGCGCCGGACGCGCCGATCGGGTGGCCGAGGGCGATGGCGCCGCCGTTCACGTTCACCTTACCGGTATCCCAGCCCATGTCCTTGTTCACCGCGCAGGCCTGGGCGGCGAAGGCTTCGTTCGCCTCGATCAAATCTAGGTCAGCGATGCTCCAGCCGGCCCGCTGCAGCGCCTTGCGGCTGGAGGGGATCGGCCCGGTGCCCATCACGGCGGGATCGACGCCGGCGGTCGCGAAGCTCACGATGCGGGCCAGCGGCGTCAGCCCGCGGCGGGCGGCCTCCGATGCCGACATGACCACCAGGGCGGCCGCGCCGTCGTTGATGCCGCTGGCGTTGCCGGCCGTCACCGTGCCGTCCTTGGAAAAGGCCGGGCGCAGCTTCGCCATCAGCTCGGGCGTGCTGTCGTGCCGGATGTACTCGTCGTCCGACACGACGGTGTCGCCCTTGCGGCCCTTGATCGTCACCGGCGCGATCTCGTCCTTGAACCGACCGGCCTTCTGCGCGGCGGACGCCTTCTGCTGGCTCATGGCCGCGAACTCGTCCTGCTGGGCGCGGGTGATCTGGAAGGCAGTCGCCACGTTCTCCGCCGTGGTGCCCATGTGGTAGCCCTGGAAGGCGTCCCACAGCCCGTCCTTCAGCATGGTGTCCACCAGGCCCAGGTCGCCCATCTTGGTGCCGGCGCGCAGGTAGGCGGCGTGGGCGGACTGGCTCATGCTTTCCTGCCCGCCGGCCACCACGATGGCGCTTTCCCCGGTGCGGATCTGCTGCGCCGCCAGCGCCACGGTGCGGAGGCCCGAGCCGCAGACCTGGTTGATGCCGAACGCCGTCTTGTCGTCCGGGATGCCGGCGGCGCGGGCGGCCTGGCGCGCCGGGTTCTGGCCTTGGGCGGCGGTCAGCACCTGGCCCAGGATCACCTCGTCCACGTCGGCCGGGTCCATGCCGATGCGCCCCATCGCCGCCTGAAGGGCGACCGTGCCCAGCACGTGCGCGGGCGTGGCGGCAAAGGCCCCGTTGAAGCTGCCGACCGGCGTGCGGGCGGCGGACACGATGACGACGTCTTCCATTTCTTGATACTCCCTTGGTCCGTCGAAGATAAGCAGTCAAAGGCCGCGCAACCAGGCCAGCAGCGGCGACCACAGCGCCGCCTCGGCCTGCGGGCCGACCGTCATCCCGATATGCCCGGCGGTCGGCCGATGCAAGACGGCGCCCGGGATCAGCCGGGCCAGCGGCAAGGCGCTCTGCGGCGGCACGATGCGGTCCCGGCCGGGCACCGCGACGAAGGCCGGCATCGCAAGCCGCGTGGGATCGACAGTGCTGCCTGCGACGCGCCACACGCCGCGGCCGGGCGTGTTCGCGCCGTACCACCCTCCCAGCGCCTCCCGCGCGACCGGCGCCGCGAGCGGCACGCCGTCGTTCACCCAGTCCTCGATCGCGACGAAGTCGAGGGCGGGGCGCGCGGCCTGGTCCATGCGGCCGAAGGCGCGGTACTTCGCGGCGATGCTCCCGGGGTCCATCAAGGCGAACAGCGCCTGCAGGCTGTCGACCGGCAAGGTGCCGGTGGCCGACAGCAGCGGCTCGAACTGCGGCAGCGCCATGCCGAGCCGCCGGGCCTGCGCCGCGTCCTCTGCATGGAAGTCCCAGGGCGTGGCCAGCAGCGCCATCCCGCGCACCAAGTCCGGCCGGCGCAGCGCCGCCGCCAGTGCCAGCAACCCACCCATGCAGTACCCGGCCAGCACGACGCGCCCGCCCGTGGCCGAGATCGCGCGCTCCAGCCGCCCGGCGATGTAGTCGGTCAGCGTGAAGCCACGCTCCAATACCCCAGGCCAGCCCCAATCGAGCAGCAGCGGGCGCACCCCCTGTCCGGCCAGCCAGCGCATCACCGAGCGGCCCGGCGCGAGGTCGAGCACGTAGGCGCGGTTGATCAGGCTCGGCACGAACAGGACAGCCGGGTCCGCCACGCGGCCGTAGTCGAGCAGGCGCGCGCCACCCTCCTGCCAGAGGCTGGGCGGGTCCGGCAGGTCGCGTTGCCACGGGTGGCGGCGGTAGGCGGCGATGCCCGCGATCAGAGCGGCGTCAGCGGCCGGCGGGATCGGCGGCGCCTGCGGCCCGGCGCTCCAGCTCGGCGACGCGGTCCCGTAGGCTGGCGATGGCATCATCCCGGAGGCTGGCGCTTGCAGCATCCCGGGCATCAGGTGCATCAGCAGCGGCCGAGGCCCGCGCCGGCGGAACGGGCCGGGCCGGTCCGGGCGCAGCATCAGCGGGCGCCTGCGGAGGCGGGACCGCGCCGGCCTGCGCCGCCCCGGCCTGCACTGCCAGCCGAAGCCATGCCTCCTGCACCTCCCGATCCACGGCGACGGCGGCCCACTCGCTTTGCCAGATGGTGATCCAATCGGCGGCGAGGGCGCTGTCGGACGGGTTCGACGGGTCGTTCATGGCTTCTCATGGGGATGGCGTGATAAGCGCAAGTGCGATTATCGCCCAATGCTGCAAGTGCGTGATACAGTCCGCTCCATGCTGAAAGCGAGGGTTCCATGCCGCAATTCGCCCCCCCGACCTACTCCGCCGCCGACTCTGAGTCGGCCGGCCTGGCAGCCACCCCGCAACAGCCCCCGGTGGTCGTCAAGAAATACGCCAACCGCCGGCTGTACAACACGGAAACCTCGAGCTACATCACCCTCGACAACCTTGCCGACATGATCCGCGCCGGCCGCGACTTCGTGGTCTATGACGCGAAGTCCGGGGAGGACATCACCCGCGGCGTGCTGACGCAGATCATCGTCGAGGAGGAAAGCAAGGGCACCTCGATGCTGCCGACCGCCTTCCTGCGCCAGCTCATCGGCTTCTACGGCGGCAGCCTGCAGGGCGTGGTGCCAAGATACCTGGAGCAGGCGATGACGAGCTTCGCGCGCCAGCAGCAGCAGCTGCGGCAGGTGGTGCAGCAGACCTTCAGCCCGTTCATGCCGGTCGGGGTCGAGGAGATGAGCCGGCAGAACGTGGCGATGATTGAACGGGCCATGAGCATGTTCAACCCGTTCCATCGCGGCAGCGCGCCCCTTCCGCCGGTCCCGGAAGCGTCCCCGCCGGACGGAACCCCGCCCCAGCCGGATGCCGATCCGCAAGCGATCGACCGGCTGCAGCAGGAAATCGACACCCTGCGCAGCCAGCTCGCGGCCGCCCGCGCCGAGGCGGCGATGGCCCAGGCGAACGCCACGGCCCACAGCGTGCCTGCCCCCAACCCGCTGGCTGCGGTGCCCCGCACGGCCCGCCGCGACCGCGCGGCCAAGCCGAAAGACAGCCCGGTTTAGTTTCGAACCCGGTTTCGATCTTGGAAATGAGCTTTTCTTTAACGAAGATACGTTTAAAGTCACGCGGTGTTGACGTTTTACGTGGGTACCATAATGCTGGTTTCGCCCGATTGGGTGTAAGCCTGTATGAATCATACCGTGGGGCGGGTCGTGAGTTCCAAGCAAAATCCAGAGATCGTCTCGGGCAACGGGAAAGCGGGACCCGACGGCGGGCCGCCGCACCGTGCCAGCATCGCGGACCACCACGCCGGGGCGCGCATCCGAGAGCGCCGGGTGATGCTGGGCTTGTCGCAGCAGCAGCTTGCCCAGATGATCGGCGTCACCTACCAGCAGGCGCATAAGTACGAGCGCGGCCTGAACCGCATCTCGGCCGGGCGCCTTTACGAGATCGCGCTGGTGCTGAACGTCCCCGTGAGCTGGTTCTTCGAAGGCCTGGACACCGAAGCGCCGGTTGTCGAGCTGTCCCAGCGGCAGCGCATGTGCCTCGAACTCGCGCGCAACTTCGCCGCGATCGACAACCAGAAGCACCAGGAGGCGCTGAGCCAGATGGCCCGCGCCCTCGCGGCGCAGTCGGGTTCCGGCGGAGAGCCTTAACCGCCGGCCGGCAGCGCCCCCGATCGCATATCACGGCTCAGGCGGCGCGGCCGGCCCAGCCAGCATCGGCACCCGCAGCAAGGGGAAGCGCGCCACGGTCAGCACGCCGCCGGCAACCTGCACGGGGACATCGGCGCCACCGTCCGGCGCGGGCGCCGCAAGCAGGCCGAACACCGCCTTCGCCGCCACGACGGTCTGGCGCGCCAAGACCCCTGCCGCCGCCAACTCGTCCAGCCCGGCCTCGTAGCCAGTCACGTGCATCGTCCCGTCCAGCACCGGTTGCAAGGCGTCGTCCAAACCGGCCCTGGCTTTGCCGAGAGCGTGCGCGCCGCCCATCGTGAGCGTGATGTCCGACACGTCCACGGCGCCCCCAGCTTGGCGCCAAGCCGTGGCGGCAGAGCGCAGATCGCCGGCGAACGGAAGCGGCGGCGTTGCCGACGCATGCAGCGCGAGCGCATCGACCACCTGGCCGCGCATCCGGGCAGAGCCGAGCGGCTTGAGACGCCGGGCTGACAGCGCCAGGCCCTCCGGCCCGAGCCGCAACTGCAACGCCTCCGCCTCGAACACCTGGGCGATGCCGACGCCCGTGCCGGCCAGGGTGGCGGCGCCGCCAGAAACCTCAAGCTGCAGGTCCCGCGACACGACCGCGAGAACAGGGCCTGAGCCAAGGCGGATCTGCTGGCCGTCCGCCCGCACGCGCGCCGGGCCGGGCGTCCCGGACATCGACTCGGGCCAGCGCAGCGGCGTGTCGATGGCCGCCCGGTCGGCGCGCCAGGCCAGCCCGCCGGCCTCGACCGACGCCGGCCCGAACTGAAGCCCTGCGCGTCCCGGCCACCCTCGGGGCCACGCAGGCCCGAAGACGACGCGCCAGCCTTGCGCGCGCAGGGCCTGGGCCTGTTCCTCCACCAGCGTATCCAACCGGCGCACCGCGTTGAGCCAGAAGACCCCATGCGCCAGGCCTGCCGCGACGAGCGCGCCGCACGCCCAGCGCAACAGGGTCCGCGTCGCAGGCGCGCTCGCCATTCAGAGATCCCAAGGGCTTGGCGCGCAGTGCGGCCTGCGGTCATCCACAGCGGCGCGGCGCGGCGTGCCGAGTCCCAAGCCACGCGCTGCCCGCCGAGAGAGCGGGGCGTCCCGTGCGGCCATCTGGGAATCCTTTGTTATTGAATAACAAAGCTTTGGACAATGAGCACGCCAGCCATGGCAACGGCATCCTGCCTCGGTATCGACCATGAACTGCAATGAAACTGTGATAAATGAAGACGTTGCAAGGTCTAAGTCAGCCATGCGCCCGACGTTTTACCATCTTTGTGCACAGACTTGTCCACAGAACTGCCGGAAAGGCCGGCTTCCCGCCAGCGTTCCTGTATCGCGACGATCAGCGCCGCTTGCGGCAAGCCCGGCGGAATCGGCGGGCCGACCACGACGCGGATCACGCCCGGCGTCTTGCGGAACGCCCGCCGGCCCCAGTACCGGCCGGAGTCGGTGGCGACCGGGATGACCGGCAGCCCCGTCCGCGCCGCGAGTGCCGCGATGCCGGGCCGCAGCTCGGCCTCGATGCCCGGCGCCACCCGGGTGCCTTCCGGGAAGATCACGATCTGCCGGTTGTCCGCCTTGGCACGGTCGGCGCCGCGCAGCAGGCTGCGGACCGCGCTGAACGACGCGCCGCGATCCACGGGAATCTGACCGGCCGGCACCAGCAGCGAGCCGAACAGCGGAACCCGCGCCAGCTCGGCCTTGAACACGTAGGCCGCACGCGGGACCAGGCGCAGCCAGACCAGCGTGTCGAAGGCCGATTGGTGCTGCGACGCGATCAGCGCGGCGCCCGCTGTCGGCAGATGTTCCCGCCCGACCACGGCGACGCGGATTCCGCACAAGGTCGCGGCGCCGCCCAGCACCAGCCCCGCCCAGCTTTGCGCCACCCACAGCGCATGGCGGCGGGAGAACCAGCGGACGGGCACGCCAAGCAGCCCCATCCCCAGCGTCGCCCCAAAGAACCAGATGTTGAACAGCAGGGAGCGCAGCCAGATCATGGCGGCTCCCCGCTTCCGAGCAGGTGCCGCAGGCCGAACCGGACGGCGAGCAGCTTGTCATACTCGCCCGCGAGCACGCGGACTGCCGCCGCCGGCGGCGCGCCGCGGAGCGCCGGGGACTGCACCGCGACCGCCTGCAGCTCGACGTCCGGCAGGGCGCGTCGCAGCTCCAGCAACGCCCGCGGCACGTGGTAGCCGGCGGTCACGACGATCAGCCGCCGCACCGTGTGCGCCCGCGCCCAGGGCGCGGTCTCCGCCGCGTTGCCCGACGTGCTCTGCGCTTCGTGGCCCAGCGTCACCCGGCTGGCCTGGTCAGCATCGAGCGGCACCCGGCGCATCAGGTCGGCCAAGTCCGCCCCGCGCGCCACGCCGGACACCATCAGGAAGGGCGCGCGCCCCTCGACCAGCAGGCGCAGCGCCGTCTCGATCCGGTCCGCGCCGCCGGTCAGCACGACGATCCCGTCCGCTGCCGTAGGCAGCTCCCCGGTCTGCCGCGCGATGCTGTTGAACCGTGCAAATCCCACTCCCCACAACACGCCGCCGCCGAGCAGCGCGGCGCTCGCTGCCGCCAGGCCCAGCCGAGCGCGGCGCCGCCAGTACGCTTCTTGGCGCGCTTCCGTCACGGCAGCCGCCGCAGCCACCGGCGCACCGTGCCCTGCGCCGTGAGCCAGCCGATCACCGCCGCCGCCGCCGGCAAGGCCGGCAAGGAGAGCCATAGGCTCAGCGGCAGCGCCCCGGCCAGCCCGGCGGCGCCGATGTCCTCCGGCTGCCCGGTGAAGGGCGCCGCCAGCCCGGACAGGCCGAGCAGCACCGGCACCGCAGCGGCGGCGCCCACCCCCGCGCCGGCCGCCGCCAGCAGCGTGGCC